>NZ_CP107551.1:3323715-3625871 GCF_025837095.1 Rhodococcus sp. Z13
TCGAACAGGTCCGATTCGGAGTCGACCCGGACGTGCCCGACGGACAGCCCGGCCTCCTCCGGCGCCAGAACCTCCTGGTACGGGCCGTCCTGATCGCTCGGGTAGCGGGTGCGCAGCGATTCGTGCCGTGCCACCAGATCGGCGACCGCGGCGTCGATCGCATCCCGGTCGAGTGCACCCTTCAGACGCAGCGCCATCGGGATGTTGTAGACCGGCGACGTGGTGTCCATCTGGTTGAGGAACCACATCCGCTGCTGCGCCAGGGACAGCGGGATACGCTCCGGCCGGTCCCCTGCCGTGATCGGCGGGCGCGACACCGTCTCCGTGACCGTGCCGATCGCGACCGCCAACTGCTCGACGGTGGGTGCTTCGAACAGTGTCCGCACGGGCACCTTGGTGTCGAACGCCGCACCGAGGCGTGCTGCGACCTTGGTCGCCAGCAGCGAGTTGCCGCCGAGAGCGAAGAACGAATCGTCCGCACCGACCCGCTCCACACCGAGCACCTCGGCGAACACACCCGCAACGATCTCCTCCACCGGAGACGACACCGCCCGGAACTCCGAAGAACTGGTGAACTCCGGCGCCGGCAACGCCCGACGATCCAACTTGCCGTTCGCCGTCAACGGCAACGCCTCGAGCACCACCACCGCATCCGGAACCATGTACTCCGGCAGGAACCGACCCGACGCCTCGATCGCCGCGGCCGCATCGACCGCACAACCGGTCCGCGGCACCACATAACCGACCAACCGCTCACCGAGCCGCTCGTCGACCACCACCGCAGCCACCGACTGCGCCACACCCTCGACCTGCAGCAACGCCGCCTCGACCTCACCGAGCTCGATACGGAAACCACGCAACTGCACCTGCGAATCGGCCCGACCACATATTCGAGATGCCCATCGGCATTCCACATCGCCACATCCCCGGTCCGGTACATCACCGAACCCGGCGCACCGAACGGATCCGCCACGAACCGCGCCGACGTCAGATCCGGCCGACCCAGATAACCCCGCGTGAGCTGCTCACCACGCACATAGATCTCACCCGGCATCCCCACCGGCACCGGATGCAACCGCTCATCGAGCACATACGCACCCAGACCCGGAATCGGACGACCGATCACACTCGCCGACGCCCCATCGGCCAACGACCGATCCAACGCCAGATACGACACGTGCACCGTCGTCTCGGTGATGCCGTACATGTTCACCAGCAACGGCGCATCCTCGGCATGCCGGTCGTACCAACCACCGAGCTGCCGCAGATCCAGCGCCTCACCACCGAAGATCACATACCGCAACGCCAACGGCGTCGCCGCACCCGACTCCTCGGCCACCCGATCGGCCTCGACGAACTGATAGAACGCCGACGGCGTCTGGTTCAGCACCGTCACACCCTCACGCGCCACCAACTCCCGGAACTGCTCCGGCGACCGCGACGTGAAGTAGTCCACCACCACCAGGCGACCACCGTGCAACAGCGGACCCCACAACTCCCACACCGAGAAGTCGAACGCATACGAATGGAACAACGTCCACACATCCGACGCGCCGAACCCGTAACGGGACGCCGTGTTGTCGAACAACCGCACCACCGTCCGATGCGGCACCTGCACACCCTTCGGCCGACCCGTCGACCCCGACGTGTAGATCACATACGCCAGATTCTCCGGCCGCAACGGCGCCCGACGCTCCGCCTCGACCACCGGCGCATCATCGAACACCGACACATCCACCGCACCGAGCTCGACCACCGGCACATCCGTCGCCGGCAACCCCGCCTCGGCCGCATCCGCCACCAGCACACACACCGGCCGCGCATCGGACAACATGAACGCCAACCGATCCGCCGGATACGACACATCCACCGGCAGGTAACCACCACCAGCGGTCAACACCGCCAACAGCGCCACCACCAGCTCCTCCGACCGCGGCAACGCCACCGCGACCAGATCATCCGGACCCACACCCTCGGCGATCAACCACCGCGCCAGACGATTGACCCGCGACGCCAACTCGCCATAGGTCAACGACCGACCCTCGAACGACACCGCCACCGCATCCGGCACCGCCGCCGCCCGCTCGTGGAACCGACCGATCAACGTATCCGAGCTCGCCGCAACACCCGGCTCACTCCACCCCGCCAACACCAACCGCCGCTCGACCTCATCGAGCAACGACACATCACCGACCACACCCGACGAACCCGCAACGAACGAATCCAGCACACGTTCCAGACGTGTACCGAACACGCGGACCTCGTCCTCTCCGAAGACCTCGTCGAGGTACTCGAAGGCGATGGTGATCGTCCGGCCGACGGTGATGACGAGCGACAGGGGGTAGTGCGGAGCATCGTTCGAGGCGACTCCGTCGATCGACATGCCGTCGATCGCGGCGGCCTGCTCGGCCAGGCCCTTCGCGTCGACCGGATAGGACTCGAACACCGTCAACGTGTCGAATACCGCGCCCTGTCCCGCAACGCGCTGGATGTCGGCCAGCCCCACATAGTGGTGATCGAGCAACTCCGCCTGCTCACGCTGCACACGCGCCAGGAAATGCTCCACCGACTCGTTCGGATACACCTGCACCCGCACCGGCAACGTGTTGATGAACAGACCCACCATCGACTCGACACCGTCGAGCTGCGGCGGACGACCCGACACCGTCGCACCGAACACCACATCGTCCCGACCCGTCACCCGGGCCAGCACCAGACCCCACGCCGCCTGCGTGACCGTATTGACCGTCACACCCAGACGCTGCGCCAGCCCACGCAACGCAGCAGACCGCTCGGCGTCGATCTCCAACTCCCAGCGCTTCGCCCGCGCAGTCGGCGCGGACGGAGTACGGCCCCGAGCGACGAGAGTGGGTTCGCTGCTGCCTTCGAGGGCTCGATCCCATACCTGGAGGGACTCGCGCAGGTCCTGTTCGGCCAGCCACGCCAGGTACGACCGGTAGGAGCGCACCCGCGGCAGCACCGACACCTCACCCCTGGTCGCGTACAACGCCAGGAGATCACGCATCAGCAGCGGCAGCGACCAGCCGTCGAGCAGGATGTGATGGTTGGCCAGCACCAGCTTGAACCGGCCCGGCGCCATCGTCACCAGGGTGAACCGCATCAACGGCGCGGTCGCCATGTCGAAGTGGTCGGCCTGGTCCTCCTTCAGGAACCGGGCGAGAGCCTCGTCCGCGTCGTCGTCACCGGTGAGATCCAATTCGCGCCACGGCACCTCGACCCGGTCGAGGACCACCTGCACCGAATCGCCCCGGGAGTCGCTGACGAAGGCGGTCCGCAGGTTCGGGTAGCGGTCGAGCACACCCTGGGCTGCTGCCCGGAGTCGCTCGGCGTCCACCGCGCCGGACAGATCGAGCACCGTCTGGATCAGGTACATGTCCACCGAGGCCTCGGCGAACATCGCGTGGAACAGCAGACCCGACTGCAACGGCGCCAGCGGCCACACGTCCGATAGAGTCGGGTAGCCGGATTCGAGGACGTCGATGTCCCGCTGGTCGAGCCGAACGAGCGGGAAATCGGACGGGGTGAAACCACGGCCCCCCGACTGCACGTGCTCTGCAATCGCTCCGAGTGCTCGAGTCCACAGGTCTGCGAAGAACTGCACGTCCGCTTCGGAGACGATCTCCGACGCGTACGCGAACGTCGCCTCCAGACGCGGGCCCTCGTCGCCGTCGACCACCACGGCATTGATGTCGACGACTCCGTTCGCCGCCATGCCGGAATCGAATTCCACGTCGAGCGTGCCGAGCGCCGCTGTCGGCAGCCAGTCGAGCTCGGCAGCATCCTCCGAGAGTTCGCCGGCCGTCATCTGCCCCAGGTAGTTGAAGCTGATCTGAGGGGCCCGCAGCGGTGTCAGCTCCGGGGAGGTCTCGGAGTTCAGATACCGCAGCAGGCCGTAGCCGATGCCCTTGTCCGGCACCGCTGCCAGCTGCTCCTTGACCCTCTTCACGGCCGCACCGGCCGCCGATCCACCGGCGAACGCGTCGTCGACGTCGACACCGGACAGATCCAGCCGCACCGGGAACACCGTCGTGAACCAGCCCACCGTCCGCGACAGATCCGCACCCGGGACCACGGACTCCTCACGACCGTGACCCTCGAGCTGCACGAACGCAGACGACTCGACGACACCACGCTCGCGCCGCCACGCGGTCAGTGCCAGAGCCAGCGCCGCCAGCAGACCGTCGTTGACCCCTCCACGGAAGGCTGTGGGAACGCTCCGCAGGATCGCGTCCGTGACGCCGGCATCCACTGTTGCTCGAACTCCCCGAACCGTCGACAGCGTGTCGACCGCCGGGTCGAAGGGCCGCGTGCCGACCACCGGATCGGAGCCGTGGATCACGTTCCGCCAGAAGTCGACCTGCGCAACGATCTCGGGAGCGGTGGCTCGTTCTGCGAGGGCGTGTGCCCAACGGCGCACCGAGGTCCCCACCGGCGGCAGGCTCGGCGTCGCCCCCGCTGCGAGCTGCGCTCCGGCGGACACGAAGTCCGGCACCAGGATCCGCCACGACACACCGTCGACCGCGAGGTGGTGGGCGAGAACCAGGACGGCACCGGGACGACCCTCGTCGACGTTCTCCGCCCCGAAGTCGAACCAGACGAACCGCACGATGTTCCCGGTGGCCGGGTCGAGGCGATCAGCAGCTGCATTCGCGGCTTCCGAAGCCAGTACCCGTACCGTCGCCTCGTCCGCATCGACCGGTAGTTCGACCCGTTCGACCGCCGCACTCACATCCACGGCGTCGGCGGGAAGAACTTCGATCGTCGCCGAGTCGACGAGGCGGGTCCTCAAGGCATCGTGGCGATTCACCACGGCACCCAGGGTCTCGACGACGCGCGCGCGTTCGATATCGGCGGGTACCGCGAGCACGGTCGACTGGGTGAAGCGGTGGCCGCCGCGCCGCTCGAGCATCCAATGCTCCACCGGCATCAACGGACGCGCACCCACACCACCACCGGGCAACTCCTCGAGCACCTGCTCCTCACCGGCACCCTCGACCCGAGCGACCTCCGCCAGACCGGCCACGGTCCGCTGCTCGAACACATCCCGCGGCGAGATCACCACACCACGAGACTTCGCCCGCGCCACCAACTGGATCGACACGATCGAATCGCCACCGAGAGCGAAGAAATCGTCGTCCACACCGACCCGCTCGACCCCGAGCACCTCGGCGAACAGATCCGCCAACGCCTGCTCGACCGGCGTCACCGGAGCACGGAACACCGCATCCGACACGAACTCCGGATCCGGCAACGCCTTCCGATCCAGCTTGCCCGACGCATTGAGCGGGAACTCGTCGAGCACCACCACATGCTCAGGAACCATGTAGGCAGGCAACGACCGCCCCACCTGCACACGCACCTCGTGCACGTCCACCGCACACCCGGCAGCCGGAACCACATAGGCCACCAACTGATCCCGACGCACCAGCACCGCAACCTGCGCGATCCCCGACAACCCCGCCAGAACCGCCTCGATCTCGCCGAGCTCGATCCGCAGACCACGCAACTTCACCTGGAAGTCCGTCCGCCCGATGTACTCGAGCTCGCCATCACCGGTCCACCGCACCAGATCACCCGTGCGATACAACCGCTCCCCCGAACCGAACGGCGACGCCACGAACCGCTCCGCCGTCAGATCCGGCCGCGCCACATATCCGCGGGCCAACTGCACACCCGACAGATACAACTCACCCGTCACACCCACCGGAACCGGACGCAACCGCCCATCGAGCACATACGCCCCGGTATTCCACACCGGCACACCCATCGGCACCGAACCACCCACGACACCGGCAACCGCACGCGCAGTCGCATGCACCGTCGCCTCCGTCGGCCCGTACAAATTGTGCAGCTCCGCATCCGAGACACGAGCGAACTGCTCGGCCACCGACATCGGGAACGCCTCACCGGCCACGAGCACCGTCCGCAACGACACACAGTCCTCACGCGAGACCGACGTCGCGAACACCGCCAACATCGACGGCACGAACGACGTCGCCGTCACCCCACGCTCCCGGATCACCCGACCCAGATACACCGGATCCCGATGCCCGTCCGGCGCCGCCACCACCAACGACGCACCCACCGCCAACGTGCCGAACAACTCCCACACCGACACATCGAACGTGAACGGCGTCTTCTGCAACACCACATCACCGGGACCGAACCCGTACTCCGCAGTGATCCACCGGATCTGATTCACCACCGACCCGTGCGACACCGCCACACCCTTCGGCCGGCCCGTCGACCCCGACGTGAAGATCACATACGCCGTATTGCCCGACCGCAACGCAGCCACCCGATCCGCATCCGACACCACCGCATCGGACACCGCCGACAGATCCAGCGAATCGATCGCCACACTCGGGACAGACCCCTGCCCCGGCACCACCACACCGTCACGCTCGGTGGTCAACACCACCACCGGCTCGGCGACCTCGAGAATGTACCCGTTGCGCTCATCCGGCTGATCCGGATCGATCGGCACATACGCACCACCGGCAGCGAGCACCGCATACATACCCACCAGCAACTCCGTCGACCGGCGCATCGCCAACGCCACCCGCGACTCCGGACCCACACCCAGAGAAATCAGATGCCGCGCAAGACGATTCACCCGAGACGCGAACTCACCATAGGTCAGCGACTCACCCTCGAATACCACCGCAACCGCATCCGGCGACCGCCGCACCTGCTCGACGAACACCCCCGGCAACGACACCGGACCATCGACCACACGCGCCGTGTCGTTCCACACCTCGAGCACCCGCGACCGCTCGTCCCCGACCAATACGTCGAGATCCCCCACGGGAGCAGAGGTGTCGGCCACGAACTGTTCCAGCACACGGACCACCCGGTGCCCGATCGCTTCGACCTCGGACTCGTCGAAATAGCGGGGAAGGTATTCGAACGACAGGACGATTTCCTGCTTCGCCATGACGATGATCGAGAGCGGATAGTGCGGAGCGTCGTTCGACGAGACACCCTCGATGTTCATCCCACCGATCGAGCCTGCCTGCGCCGCAAGGCCTTCCTCGTCCACCGGATAGGACTCGAACACCGTGATCGTGTCGAAGAGACTGCCTCGCCCGGCCGCTCGCTGGATATCGGCCAGGTTCACATAGTGGTGATCGAGCAGGTCTGCCTGTTCACCCTGAACACGACGCAGCAGATCCTCGACGGACTCGGAACCGTCGAATCGCATCCGCACCGGGAGCGTGTTGATGAACAGGCCCACCATCGACTCGACACCGTCGAGCTGGGGCGGACGACCCGACACGGTCGCGCCGAAGACCACGTCGTCGCGACCGAGAAGCCGGCCCAGGACCAGAGCCCAGGCCGCCTGCACGGCCGTGTTGAGCGTGACCCCGAGACGCGACACCAGACCTGTCAGTGCGGCCGTGGACTCGGAGTCGACGACGACCTGGTGGTTCGCCACACGGGTGTCGATCTCCGTACCGGGAGCGTCCCCGGCCAGCATGGCCGGTTCGACGCCTTCGAGTGTGCGTTCCCAGACCTGCAAGGACTCGAACGGGTCCTGCTCACCCAGCCACGCCAGATAGGACCGGTAGGACCGCACCCGCGGCAACACCGACGCATCCCCGCCGGTGGCGTACAGCACCAGGAGGTCCTTGAACAACAGCGGCATGGACCAGCCGTCGAGCAGGATGTGATGGCTTGCCATGAGGAGTCGATACCGACCCGGGGCCACCGTCGCGAAGGTGAAACGCAGCAACGGCGGAGCGCTCATGTCGAACCGCATCGCCTGGTCTTCGTCGAGAACTCTGCGCCACGCGTCCTCCGCGTCGGGCTCTCCGGTCAGATCCACTTCGGTCCACGGAACGATGACGTCGTTCAGCACGATCTGGACCGGGTGACCGTCCGAGTCGGAGACGAAAGCGGTCCGCAGGTTCGGGTGGCGTTCCACCACGGCCTCGGCAGCACGGTGCAGTTTCTGCGTGTCGACGGTTCCCGAGAGGTCGAGCACCGTCTGGATCGCATACATGTCCACGGACTGCTCGGCGAGCATGGCGTGGAACAACAGACCCGACTGCAGCGGCGCCAACGGCCACACATCGCTCAGGGCCGGGAACCGGCCCTCGAACACCTCGATGTCCGACTGCGACAACGACACCAACGGCAGATCCGAGGGCGTCAGACCACCCGCCGCCGGCGACGCCACATGGCTTGCCAACGCCTCGAGCGCCTGCACCCACAGATCCGCCAGACGCCGCACATCCGCCTCGTCGAGCACCGACGACACGAACGCGAAGGTCGCACCCAACTGCGGACCGTCCGAACCATCCGACACCACCGCATTGATGTCGACCAGCTTGTTGGCCGGCATCTCGTCGTCCGCGGCGAGTTCGAGGTCGCCCGTTCCGCCGGCCGGGGTCCACGGCAGCTGCCCGGCGTCGGTGTCGATGTCGCCCAGGAGCAGCTGACCCAGGTAGTTGAAGCTGATCTGTCCGTCCGGCAGCCCCGCGAACACCTCGGCGGTCTCGGGGTTCAGGTAACGCAGCAGGCCGTAGCCGATGCCCTTGTCCGGCACGGCAAGCAACTGTTCCTTCACCGCCTTGACGGCGGCGCCGGCGTGGCGCCCACCGGCGAAAGCATCGGCGAGGTCGACGCCCTGGATGTCCAGCCGGACCGGGAAGGCGGTCGTGAACCAGCCGACGGTGCGGGAGAGATCGGCACCCGGGACGACGTTCTCCTCACGACCGTGGCCCTCGAGCTGGATGAGGACCGACGGCTCCGACTGTCCACGCTCGGCACGCCACTTCGCCACGGCCAGCGCGAGGGCTGCGAGCAACCCGTCGTTCACTCCGCCGTGGTAGGCCGCCGGGACGCCCTTGAGCAACGCATCGGTGACCGACGCGTCGACCGTCGCGCGGAGTCGCCGAACCGTGGAGACGACGTCCTGCCGCGGATCGAACGGACGCGAGCCGAGCAGCGGGTCGGGGCCGTCCAGGACGCGCTGCCACAGTTCGATCTCGCGGACGCGATCCTCGGACCTCGCTTCCTCGGACAAGGCGTGCGCCCACCGGCGCATCGAGGTGCCGATGTCGTCGAGTCGGGGCGTCTGCCCCTCCGCGACCTGCAGGCCCGCGCTCACGAAGTCGGGCACGAGGACACGCCAGGACACACCGTCGACGGTCAGGTGGTGCGCGACGATGAGCAGGCGTCCGCCACCGGTCTCACCGATGTCGCCGTCGAACCAGACGAACTGGAGCATCCGTCCGGCTTCGGGATCGAGACGTCCCATGGCCGAATCGAGTTCGGCGGTGGCGATCTCGTTGATCCGGTCCTCGTCCCATTCCGCTCCGACGGGGACGTGGTGGAGCAGGGTGTCCACGTCGATGCTTCCCGGAGCCGTGAATTCGAGACCCCAGCCCCGCTGCTCGTCGTGGACCAGCCGCGACCGGAGTGCGTCGTGCCGGTCGACCACCGCGGTGATCGTGGCGACGATCGTGGAACGCTCGATTCCGGCGGGGAGCAGCAGCATCATGGTCTGGCTGTTGCGCCGGTAGCCGCCTTCGTCCACCATGCGGCGAGCGATCGGCAGCAACGGCGCCCAGCCGACGCCACCACCGGACAGTTCCTCGAGAACGACTGCGTCCGTGTCGATTTCGTGACGAGCAACCTCGGCGATACCCGCGACGGTCTTCTTCTCGAAGACGTCGCGCGGCGTGAAGAAGACACCTCGGCTCTTGGCGCGTGCGACGAGCTGGATGGACACGATCGAGTCGCCGCCGAGGGCGAAGAACGAATCGTCCGCACCGACCCGCTCCACACCGAGCACCTCGGCGAACACACCCGCAACGATCTCCTCCACCGGAGACGACACCGCCCGGAACTCCGAAGAACTGGTGAACTCCGGCGCCGGCAACGCCCGACGATCCAACTTGCCGTTCGCCGTCAACGGCAACGCCTCGAGCACCACCACCGCATCCGGAACCATGTACTCCGGCAGGAACCGACCCGACGCCTCGATCGCCGCGGCCGCATCGACCGCACAACCGGTCCGCGGCACCACATAACCGACCAACCGCTCACCGAGCCGCTCGTCGACCACCACCGCAGCCACCGACTGCGCCACACCCTCGACCTGCAGCAACGCCGCCTCGACCTCACCGAGCTCGATACGGAAACCACGCAACTGCACCTGCGAATCGGCCCGGCCCACATATTCGAGATGCCCATCGGCATTCCACATCGCCACATCCCCGGTCCGGTACATCACCGAACCCGGCGCACCGAACGGATCCGCCACGAACCGCGCCGACGTCAGATCCGGCCGACCCAGATAACCCCGCGTGAGCTGCTCACCACGCACATAGATCTCACCCGGCATCCCCACCGGCACCGGATGCAACCGCTCATCGAGCACATACGCACCCAGACCCGGAATCGGACGACCGATCACACTCGCCGACGCCCCATCGGCCAACGACCGATCCAACGCCAGATACGACACGTGCACCGTCGTCTCGGTGATGCCGTACATGTTCACCAGCAACGGCGCATCCTCGGCATGCCGGTCGTACCAACCACCGAGCTGCCGCAGATCCAGCGCCTCACCACCGAAGATCACATACCGCAACGCCAACGGCGTCGCCGCACCCGACTCCTCGGCCACCCGATCGGCCTCGACGAACTGATAGAACGCCGACGGCGTCTGGTTCAGCACCGTCACACCCTCACGCGCCACCAACTCCCGGAACTGCTCCGGCGACCGCGACGTGAAGTAGTCCACCACCACCAGGCGACCACCGTGCAACAGCGGACCCCACAACTCCCACACCGAGAAGTCGAACGCATACGAATGGAACAACGTCCACACATCCGACGCGCCGAACCCGTAACGGGACGCCGTGTTGTCGAACAACCGCACCACCGTCCGATGCGGCACCTGCACACCCTTCGGCCGACCCGTCGACCCCGACGTGTAGATCACATACGCCAGATTCTCCGGCCGCAACGGCGCCCGACGCTCCGCCTCGACCACCGGCGCATCATCGAACACCGACACATCCACCGCACCGAGCTCGACCACCGGCACATCCGTCGCCGGCAACCCCGCCTCGGCCGCATCCGCCACCAGCACACACACCGGCCGCGCATCGGACAACATGAACGCCAACCGATCCGCCGGATACGACACATCCACCGGCAGGTAACCACCACCAGCGGTCAACACCGCCAACAGCGCCACCACCAGCTCCTCCGACCGCGGCAACGCCACCGCGACCAGATCATCCGGACCCACACCCTCGGCGATCAACCACCGCGCCAGACGATTGACCCGCGACGCCAACTCGCCATAGGTCAACGACCGACCCTCGAACGACACCGCCACCGCATCCGGCACCGCCGCCGCCCGCTCGTGGAACCGACCGATCAACGTATCCGAGCTCGCCGCAACACCCGGCTCACTCCACCCCGCCAACACCAACCGCCGCTCGACCTCATCGAGCAACGACACATCACCGACCACACCCGACGAACCCGCAACGAACGAATCCAGCACACGGCCGAACCAGGTCGCGAGCATCTCGGCGTATCCGCGGTCGAAGATCCTCGTGTCGTAGGTGAGGTGCATCTCCAGTTCGGCACCCGACTGCACGATGAGGGTGATCGGATAGTGGGTGTCGTCGGTGCCCTTCACTCCGTCGATCGACATGCCGTCGATCGCGGCGGCCTGCTCGGCCAGGCCCTTCTCGTCGACCGGATAGGACTCGAACACCGTCAGCGTATCGAACAGTGCCGGGAATCCGGCGGCACGCTGGATGTCGGCCAGCCCCACATAGTGGTGATCGAGCAACTCCGCCTGCTCACGCTGCACACGCGCCAGGAAATGCTCCACCGACTCGTTCGGATACACCTGCACCCGCACCGGCAACGTGTTGATGAACAGACCCACCATCGACTCGACACCGTCGAGCTGCGGCGGACGACCCGACACCGTCGCACCGAACACCACATCGTCCCGGCCCGTCACCCGGGCCAGCACCAGACCCCACGCCGCCTGCGTGACCGTATTGACCGTCACACCCAGACGCTGCGCCAGCCCACGCAACGCAGCAGACCGCTCGGCGTTCCACTCGATCGGGACCTCGCCGGATTCCGCGGTGGTCTCCTCGGGAGAATCGTTGCGCGCCAACAGGGTCGGCTCGGACAGCCCGGACAGTGCGCGCTCCCACACTCCGAGGGAGGCACGGACATCCTGTTCGGCCAGCCACGCCAGGTACGACCGGTAGGAGCGCACCCGCGGCAACACCGACACCTCACCCCTGGTCGCGTACAACGCCAGGAGATCACGCATCAGCAGCGGCAGCGACCAGCCGTCGAGCAGGATGTGATGGTTGGCCAGCACCAGCTTGAACCGGCCCGGCGCCATCGTCACCAGGGTGAACCGCATCAACGGCGGAGTCGCCATGTCGAAGTGGTCGGCCCGGTCCCGTTCCAGGAACCCGGCCAGTTCGGCATCGGCGTCCTCGGCCCCGCTCAGATCCAGCTCGCGCCACGGCACCTCGACCCGGTCGAGGACCACCTGCACCGAGTCACCCCGGGAGTCGCTCACGAAGGCGGTCCGCAGGTTCGGGTAGCGATCCAGGACGGCCTGCGCCGCCGACCGCAGCCGGTCGGCATCCACCGAACCCGACAGGTCGAGGACGACCTGCATCGAGTAGGCGTCCATCGACTGCTCGGCGAACATCGCGTGGAACAGCAGACCCGACTGCAACGGGGCCAGCGGCCATACGTCGTTCAGGGCCGGGTACCGGGCCTCGAGCTCTTCGATCTCGTTCTGCGACAAGCGCACGAGAGGCAGATCGGAGGGCGTGAGACCACCGGACTCCGGCTTCGCCACGTGTGACGCCAGTCCCGCCAGGGCCTGCACCCAGAGGTCGGCGAGACGCTGCACGTCCGCTTCGTCGAGGATCTCGGATGCGTAGGCGAAGGTTGCACCGATCGCCTGTCCCTCCTCGGTGGGAGTGACGAGAGCGTTGATATCGACGACGTTGTTCGCCGCCATCTCCGGATCTCCGGCCACGGACGCGTCTCCGAGGACGTCCGTGGGCAACCAGCTCAGACCGGACACGTCGGCCGGCAGATCTCCACCGGCGATCTGGCCGAGATAGTTGAAGCTGATCTGGGGGACCCCGCCGGATGCGAGGACGTCACGTGTCTCGCCGTGGAGGTAGCGGAGGACGCCGTAGCCGATGCCCTTGTCCGGCACCGCTGCCAGCTGCTCCTTGACCCTCTTCACGGCCGCACCGGCCGCCGATCCACCGGCGAACGCGTCGTCGACGTCGACACCGGACAGATCCAGCCGCACCGGGAACACCGTCGTGAACCAGCCCACCGTCCGCGACAGATCCGCACCCGGGACCACGGACTCCTCACGACCGTGACCCTCGAGCTGCACGAACGCAGACGACTCGACGACACCACGCTCGCGCCGCCACGCGGTCAGCGCCAGAGCCAGCGCCGCCAGCAGACCGTCGTTGACACCGGACCGGAAGGCCTCCGGCACGCCCCGGAGGATCGCGTCGGTGACACCGGCCGGCACGTCGACCCGGAGCCGCTTCACCGTCGGGAGCACATCGATGTCCGGGTCGAATCCACGGGATCCCAGCACCGGGTCCGGTGCGGCCACGATGTCCTGCCACAACTCGAGTTCGGCGCTCCGCTCGCGGACGAAGGTCTCGTCCGCGAGGGCATGCGCCCAGCGGCGGACCGAGGTACCCACGGGAGGAAGATCGGGGCTCTGCCCGGCCGAGATCTGTGTCCACGCCGAGACGAAGTCCGGCACCAGGATCCGCCACGACACGCCGTCGACCACGGTGTGGTGAGCGACGACCGCGAGCGCTCCCTCGCGGTCGGGTCCGAAGTCGAACCACACGAACCGGATCGGTACGCCTGCTTCGAGGTCGAGCCGGTCGGTCGCCTCGTCGATCGCCGCGGCGGCGATCTCGGTGATCCGCGCGTCGTCCGCGCCGGCGGACACGTCGATCCGCTCGACGAGGGAGGCGACGTCGATCGTTCCGGCAGGGCGTGATTCGACGACGAATCGTCCGTCGTCGTCACGCATCCACCGGGTTCGGAGTGCGTCGTGGCGGTCGACCACCGCTTCGACGGTCGCGATCAGCCGGTCGTACTCGATGCCGGCGGGCACCTCGAGGGTCAGGCTCTGGGTGAAGCGGTGGCCGCCGCGCCGCTCGAGCATCCAATGCTCCACCGGCATCAACGGACGCGCACCCACACCACCACCGGGCAACTCCTCGAGCACCTGCTCCTCACCGGCACCCTCGACCCGAGCGACCTCCGCCAGACCGGCCACGGTCCGCTGCTCGAACACATCCCGCGGCGAGATCACCACACCACGAGACTTCGCCCGCGCCACCAACTGGATCGACACGATCGAATCGCCACCGAGAGCGAAGAAATCGTCGTCCACACCGACCCGCTCGACCCCGAGCACCTCGGCGAACAGATCCGCCAACGCCTGCTCGACCGGCGTCACCGGAGCACGGAACACCGCATCCGACACGAACTCCGGATCCGGCAACGCCTTCCGATCCAGCTTGCCCGACGCATTGAGCGGGAACTCGTCGAGCACCACCACATGCTCAGGAACCATGTAGGCAGGCAACGACCGCCCCACCTGCACACGCACCTCGTGCACGTCCACCGCACACCCGGCAGCCGGAACCACATAGGCCACCAACTGATCCCGACGCACCAGCACCGCAACCTGCGCGATCCCCGACAACCCCGCCAGAACCGCCTCGATCTCGCCGAGCTCGATCCGCAGACCACGCAACTTCACCTGGAAGTCCGTCCGCCCGATGTACTCGAGCTCGCCATCACCGGTCCACCGCACCAGATCACCCGTGCGATACAACCGCTCCCCCGAACCGAACGGCGACGCCACGAACCGCTCCGCCGTCAGATCCGGCCGCGCCACATATCCGCGGGCCAACTGCACACCCGACAGATACAACTCACCCGTCACACCCACCGGAACCGGCCGCAACCGCCCATCGAGCACATACGCCCCGGTATTCCACACCGGCACACCCATCGGCACCGAACCACCCACGACACCGGCAACCGCACGCGCAGTCGCATGCACCGTCGCCTCCGTCGGCCCGTACAAATTGTGCAGCTCCGCATCCGAGACACGAGCGAACTGCTCGGCCACCGACATCGGGAACGCCTCACCGGCCACGAGCACCGTCCGCAACGACACACAGTCCTCACGCGAGACCGACGTCGCGAACACCGCCAACATCGACGGCACGAACGACGTCGCCGTCACCCCACGCTCCCGGATCACCCGACCCAGATACACCGGATCCCGATGCCCGTCCGGCGCCGCCACCACCAACGACGCACCCACCGCCAACGTGCCGAACAACTCCCACACCGACACATCGAACGTGAACGGCGTCTTCTGCAACACCACATCACCGGGACCGAACCCGTACTCCGCAGTGATCCACCGGATCTGATTCACCACCGACCCGTGCGACACCGCCACACCCTTCGGCCGGCCCGTCGACCCCGACGTGAAGATCACATACGCCGTATTGCCCGACCGCAACGCAGCCACCCGATCCGCATCCGACACCACCGCATCGGACACCGCCGACAGATCCAGCGAATCGATCGCCACACTCGGGACAGACCCCTGCCCCGGCACCACCACACCGTCACGCTCGGTGGTCAACACCACCACCGGCTCGGCGACCTCGAGAATGTACCCGTTGCGCTCATCCGGCTGATCCGGATCGATCGGCACATACGCACCACCGGCGGCGAGCACCGCATACATACCCACCAGCAACTCCGTCGACCGGCGCATCGCCAACGCCACCGTCGACTCCGGACCCACACCCAGAGAAATCAGATGCCGCGCAAGACGATTCACCCGAGACGCGAACTCACCATAGGTCAGCGACTCACCCTCGAACACCACCGCAACCGCATCCGGCGACCGCCGCACCTGCTCGACGAACACCCCCGGCAACGACACCGGACCATCGACCACACGCGCCGTGTCGTTCCACACCTCGAGCACCCGCGACCGCTCGACCTCATCGAGCAGATCCACCTCGCCCACCGGCACAGCAGGATCGGCCACGAACTGGTCCAGAACCCGGACCACGCGGTCGAGGATCGTCTGGGCGCCGGCCGGATCCACGGATCCCGGCAGGTACTTCAGACGCAGTTCGAGCGAGGACGAACCCATGATCATCAGGGTGATCGGGTAGGTCGTGGTGTCGTCCATCTCGAGGGATTCGAGACCCATCCCGTCGATCGCAGCCGCCTGGGCCGCAAGGCCTTCGGCGTCCACCGGATAGGACTCGAACACCACCAGAGAGTCGAACCGGACTCCGCCGTCGACCCTCCGCTGGATCTCGGGGAGCCCGACGTAGTGGTGATCGAGCAGCGAGGCCTGCTCGCTCTGGACACGGGTGACGGTCTGCTCGACCGTGTCCGCCCGGTTCAGGCGCACCCGCACGGGCAGCGTGTTGATGAACAGACCCACCATCGACTCGACACCGTCGAGCTGGGGCGGACGACCCGACACGGTCGCACCGAAGACCACATCGTCCTGGCCCGTCAGACGTGAGACGAGGACACCCCACGCGGACTGCATCAGGGTGTTCACGGTGACACCGAGACGGCCTGCCAGTTCACCCAGTCGCGCGGTGCGGTCCGCACCGAGATCGACGGACACACTGTTCGACCGGCCTTCGATGACCGTCTCCTGCGCCCTGCCGGTGAGCAGGGCCGGTTCGTCGAGTCCTGCGAGGGCGTTCGCCCAGGCCGACAGCGATGCGTCCTTGTCCTGACCGGTGAGCCATTCGAGGTACGTGCGGTACGGCCGCTGTCGCGGCAGCACACTGCTGTCGCCCCGCGTCGCGTACAGCACCAGCATGTCCTGCAGGAGCAGCGGCATGGACCACCCGTCGAGAACGATGTGGTGGTGCATGACGATCAGCCGGTAGTCGCCCTCGGCAAGACGTGCCAGCGTGAACCGCAGCAGCGGCGGCTGTGCCATGTCGAAGTGGGTGGACTGCTCCCGCTTCAGCAGATCCGCGAAGGCGCGGCCCGGGTCGCCGGATCCGGTGAGGTCGACCTCGCGCCACGGCACGGCGACCCGGTCCAGGACGACCTGGACGGCCTTGCCCTGCGAGTCCGTGACGAAGGCGGTCCGCAGGTTCGGGTGACGTGCGACCAAGCCTTCCGCGGCCGTCCGGAGCCGCGCTGCGTCCACGTCGCCCGAGAGTCCGAGCACGACGTGCATCGTGTACACGTCGAGCGAGGACTCCGCCATCAGGGCATGGAAGAGCAGACCCGACTGCAGCGGCGTGAGCGGCCAGACGTCCGACATGGCCGGATAGGTCCGGGACAGCTCGTCGACCTCCGCCTGGGTCAACCGGACCAGCGGAAGGTCGGACGGGGTGAAGCCGCCGGCACCCGGGACGGACACGTGGCGGGCCAGAGCCGAGAGGGCTTCGACCCACAGGTCGACCAGCCTCCGGACGTCCGGCTCCGTCACCAGGCGGGACGCGAAGCGGAACGAGCCGGTGAGACGGGTGTCCCCGTTCTCGCCCTCGACGGCGACGACGTTGATGTCGACGGCACGGTTCGCGGGCATGTCGTCGTTGCCGGCGGCCGAGAGATCTCCCAGTTCGGCAGTGGGCTGCCATCCCAGTGCCGCGATCTCGTCGGAGATCTCCCCGGCACCCGACTGGCCGAGGTAGTTGAAGCTGATCTGTCCACCCGGAAGGGCGGCCAGCGTCGGTGCGGTCCGGTCGTTGAGGTACCGGAGCAGGCCGTAGCCCATGCCCTTGTCGGGCACGGCGAGCAGCTGTTCCTTGACCGCCTTGACCGCTGCTCCGGCAGCCGATCCCGCAGCGAACGCATCGTGCAGATCGACGCCGTCGAGGTCCAGCCGCACCGGATAGGCAGAGGTGAACCAGCCCACCGTCCGCGACAGATCCGCCCCGGGCACCAGGGATTCCTCGCGACCGTGGCCTTCGAGGTGCAGCAGCAGCGACGAGTTCGCTCGCCCCTGTTCCTCACGCCAGCGTGCGACAGCCAGGGCGAGCGCGGCGAGAAGACCGTCGTTCACGCCGCCGCGGAATGCGGCGGGAACCGCCTTCAGGACGGCGTCGGTGACGTCGCCCGGCACCGTGACCTCGACCTCGCGCACCGTTGCGACGGTGTCGAGCTCGGGGTCGTAGGCGACCTCGCCGAAGAGCGGGTCGGGCGCCGACAGGACGCCGGTCCAGAACGCCAGTTCCTCGGTGCGCGACTCCGTCACGGCTTCGTCCGCCAGCGCGTGCGCCCACCGCCGCACGGACGTGCCCACCTCGGGCAGTGCCGGGCGTTCGCCGTTCGCCACCTGAGCCCCGGCTGCGACGAAATCTGGAACGAGGATCCGCCAGGACACACCGTCGACGACCAAGTGGTGCGCCACGACGAGGAGGTACCCGGCGACCTCGGGGCCGCGGTCGAGCCAGACGAACTGGAGCATGACGCCCTCGTAGGGCGCCAACCGGTCGGCGGCGGAGTCGAGCTCGGCGGCCGCACGCTCGGACACGTCCGAGACCGGCAGATCCGCCGGAAGTTCCACGTGCCGGATCAGACCCGCGACGTCGACCGTTCCGGGCTCGCCGACGACGAGCGCGGGGCCGTCCTCGGTGATCTCGACGCGGGACCGCAGCATGTCGTGCCGATCGACGAGGGCAGCGATCGTCGTCTCGATCCCCGCCCGATCGACACCGATCGGGAGGGTCAGGGTCGTGGACTGGTTGAACCGGTCGATCGATCCCGGAAGGGAGAACAGGAAGTGGTGGATCGGCAGCGGGGGCATCGACCCGACGCCGCCACCCGGCAGTTCGTCGAGACGGACCACCTCGTCGCCACCGGCGACCGCCACGTCGGCGAGACCGGCGATCGTCTTCTGTTCGAAGACGTCGCGCGGGGAGATCCCGATCCCGCGGGCGCGGGCACGGGAAGCGAGCTGGATCGAGATGATCGAGTCGCCACCGAGAGCGAAGAAGGACTCGTCGACACCGACCCGCTCGAGACCGAGCAGGTCGGACACGATCCCCGCGAGGATCCGCTCGGTCTCGGTGGTAGGTGCGTGGTAGGCACGTTCCTCGAAGACCGGTTCGGGCAGCGCCTTCCGGTCCAGTTTGCCCGCAGGGGTCAGCGGGATCGACTCGATCGGCACGATGGCGGCGGGCACCATGTGCGTCGGGAGCATCCGAGCTGCGAAGTCGCTCAGCGCCACGGGATCGAGGGTCCGGCCGGCGACGGGAAGCACGTGGGCCACGAGGGCCGTCGAGCCGGAGGTGCGCTCCCAGCCGGACGTCGTGGCGAAACGAACGTCCGGATGGGATTCGAGCACTGCGTCGATCTCACCGAGCTCCACGCGCAGGCCACGGATCTTGACCTGGAAGTCGCTTCGGCCGACGTACTCCAGGGTGCCGTCGGCGGTCCACCGGACCAGGTCGCCGGTCCGGTACATCCGCTCGGCCGACGAGGAATAGGGGTTCGCCACGAAGCGCTCGGCAGTGAGCGACTTCCGGTTCAGGTAACCCCGGGCGAGCGCGTCGCCGGCGACGTACAGTTCGCCGACCACGCCCTGCGGCACCGGATGCAGGCGCTCGTCAAGGACGTAGAGGCTCATGCCGCGGGTCGCGCGGCCGATCGTCACCGGTTCTCCCGCGACCAGCGGGCCGAAGGTCGACACGATCGTCGCCTCGGTCGGGCCGTAGGCGTTGACGTACCGTCGTCCCGGCTGCCAGGTGTCCAGCAGCTCCTGGGTGGTGGCGTCGCCACCCACCATGAGCACTTCGAGACTTTCGAGGTCGCCGGGATCGAGAGTGCCCAGCACGGCCGGTGTGATGAGGGCGTGCGTGGCCCGTTCGGACCGCATCAGTTCGGCGAGTTCGGTGCCGCCCGCGACGTCTGCGGGCACGACGACGAGCGTTCCGCCGATCGGGAAGCAGCTGATGAGGTCGTGGACGGATGCGTCGAAGCTCGGGGAGGCGAGCTGGAGGAAGCGGGCGCCCTCGGTCGCGCCGAAAATGTCCGACGCGCCGTCGACGGCCGCGGCGATGCCGGAGTTCGTGACCACCACGCCCTTGGGCAGGCCGGTCGAACCCGACGTGTAGATGACGTAGGCGGGCGTCGCCGGCCGGATCGTTCCACGTCGTTCGGCGTCGGCGACGGGCTCCGGCGACCGGGCCGCGACCTCGGCCGCGAACTCCGGATCGTCGAGCACCGACCACGGGACGGTCGCGGGAAGCTCACCCACGTGTTCGATGGTGGTGAGACCCAGCAGCGCCTCGGAGTCGGTGAGCATGTGGACCACACGGTCGTGCGGGTACTTCGGGTCCACCGGCACGAAGGCCGCACCGGTCTTCGTCACCGCCCACACGGCGAGAACCGTCTCGTAGGAGCGCGGAAGCGCCAGCGCCACAATGGATTCCGGACCTGCACCCTGCTCGATCAGCACGCGGGCGAGTCGCGACGACGCCTCGTCCAGTTCCCGGTAGGTGACGGAGCGGCCCTGGTAGCGCACGGCGACGGCGTCGGGCGTCCGCTCGACCGGGGCGCGCAGGAGGTCCACCAGGTTGCCGCGGCGCACCGGGTCCTGACCGCGCACGGTCGTCCACGCCTCGAATTCGGCCGCCTCGAGGAGTCGGACGTCGCCGACCGGAGCCGTCGGATCAGCGACGACGCCCTCGAGGATCCTGTTGAACCGCTCGGCGAAACGCTCGATCGTGGCCCGGTCGAACAGGTCGGTCGCGTACGTCCATTCGACGGTCATTCCGCCGAACGAGCCGTCCTCACCGATACTTTCGACGAGGGTGACCTGCAGGTCCATGCGGGCGTGAGCCGCGTCGAACTCGACCGCGGAGGCACGCAGGCCCTCGATCTCGCCGGCCTCCGAACCCACGACGTTCTGGAAGGACAGCGCGACCTGGAACAACGGGTGGTGCGCCTGCGAGCGGACGGGGTCGAGGATCTCCACCAGACGTTCGAACGGCACGTCGGAGTGCCCGAAGGCCGCCAGGTCCCGGGTACGGACATGGTCGATCAACTCACCGAACGTCGCAGCGGGGTCCACCTCGGCCCGCAGCACCAGGGTGTTGACGAACATACCGACCAGGTCGTCGAGCTCGGCCGCGTTCCGTCCCGCGATCGGGGTACCGACGGAGATGTCGCTCGTGCCCGACAACCGTGCGAGCAGCACCGCCAGGGCGGCGTGAACGCCCATGAAGACGGTCGCGTTGTGCGCGCGTGAGAGTCCGTGGAGCGCAGCGTGGGTCGACGGTTCGATCCGCGAGGTCACGACCGCGCCGCGACCGGACGCCACGGGCGGGCGCGGCCGGTCGGTCGGCAGGTCGAGCCGTTCGGGGAGACCGGCGAGTTCCTGCTTCCAGAACTCGATCTGTGCGGCGGCGAGCGATTCCGGGTCGTCCTCGGAGCCGAGGATCTCCCGCTGCCACAGCGCGAAATCGGCGTACTGGATCCGGAGCGGAGTCCAGCCGGGCTCGTCGCCACGCACGCGCGCGGAGTACGCGACCAGCACGTCACGCAGCAGCGGGCGCATCGACAAGCCGTCGGCGGAGATGTGGTGTACGACCACAGCGAGCACGTGGTCGTCCGGTGCGACCTGGAACAGTGCTGCTCGCACCGGTACACCTGCCGTGACGTCGAAGCCCCGGCCGACGAAGGAGGTCACGGCCGACGCGATGTCGCCGGGGTCGATGGTGCGCGCCTCCAGCGACGGGACGGCGTCGTCGACGTCGACGAGCTGCTGGAATCCGACCCCGTCGATCTCGGGGTAGGTGGTACGCAGGATCTCGTGACGCTGGACGACGTCGCGCACCGCGGCCTGCAGGACAGCCGTGTCCAGACGTCCGCTCAGCCGGAGGACGAGCGGGATGTTGTAGATGCCCGATTCCGGATCGATCCGGTTGAGGATCCACATGCGCTGCTGCGCCAACGACAACGGCACCCGCTCCGGACGCTCCTGCGCCACCAACGGAGCCCGGCCACCGATACCGGCCTGCGACTCGACGCGAGCCGCCAACGCCGACACCGTCGACTCCTCGAACAACAACCGCACCGGCACCTGCGTGTCCAGTGCCGCACCCAGCCGCGCAACCACCCGGGTCGCGATCAGCGAGTTGCCGCCGAGAGCGAAGAAATCATCGTCCGCACCGACCCGCTCGACCCCGAGCACCTCGGCGAACACACCCGCCACGATCTCCTCGACCGGCGTCGACGGCGCCCGGAACTCCCGCACCTCGAACACCGGCTCCGGCAACGCCCGCCGATCCACCTTGCCCGACGCATTGAGCGGCAACTCCTCGAGCACCACCAACACCGACGGCACCATGTAACTCGGCAACGACCCCGCCACAGCAGAGCGCACCGCATCCACATCGACCACAGCACCGGCAGCCGGCACCACATAGGCCACCAACTGCTCACCACGCACCGCATCCCGATGCACCACCGCCACCACGGCCTCGACACCCGGCTGCCCACGCAACACCGCCTCGACCTCACCGAGCTCGAGACGCTGACCACGCAACTTCACCTGGAAGTCCGCACGCCCCACATACCGCAACACACCATCGGCACGCCGCACCACCAGATCACCGGTGCGATACAACCGCTCCCCCGCACCGAACGGATCGGCGACGAACCGCTCCGCCGTCAACCCCGCCCGCCCGTGATAACCCCGAGCGAGCTGCACACCGGCCAGATACAACTCACCGACCACACCCACCGGCACCGGATGCAGACGCCCATCGAGCACACAGGCACGCACACCCGACACCGGAGAGCCGATGGGCACACTCGTCCCCTCGACCGCACCCGGCACCTCGAAGAAGGTGGCATTGACCGTCGACTCGGCCGGACCGTACACATTCACCACACGCGCAGCAGGCAGCACCCGACGAACCCGCACCGCAGTCGCCGCCGGCAACTCCTCACCACCGGCGAAGACCCACCGCACACTGCCGCACGCCACCGGATCCACCTCGGCGACGAACACATCGAGCAACGACGGCACGAACTGCACCCACGTGACCGACTGCTCGGCGATCACCCGCGCCAGATACACCGGATCCCGATGCCCCTCCGGCGCCGCCACCACCAACCGGGCACCGACCTGCAACGGCCAGAACAACTCCCACACCGACGCATCGAACGTGATCGGCGCCTTGTGCAACACCGCATCGATCTGCGACAACGGATAGGTCGCCTGCGCCCACGCCAGCAGATTCACCACCGACGCATGCGGCACCGCCACACCCTTCGGCCGACCCGTCGACCCCGACGTGAACAACACGTACGCGGTGTTCTCCGCACGCAACGGCGCGATCCGATCGACATCGGTCACCGCCTCGGCCGACACCGCCGACAGATCCAGCGAATCGATCGCCACACCCGGGACAGACCCCTGCCCCGGCACCGCCACACCGTCACGCTCGGTGGTCAACACCACCGCCGGAGCAGCAACCTCGAACAGATACGCATTGCGCTCGGCCGGCTGATCCGGATCGATCGGCACATACGCACCACCGGCGGCGAGCACCGCATACATACCCACCAGCAACTCCGTCGACCGGCGCATCGCCAACGCCACCGTCGACTCCGGACCCACACCCAGAGAAATCAGATGCCGCGCAAGACGATTCACCCGAGACGCGAACTCACCATAGGTCAGCGACTCACCCTCGAACACCACCGCAACCGCATCCGGCGACCGCCGAACCTGCTCGAAGAACTCGTCGAGCAACAACCCCCCACCGATACCGTCCGCATCGGTGGCATTCCACGTCTCGAGCACCCGCGACCGCTCGGCATCGCCGAGGATCTCGATATCCCCGACCACGGCCGACGGTTCGGATGTCACGGCTTCGAGCACCCGCACGAACCGCTCCGCGAACGACACCACCGTGTCCTCGTCGAACAGATCCGTCGCATAGGTGAGGTCGCCCGCCAGAGCTCCGTCGGCGTCCTCGGCGAACGTCCACGACAGGTCGAACTTGGCGGTGACGGTATCCACATCCACACCCGCAACCGTCAGACCCGGCAACTCCAGTTCCGACTGTCCCAGGTTCTGGAATGCCAGCATCACCTGGAACAACGGATGCCGCGCCTGCGACCGCTCCGGATCGAGGATCTCCACCAGACGCTCGAACGGCACATCCGCATGCCCGAAGGCCTCGAGATCCGCACCCCGCACCCGCGACAACAGACCCTCGAACGACTCACCCGCATCGACCTGCGTCCGCAGAACGAGAGTGTTGACGAACATACCCACCAGGTCGTCCAACGCGGCCTCACCACGACCGGCCACCGGGGTGCCGATCGCGATGTCGTCGGCGTTCGCCAACCGGGCCAGCAGCACCGACAACGCGGCATGGACGACCATGAACTCGGTCGCCGACGTCCGACGCGCCAGATCCACGATCGCCGCCCGCAGGTCCGCATCGATCGTGAACCGGTGCGACGCACCACGATACGACGCCACGGCAGGACGCGGCCGATCCGCCGGCAGATCCAGCTGCTCCGGCACACCCGCCAGAGCCTTCGTCCAGAACCCGACCTGCGCCGAGATCAGCGACTGCGGATCGTCCTCGCTACCGAGCACCTCACGCTGCCAGATCGCGAAATCGGCATACTGCACCTCGAGCGGCGCCCACGCCGGGGCCTCACCGGCAACCCGAGACGCGTAGGCCGTGACGAGGTCCCGCGTGAGCGGCCCCATCGAGAAACCATCCGCCGCAATGTGATGCACCACCAGCACCAGCACATGCTCGGACTCCGACACCGCGAACAGACGTGCCCGGAACGGCACCTCGGCGGTCACGTCGAAGCCGGCCGAGATCAGTGCGGTGATCTCGCCGACGACACGGGATTCGGCGAGCGCGACCGGGGACAGGTCCGGAACGACCGCGGCGACGGGGAGCACCTGCTGGTAGCCGATGCCGTCGACATCGGGATACACGGTGCGCAGCGACTCGTGCCGGGCGAGCACATCGGCCACCGCCGCCTGCAGCGCCGCCACATCCAGGTTGCCCGACAACCGGATCGCCACCGGAATGTTGTTCACCGCCGACTCGGTGTCGAACCGGTTGAGGAACCACATGCGCTGCTGCGCCAACGACAACGGCACCCGCTCCGGACGCTCCTGCGCCACCAGCGGAGCACGACCGGCGGTGTCGAGCTGCTCGATCCGCGCCGCCAACGACTCGACATCCGACGCTTCGAACAATCCTCGTACCGGCACCGACGTGCCCAGAGCAGCGCCGAGACGCGCGACCACCCGGGTAGCGATCAACGAGTTGCCACCGAGAGCGAAGAAATCATCGTCGAGACCGACCCGCTCGAGACCGAGGACTTCGGCGAACACACCGGCGACGATCTCCTCGACCGGGTTCGTCGGAGCCCGGAAACCCCGGGTTTCGAAGACAGGATCGGGCAGCGCCTTGCGGTCGACCTTGCCCGAACTGCCGAGCGGCATCTCATCGAGCACCACGAAGGTCGACGGCACCATGTAGGCAGGCAACACCGCACCCAACGCCGACTGCGCAGCCGACCGGTCGAACGTCCGCCCCGGCGCCGCAACCACATAGGCGACGAGCTGGTCGTGCCGGACCGCCACGACCACCTGCGAGACAGGAGCATGCTCGAGCAACGCGGACTCGATCTCGCCGAGCTCGATCCGCAGACCACGCAACTTCACCTGGAAGTCCGTCCGCCCGATGTACTCGAGCTCGCCATCACCGGTCCACCGCACCAGATCACCCGTGCGATACAACCGCTCCCCCGAACCGAACGGCGACGCCACGAACCGCTCCGCCGTCAGATCCGGCCGCGCCACATACCCCCGGGCCAACTGCACACCCGACAGATACAACTCACCCGTCACACCCACCGGAACCGGCCGCAACCGCCCATCGAGCACGAACACCCGCGTGTTCCACACCGGCGCACCGATCGGCACCGACACCACATCCGCATCCGTGACCTCATGGAAGGTCACATCCACCGCAGCCTCGGTCGGCCCGTACAGATTGTGCAGCCCCGCCTGCGCGAACACCTGCCGCGCCCGCGCCGCGGTCGTCGGCGGCAACGCCTCACCCGACGCGAACACCCGCCGCACCGACGCCACCTGCCGCGCATCGGCCTGCTCGACGAACACCGCCAGCATCGACGGCACGAAATGCAACGTCGTCACCGACTGCTGTGCGATCACCGCCGCCAGATACTGCGGATCCTGATGCCCACCCGGCGCCGCCACCACCAACCGCGCACCGACCTGCAACGGCCAGAAGAACTCCCACACCGACACATCGAACGTGAACGGCGTCTTCTGCAACACCACATCCGCCGGCGACAACCCGTACTCGTGTTGCATCCACACCAGCCGGTTCACGATCGCCGAGTGGGACACCGCCACACCCTTCGGCCGGCCCGTCGACCCCGACGTGAAGATCACATACGCCGTATTGCCCGACCGCAACGCAGCCACCCGATCCGCATCCGACACCACCGCATCGGACACCGCCGACAGATCCAGCGAATCGATCGCCACACTCGGGACAGACCCCTGCCCCGGCACCACCACACCGTCACGCTCGGTGGTCAACACCACCACCGGCTCGGCGACCTCGAGAATGTACCCGTTGCGCTCATCCGGCTGATCCGGATCGATCGGCACATACGCACCACCCGCGGCGAGCACCGCATACATACCCACCAGCAACTCCGTCGACCGGCGCATCGCCAACGCCACCCGCGACTCCGGACCCACACCCAGAGAAATCAGATGCCGCGCAAGACGATTCACCCGAGACGCGAACTCACCATAGGTCAGCGACTCACCCTCGAACACCACCGCAACCGCATCCGGCGACCGCCGCACCTGCCCGACGAACAGATCAACCAACGTCGCCGACGAATCCACCACACACGCCGTGTCGTTCCACACCTCGAGCACCCGCGACCGCTCGACCTCATCGAGCAGATCCACCTCACCCACCGGCACAGCAGGATCGGCGACGGCTGCACCGAGAACACGGGTGAACCGGTCGGCAAAGGTTTCCATCGTCTCGGCGTCGAACAGGTCCGTCGCGTAGGTGAGCTCGACGAGATAGCCGTCCGTGACGTCGTCGGCCACGGTGACCTGCAGATCGAACTTCGCCAGAGCAGCATCGACGTCCAGACCGGAGACGGCGAGTCCCGGCAGTTCGAGGGACACCGCATCGAGGTTCTGGAAGGTGAGCATCACCTGGAACAACGGATGCCGCGCCGTCGACCGCTCCGGATCGAGGATCTCCACCAGACGCTCGAACGGCACATCCGCATGCCCGAAGGCCTCGAGATCCGCACCCCGCACCCGCGACAACAGACCCTCGAACGACTCACCCGCATCGACCTGCGTCCGCAGAACGAGAGTGTTGACGAACATACCCACCAGGTCGTCCAACGCAGCCTCACCACGACCGGCCACCGGGGTGCCGATCGCGATGTCGTCGGCGTTCGCCAACCGGGCCAGCAGCACCGACAACGCGGCATGGACGACCATGAACTCGGTCGCCGACGTCCGACGCGCCAGATCCACGATCGCCGCCCGCAGGTCCGCATCGATCGTGAACCGGTGCGACGCACCACGATACGACGCCACGGCAGGACGCGGCCGATCCGCCGGCAGATCCAGCTGCTCCGGCACACCCGCCAGAGCCTTCGTCCAGAACCCGACCTGCGCCGAGATCAGCGACTGCGGATCGTCCTCGCTACCGAGCACCTCACGCTGCCAGATCGCGAAATCGGCATACTGCACCTCGAGCGGCGCCCACGCCGGGGCCTCACCGGCAACCCGAGACGCGTAGGCCGTGACGAGGTCCCGCGTGAGCGGCCCCATCGAGAAACCATCCGCCGCAATGTGATGCACCACCAGCACCAGCACATGCTCGGACTCCGACACCGCGAACAACCGCACCCGGAACGGCACCTCGACGGTCACATCGAAACCGACCCCGACGACCGCCGCCGCCTCGGCGAACAGATCCTCCTCGGCCACCGGCACCGGAGTCAGATCCGGCACCACCTCCGCCGCCGGAAGCACCTGCTGGTAACCGACACCGTCGAGTTCGGGGTACACGGTACGCAACGACTCGTGCCGGGCGAGCACATCGGCCACCGCCGCCTGCAGCGCCGCCAAATCCAGGTTGCCCGACAACCGGATCGCCACCGGAATGTTGTTCACCGCCGACTCGGTGTCGAACCGGTTGAGGAACCACATGCGCTGCTGCGCCAACGACAACGGCACCCGCTCCGGACGCTCCTGCGCCACCAGCGGAGCACGACCGTTGCCGCCGGCCGCCATCGCGGCGTCGACGCGCATCGCGAGTTCGGCGGCCGTCGGGGCGTCGAAGAACTCACGAACGTCGATCCGGACCTTGTGGTCGGCGCTGAGGCGGGCGACGACACGCGTCGCACTCAGAGAATTACCGCCCAGTTCGAAGAAGTCGTCGTCGACGCCGAGCCCCTCGACGCCGAGCACTTCCTGGAAGGCCGCGACCACGGCGTGCTCGGTGGGAGTGGACGGGGCCCGGTACTCCCGCTGCAACGAGCCGAAATCGGGTTCGGGCAGAGCCTTCCGATCGAGCTTGCCGCTGGAACCGAGCGGGAATTCGTCGAGTTCGACGAACAGTGACGGCACCATGTAGTCGGGCAGGCGCCGGCGCACCGCATCGGCGAGCTCGGAGCGATCGGCCGCGCGCCCGTCGGTGACGAGGTACGCGACGAGATGGTCGCCGAGCGTCGGATGGGAGTGCACGATCACGACGGATTGCCGCACAGCCGGGTGGTCGAGCAACGCGGACTCGATCTCACCGAGTTCGATGCGCAGACCACGAAGCTTGACCTGGAAGTCGGTTCGGCCGATGTATTCGATCTGCCCGTCCGTGTTCACCTTCACCAGGTCGCCGGTGCGGTACATGCGGCTGCCGGGTTCGCCGAAGGGGTCGGCGACGAAGCGGTCGGAGGTGAGGTCGGGCCGGCGCAGGTATCCGCGCGCGAGCTGTACACCGGCGAGGTAGAGCTCACCCTCGGTGCCCTCGGGGACCGGACGGAGACCTTCGTCGAGGACGTACAGGTCGGTGTCGGCGACTGCCGCACCGATCGGCACGACCGCGTCCTGGGGGGAGGTGGCGAAGTAGGTGACGTCGACGGCCGCTTCGGTCGGACCGTAGAGGTTGTGCAGACGCGCCGAGGAGACCTCGTAGAACCGCGTGACGGTCTGCGGCGGCAGGGCCTCACCCGATGCGAAGACGTAACGCAGGGTGTCCACCGACGCGGCGGTGGGCTCGGCGAGATAGACGGCGAGCATCGACGGCACGAAGTGCGCGACGGTGACGCCGCGCTCGATCATCGTGCGGGCGAGATAGGCCGGGTCGCGGTGGCCGTCGGGTGCAGCGATCGTCAGACGGGCCCCCACCTGCAGCGGCCAGAAGAACTCCCACACCGACACGTCGAAGGTGAAGGGGGTCTTCTGGACCACCACGTCGTCGGGGTTCAGGCGGTACTCGGACTGCCGCCACGCGATGTTCGCGACGATCGCGCGGTGCTCGACGGCGACGCCCTTGGGGCGGCCCGTCGACCCGGAGGTGAAGATGACGTAGGCGAGGTTGTCGGCGGTCAGTTCGCCGAGGCGTTCGTCGGGCCGGATCGGCTCGTCGGACAGCTCCGACAGGTCGAGGGTGTCGAGGGCGACGACCGGGGCAGCGCTCGGCAGGTCGACGTCGTCACGGGTGGTCGTGACGACCGCGACGGGTTCGGCGATCTCGAGGACGTAGGCCAGGCGGTCGGCGGGGTGGTCGGGGTCGAGAGGGACGTAGGCACCGCCGGCCTTGACGATGGCGTACATGCCGACGAGGAGTTCGAACGAGCGGCGGACCGCGAGACCCACTCGTGCGTCCGGCCCCACTCCCAGGCCGATCAGATGACGCGCGAGCCGGTTGGCACGGGCGTCGAACTCGGCGTAGGTGAGCGTCTCACCCTCGAACTCGAGCGCGATCGCGTGGGGGCTCGCCGCGACCTGCTGGTCGAATCGGGCGACGAGCGTGTCCGCGGCGACGCTCGTGAGGACCGCCGCGTCGTCCCCGAGCAGTTCGGTGGCATCCGCCAGCAGAGAGTCGACGACGGCGGGAAGCCCGCCTCCTCCGAGCAGTCCGGGTGCCACGTTCGACAGCACGACGGACAGTAGTGCATCGAAGCCCAGCGCTCCGCCCATGGCGGTATCGAGCGTGGAGATCTCCTGCTGCAGCCGGTCGTATGTGACATAGGTCTCACCGTCGACCAGAGCCGGGCGGTCGGGAGAAAGGTTCACCACAGCGGCGAGCAGCCTCGGCAGATCCTCGATGGTCGGCTTCGGCTTGCCACCCATGGCACCCGTCATCTACGTCACCCTCCTGTACAACGTGCGCATGGCTGATCGCCGTACGCGCCTCTGCCCCCCATTCACCCGACGGAGTCAGCCGAAGGACAGTCGATCTTCCATTATCCCGACCTCACCGACACGGGGCTAATCCGTATCCGTCACGCCTTCGACGACAGCGATGACGTCGCTCACAAACCGCGCGAGTCCGTCGGCACCCAGTTCGGGCAGCATTCCCGGTACCAGGCCGTTGAGCACCACCGATACCAGTGCTTCCGCGGTGAGCGCCCCACCGGTGGTCGTGGCCATCGTCTCCAGGCGCTGCGCGAACTCGCCGAGTGTGACCTCCCGATCACCGTGCCGGAAGGCGACGGTGTCGGCTGCGGTGGTCGCAGCGGCGGCGACGAGGTCTGGCAGGTCCGCGATCGTGTGCGTCTTCCGCGGCCTGGCCGCCCGGGCCCGCTCCCCTTCGGTCCGGATGTCGATGGATCGCAACACGGTCTGCGGGTCCGAGGTCACGGTGTCGAGGATCAGCACGAACCGCTCACCGAAGGCCTCCACCGTGGCCTTGTCGAAGAGAGCCGTGGCGTAGGTGAACGTCACGTCCAGGCCCTGCAGCGATCCACTGGGCGAGAACTGCTCGACCACCGTGCACTGCAGATCGAACTTCGCCTGGTCCGCCCCCGTCTCCAGCGCCGACACGGCCAGCCCCGGAAGCTCGAAGGTGCCCGTGTCGATGTTCTGGAAGGTGAGCATCACCTGGAACAGCGGCGTGTACGCGCTGCTCCGCCGCACACCGAGGCGCTCGACGACACGCTCGAACGGCACGTCGGCGTTGCCGAACGCCGCGAGGTCCTTCTCCTTGGCCTGGGCGAGCAGATCCGCAAAGGTCGCGGAACCGGCCACCCGGGTCCGGAGCACGAGCGTGTTGACGAACATGCCTACCAGGTCGTCGAGGGCCTCTTCCCCGCGACCGGCGGTCGGGGTGCCGACGGCGATGTCCTCGGTGCCCGCCAACCGCGACAGCAGCACCGCGAAGGCGGCGTGCACGGTCATGAAGACGGTCGCATTGTGCTCCCGGGACGTCTTCTCCACCCGCTGGGCGAGTTCCTCACCGATGGTGAAGGTGATCGACTCCCCGAGGGTGGACTGGCGGGCCGGACGCGGCCGGTCGGTGGGCAGGGCCAGGACCTCCGGTGCGCCCGCCAGTTCCTGCTCCCAGTAGCCCAGCTGACGTGACAGCTCGCCGGCCGGGTCGTCCTCGGAGCCGAGGATGCTCTGCTGCCACAGCGTGTAGTCGGCGTACTGGACCTCGAGCGGCTGCCAGCCCGGTTCCTCGCCCTCGGCGCGCGCGACGTAGGCGATCATGACGTCCCGCACGAGCGGTCGGATCGAGTACCCGTCGGCGCTGATGTGGTGCGCGACGACGGCGAGCACGTGTTCGTCGGCCGCCACCCGGAACAGGGCGATCCGCACCGGCGGCGTCGAAGCGGTGACGTCGAAGCCCGTACCGAGCACTTCGGTGAGACGCTCGACGAGCTCGCCGGCCGTGACGTCGACGGGGGTCACGTCGGGCACCACCCGGGCGACCGGCAGCACGACCTGGACCGGTCCCTCCTCGGTGTCCGGGTAGATCGTCCGTAGCACCTCGTGCCGGGCGAACAGGTCGGCGATCGCCGACTGCAGGGCGTCGACGTCCAGGGCACCCGTCAGCCGCACGGCGACCGGGATGTTGTAGACACCCGACTCCGGATCGACCCGGTTGAGCGTCCACATGCGCTGTTGTGCCAGCGACAGCGGGATCCGGTCGGGCCGCGGCACCGCGGTGAGGGCAGGACGCGCCCCCTGTCCCACCGACGGCCGGATCCGTGCGGCGAGAGCGACGATCGTGGACGCCTCGAAGACGGTCCGGACCGGGATCCGGGTGTCGAGTGCGGCACCGAGCCGGGCGGTGAGCTGCGTAGCGAGCAGCGAGTTGCCGCCGAGTTCGAAGAAGTCGTCGTCGAGTCCGACGCGTTCGACTCCGAGCAGTTCGGCGACGGTCGCCGCCACGATCTCCTCGACCGGATCGGTCGGGGCACGGAAGGTGCCCGCATCGAGTTCGGGATCGGGCAACGCACGCCGATCGAGCTTGCCGTTGGTGTTCAGCGGCAGCGCCCCGAGTTCGACGAAGGCCGAGGGCACCATGTACGACGGCAACCGGTCCGCGAGCGCCGCCCGTGTCGCAGCCGCATCGAAGGACGCGTCCTCCTCCGGCACGACGTAGGCGACGAGACGGTCGCCGAGGTGCGCGGTGGTGCGCACGAGGACGGCCACGTCCCGGACTCCCGGCAGCTCACGCAGGACGGTCTCGATCTCACCGAGTTCGATGCGGTAACCGCGCACCTTGACCTGGAAGTCGGCCCGGTCGAGGTATTCGAGCCGGCCGGCCCGGTTCCATCGGACGATGTCGCCGGTGCGGTACATGCGCCCGCCGCCGAAGGGATCGGCGACGAAGCGGTCGGCGGTGAGGTCCGGGCGGTCGTGGTAGCCGCGGGCGAGCTGGGCACCCGCGAGATAGAGCTCACCTGCGACCCCCGGCGGGACCGGCTGGAGCCGGTCGTCGAGGACGTGCACGCGGGTGTTCCACTCGGGCACACCGATCGGGACGACCGTCCGGTCCGCATCACCGACCTCGTGGACGGTGACCGAGACGGCCGCCTCGGTCGGGCCGTAGAGGTTGTACAGCGTCGCGGTGTTCGCCGTGCGGAACTGCTGGGCCACCGCGGCCGGGAGGGCCTCACCGATCGCGAGGATCCGTCGCAGCGACGGCGCCACCTCTCCGGCCGCGACCGTCATCAGCATCGACAGCATGGACGGCACGGTGTGCAGGGTGGTGACCTGCTGTTCGCGCAGGAGCTGCAGCAGGTAGTCGGGGTCGCGGTGCCCGTCGGCGGTCGCGATCACGATCCGCCCGCCGCTGGTGAGGGCCGACCAGAACTCCCAGACCGACAGGTCGAACGTCGCGACGGTCTTGAGAAGCACCGCGTCGTCCGGACCGAGACCGAAGTGGTCCCGCTTCCACAGGAGCTGGTTGACGATCGCGGAGTGCGGCACCGCGACGCCCTTCGGCCGGCCGGTGGAGCCCGACGTGAAGATCACGTAGGCGGTGTTCCGCGGCCGGAGCGGGACGACCCGTTCGGCATCGGTCACCGGACCGTCGGCGACGTCCGTGAGGTCGAGGCCGTCGATCTCGATCACCGGTACCGTGCCGTACTCGACGCGGTCGGTGCTCGTGGTCACGATCGCAGCGGGGGCGGCCGTGTCGAGGATGTAGGAGTTGCGTTCCGACGGCTGATCCGGGTCGACGGGCACGTAGGCCGCGCCGCTCTTGGCGATCGCGTACATGCCCACGAGCAGCTCCGGCGAACGGCGGATCACCAGCGCCACCCGGTCCTCGGGACCGACCCCGAGCCCGACGAGGTGCCGGGCGAGGCGGTTGACCTCGGCATCGAACTCGCCGTACGTCCACTGCCGGCCCTCGTACACGAGCGCGACGGTGTCACGGTGCGCGGCCACCTGCTCGTCGAACAGGTCGACGAGGGTAACCGGCCGTCCGGTGTCGTGTGCGGTGTCGTTCCAGGCGGTGAGCACCTCGCGGCGCTCGGTGGGCAGCAACAGGGCGTGGTCGCCCACCGGCGCCGTCGGTGCCTCGACGAAGGCAGCGAGCAGCTGCTCGAAGCGCGCGGCGACCCCCTCTGCGGTCGCGCGGTCGAACAGGTCGGTCGCGTAGGTCAGGATCGCGTCGATGCCCTCCGGCGTGCCGTCCTCGCCGTAACGGTCCGTGACGATCAGGTGCAGGTCGAACTGCGACGTGCCGCCCTCGAGATCGATGGGTTCGATACCGAGACCGGGCAGTTCGAGTTCGGCACGGCCCTGGTTCTGGAACGAGAATCCGACCTGGAACAAGGGGTGCCGGGCGGTGGAGCGGGCCGGGTTGAGGACCTCGACGAGCCGTTCGAACGGCACGTCGGCGTTCGCGAAGGCCTGCAGGTCGTTCTCCCGTGCCGCGGAGAGCAGCTCGGCGAAGGACGCATCTCCCTCGACCTGCAACCGCAACACGAGGGTGTTGACGAACATGCCGATGATGTCCTCGGTGGCACGCTCGGCCCGGCCGGCGATGGGCGTTCCCACCGCGATGTCCGACGACCCGGAGATCCGGGCGAGCAGCGCCGCGAAGGCGGCGTGGACCGCCATGAACACCGTGGCGTTCCGGGTCCGCGCCAGATCGCGCAGTCCCGCATGCAGCTCGGCGCCGATCGTGAACTCGATCCGGTCACCACGGAAGCTCTGCTGCGCGGGCCGCGGGTGGTCGAGAGGTAGATCGAGCTGGTCGGGCAGATCCGCGAGATTCTCCCGCCAGAAGGCGAGCTGCCGGGACACCGTCGAGTCCGGATCGTCCTCCGCGCCGAGCACCTCGCGCTGCCACAACGCGAAGTCGGCGTACTGCACCTCGAGCGGAGCCCAGACCGGTTCGCTGCCGGCCGAGCGGGACGCGTACGCCGTCATGACGTCGCGCACCAGCGGCAGCATCGACGAGCCGTCCGCACTGATGTGCTGGACCACGACGACGAAGATGTGCTCGTCCTCGGCCACCCGCAGCAGGTGCATGCGCACCGGGACGTCCTTCGTGACGTCGAAGCCGGCCGAGACGATCTCGTGCATACGCGCGTCGAGGTCCCCTGCGGCGACGTCCTCCGGTTCGAGACCAGGCCGCACGCGGGCGGCCGGCAGGACACGCTGGACCGGACCGTCCGCGGTCTCGGGGTATACGGTGCGCAGCGTCTCGTGCCGTGCGACGAGGTCGCCGACGGCGGCGCGCAGCGCGTCGACGTCGAGCGCACCGGTCAGGCGCAGCGCGAACGGGATGTTGTAGGCCGTCGACTCGGGGTCGAAGCGGTTGAGGAACCACATGCGCTGCTGCGCCGGGGACAACGGAACCGATTCCGGGCGGGTCCGCGCGGCGAGCGGCACCCGCACTCCCCTACCGGATTCCTGCTCGACGCGTGTCGCGAGCTCGGCAACCGTGGAGACCTCGAACAGCGTCCGCACCGGCACCTGCGCGTCGAGAGCCGAACCGACCCGCGACACCACCTGCGTCGCCAGCAGCGAATTACCACCGAGCTCGAAGAAGTCGTCGTCCGCACCGACCCGCTCGACACCGAGCACCTCGGCGAACACACCCGCCACGATCTCCTCGACCGGCGTCGACGGCGCCCGGAACGCCCGCGTCTCGAACACCGGCGCAGGCAACGCCCGCCGATCCAACTTGCCGTTGACCGTCAACGGAATCGCATCGAGCACCACGAACGCCGACGGCACCATGTACTCCGGCAACACCACCGACACACCACTGCGCAACACCTCGACATCGATCGAGAGACCCTCGTGCGCAACCACATACGCCACGATCCGCGCGACACCCGGAGTGTCCTCACGCACCACCACCGCCGCAAGCGCAACCGCATCCTGCGCCAGCACCGCCGCCTCGACCTCACCGAGCTCGATCCGGAAACCACGGATCTTCACCTGATCATCGGCACGACCCAGATACTCCAGATCACCCGACACCGCCCACCGCGCAACGTCACCGGTGCGATACAACACACCCCCGTCACCCGAGAACGGATCCGCCACGAACCGCGACGCCGACAACCCCGGCCGACGCAGATAACCCCGCGCCAGCTGGCCACCACCGACGTACATCTCCCCGGCCACCCCGACCGGAACCGGCCGCAACCGCCGATCGAGCACATACACCCGCAGCCCCGCGATCGGCACACCCACCACACTCGCCGCACCCCGGGCCAGCTCCGCACCGACCTCCCGGTACGACACGTGCACCGTCGTCTCGGTGATGCCGTACATGTTCACCAACCGCGGCGCCGTATCCCCGTGCCGCTCGAACCAACCCGCCAACCGGCGCGGTTCGAGCGCCTCACCACCGAAGATCACGTACCGCAACGACAACCGCGCATCGTCCGCAGCGACCCGATCGGCCTCGGCCAGCTGATAGAACGCCGACGGCGTCTGATTCAGCACCGTCACCCGCTCACGGATCAACAACTCCCGGAACGCCTCCGGCGACCGCGACGTGAAGTAGTCCACTACCACCAGCGTGCCGCCGTACAACAGCGGACCCCACAACTCCCACACCGAGAAGTCGAACGCATACGAATGGAACATCGTCCACACGTCCGCCGGCCCGAAGCCGTACACCGACTCGGTGTTGACCATCAACCGCACCACATTCCGATGCGGAATCAACACACCCTTCGGACGGCCCGTCGAACCCGACGTGTAGATCACATACGCCAGATTCGCCGCCGTCAACGGCGCCCGCCTCTCGGCATCACTGATCGGCGTGTCTGCCACCTCGGACAACTCGAGCCGATCCAACTCGATCACCGGCACCGAAGCGGGGAACGACACCTCGACCCCAGAAGCGGTGAGCACGGCCACCGGCGTCGCATCCGACACCAGGAACTCGATCCGCTCCGCCGGCGAATTCGGATCGATCGGCAGATACCCCGCACCCGCCTCGAGCACCGCCAACAGAGCCACCACCAGATCCACCGACCGCGGCAACGCCACCGCCACCAGATCCTCCGGCCCCACACCCACACCGATCAGATGCCGAGCCAGACGATGCACCCGCGCCCCCAGCTCGCGATAGGACATCACGTCCCCACCGCACCGCACCGCGACCGCATCCCCACGCTCGGCGACCTGCCCCTCGAACAGATCCACCAACGTCACACCCGCAGGCGCAACATCGTCACCCAGCGAATTCCACCGCGAAACGACGAGCTCCCGCTCGAAATCGTCGATGATCTCGATGTCGCCGACGACGGCCGCGGGATCGTCCACCACGGCGCGCAGGATGCGCTGCAACTGCTCCGCGAACGCTGCGACGCGCAGATCGTCGAACAGGTCGGTCGCATAGGTGACGGCGAAGTCCATGCCGGCCGAGGTGCCGTCCTCGCCGGTCCTCTCGGCGAAGGTGAACTGCAGGTCGAACTTCGCGGTGGGCGCCTCGTAGTCGACCGCCCGCGCCGTGACCCTGTCGAACTCGAATTCGACAGCACCGGTGTTCTGGAAGGTCAGCGCCACCTGGAACAGCGGGTGCCGCGCCTGCGACCGCTCCGGATCGAGGATCTCCACCAGACGCTCGAACGGCACGTCCGCGTTCGCGAAGGCGTCGAGGTCGACCTCGCGCACCTGCGCGAGCAGGTTCCGGAAGGGTTCGTCGTTGCGCACACCGACGCGCAGCACGAGGGTGTTGACGAACATGCCCACCAGGTCGTCGAGTGCGGCGGCACCGCGTCCGGCGATAGGCGTGCCGATCGCGATGTCCTCGCTGTCGGACAGGCGCGCCAGCAGCACCGACAGAGCCGCGTGCACGACCATGAACAGTGACGTGTTCTGTTCCCGTGCAAGCTTTTCCAGATCGGAGTGCAGGCCGGAGTCGATCCGGAAGCGGCTGGTGCGTCCCAGATTGGACGCGACCTCGGGTCGCGTCCGGTCGGAGGGCAGGTCGAGCTGCTCGGGCAGATCCGCCAGCTGCCGGGTCCAGTACTCGGTCTGCCGGGACAGCACCGACTCCGGATCGTCCTCCGAGCCGAGCACCTCGCGCTGCCACAGCGTGTAATCGGCGTACTGCACCTCGAGCGGAGTCCAGGCCGGCACGTCGCCACGGGACCGGGCCGCGTAGGCCACCATGATGTCGCGCGCGAGCGGACGCAGGGAGAAACCGTCTGCGGAAATGTGGTGCACCACGAGGAAGAGCACATGGTCGTCGGGACCGAGAGCGAACAGCACCACCCGCAGCGGAACCTCGGCGGTGACGTCGAAACCTTCCGCGGTGAACCGCTCGGCCCGTTCGAACAGGGCGCTCTCGTCGATCTGTTCGACCGGCAACACCACGTCACGAGGCGGCAGGATCTCCTGCCGGCCGACCCCGTCGACGTCCGGGTACACGGTGCGCAGCGTCTCGTGCCGTGCGACGACGTCGCTCAGAGCCACCCGGAGGGCGTCGACGTCGAGCGCTCCGGTCAACCGCACCCCGACGGGAATGTTGTTCGCCGCCGAGTCGGGGTCGAACCGGTTGAGGAACCACATCCGCTGCTGCGCCAACGACAGCGGAACACGCTCGGGGCGCGGCATTCTCGTCAACGGCATCCGGGCACCGCGGCCGGCCTCCTGCTCGGCCAGCGTCGCCAGCGACGCGACCGTCGAGGCCTCGAACAGTGCCCGCACGGGTACCTGCGCGTCGAGCGCGGCACCGAGCCGGGAGACCACCTGGGTGGCCAGCAACGAGTTGCCGCCGAGCTCGAAGAAGTCGTCGTCCGCGCCGACCCGCTCGACACCGAGCACGTCGGCGAAGATTCCCGCCACGATCTCCTCGATCGGCGTGGACGGTGCCCGGAAACGCCGTGTTTCGAACACCGGAGCGGGCAGCGCCCGCCGGTCCAGCTTGCCGTTGACCGTCAACGGGATCGCGTCGATCTCCACGAACGCGGACGGAACCATGTACTCCGGCAGCATCGCGGAGACACCCTCGCGCAGCGTCTCGGGATCCACCGAGGCCCCGTCACGTGCGACGACGTACGCCACGATCCGCGGCACACCCGGGGTGTCCTCACGCACGACCACGGCGGCACGCGCAACCGCATCCTGTGCGAGCACCGCCGCTTCGACCTCACCGAGCTCGATCCGGAAGCCACGGACCTTCACCTGGTCGTCGACACGGCCGAGATATTCGAGCTCGCCGGGCACGGACCAGCGGGCCAGGTCGCCCGTGCGGTACATCCGGGAACCACTACCCCCGAACGGATTCGGCACGAAACGAGACGCCGTCAACACCGGACGACGATGATACCCCCGCGCCAGCACATCACCGGCCAGATACAGCTCACCCGCCACACCCGCCGGCACCGGCCGCAACCGACCGTCCAGAACCAACGCCTGCACCCCGGCCACCGGACCACCGATCGTGATCGGCCCACCGACCTCGAGACGACCACGCGTCGAGACGATCGTCGTCTCCGTCGGACCGTAAGCATTGAAGAACCGCCGACCCGGAGCCCACCGCGCCACCAGATCCGCCGTCGACACATCACCACCGACATTGAGAGTCCGCAACGAATCCAGCCCCGCCGGATCCACCGACCCCAGCACCGCCGGCGTGATCACCGCATGCGTGACCCCGGTGCGCTCGATCAACTCACGCAACTCCGCACCGCCGTAGACCGTCGGCGGCGTCACCACCAACTCGGCACCCGTCGAACCGGCCATCGTCCAGTCCAGCACCGACGGATCGAAACTCGGCGAACAGACATGCAGGATCCGCGACTGCTCCGACACCCCGTAGAGCTCCACGCTCTCGCGCACCAACCCGGCCAGACCCCGATGGGTCACCGCCACACCCTTCGGCCGACCCGTCGAACCCGAGGTGTAGATGACATAGGCCAGATGATCGATCCGCAACGGCGACAACCGATCCGCATCCGTCACCGGCGCATCCGACTGCCCCGCACACGCAGACACGAAATCCGCATCCTCGAGGCGGATCCAGTCCACCGACTGCGGCAGACCCGCACCGTAACGCTCGCTCGTCAACCCCACCACAGCCGACGAATCGTCGAGCATGTGCAGCACACGATCGGCCGGATACTCCGGATCGACCGGCACATAGGCCGCACCCGTCTTCGCGACCGCCCACACCGCGAGCACCATCTCCCACGACCGCGGGAACGACAACGCCACGATCCGATCCGGACCCGCACCACGCCCGATCAGATACCGCGCGATCCGGCTCGACCAACGATCGAGCTCGTCGTAACTCAGCACCGTCGAACCGTCCCGCACAGCCACCCGCTCCGGATGCCTCACCGCACCAGCGGTCAGCAACTCCACCAGAGTGCAGGGCTGTCCCGGCTCCGGACCGACAACCTTCAGCAGCCGGCCCGTTTCGTCCTCCGACAGAATCGGCAGGTCGCCGATCCGGATCGATGCATCGGCGACGATCCCGCGGAGGATCCGCACGAACCGCTCCGCGAACACCGCCACCGTCTCCGCGTCGAACAGATCCGTGGCGTACTCGAACCGGGCGTCGAGACCGGCCGGCTCCCCGTCGGGACCGGTCTTCTCCGCCACTCCCAGCTGGATGTCGAACTTCGAGATCGGCATGTCGATCTCGTCGCCGACCGCGGTGACATCCGCGAACGACACCTGACGCACCGTCGCCGGTTCCAACGCCAGCGCGGCCTGGAACAACGGATGACGCGACGTCGACCGCGCCGGATTGATCACCTCGACGAGCCGCTCGAACGGCACATCCGCATGGGAGAACGCCCGCAGATCCGTCTCACGCACCGCATCGAGGAACCCCTCGAACGACACACCCGAATCGACCCGGGTACGCAACACCAACGTGTTGACGAACATACCGATCAGATCGTCGAGCGCCTTCTCCCCACGCCCCGCCACCGCCGTACCCACCGCGATGTCGTCCGAACCACTCAACCGCGACAACAACACCGCATAGGCCGCGTGCACGACCATGAACAACGACGCCTGACGCCCACGCGCCAGATCCACCAGACCACGATGGATCCCGGCATCGATCTCGAACCGGTACTTACCACCCTCGAAACTCGACACCGCCGGACGCAACCGATCCGCCGGCAGATCCAACTGATCCGGCAACCCGTCCAGCTCGTTCACCCAGAACGAAACCTGCTTCGCAGCAAGAGAATCCGAATCGTCCTCACGACCCAGCAACGTCCGCTGCCAGATCGCGTAGTCCGCGTACTGCACCTCGAGGGGTGTCCACCCCGGCTCCAGGCCCTCCACCCGCGCCGAGTACGCCGTCACCACGTCCCGGGCGAACGGACCGAACGACGATCCGTCCGCAGCGATGTGGTGCAACACGATCGCCAGCACGTAACTGTCCGGAGCCAGCCGGTACAGCGCCGCCCGGAACGGGGTGTCACACGTCACGTCGAACCCGCGGCCCGCGAGATCCAGCACCGCGGAGCGCAGTTCGCTCTCCTGGAGATCCACCGGGACCAGCGGTACCACCGCCTGCTCCACGGGCAGAACCACCTGCTGCGGCTCACCGTCGATCTCCGGGTACACCGTCCGCAACGTCTCGTGGCGCGCCACCACATCGGCGAACGCGTCCGACACCGCCACCGGATCCACCGGGCCGGTCAGCCGCACGGTGAACGGCAGGTTGTAGGCAGCGGTTCCCGCATCGAAACGGTTCAGGAACCACATCCGCTGCTGCGCCATCGACAACGGCACCCGGTCCGGACGGGGCCGGACGGCCACCAGCGGTAGGCGCGCAACCGCCGACGCATCCGACTCGACGACGGCGGCCAACCTCTCGACGGTGGACGCCTCGAAGAGCGTGCGTACCCCCACACGGCGGCCGAGGGCTTCTCCGATACGAGCGACCACCTGGGTGGCGACGAGCGAGTTGCCGCCGAGCTCGAAGAAGTCGTCGTCCAGACCCACCCGGTCCAGGCCGAGCACGTCGGCGAACACCGACGCGACGATCTCCTCCACCGGGTTCGTCGGGGCACGGAACTCCTTGGACTCGAACACCGGCGCAGGCAGGGCCTTGCGGTCGAGCTTGCCCGTGGCGCCCAGCGGGAATGCTTCCAGGAGAACGTACGCCGTCGGAACCATGTAGGCGGGCAACGTGTTCGAGAGCCGAAGGGAGATCTCGGCAGGTTCCGGCGACCGTCCTGCGGCCGGCACGATGTAACCGACCAGGTGCTCACCGAAGCGGGCATCCGCGTAGAGCGACACGACCGCCTGCTCTACGTCGTCCAGCGCGAGGAGCGCTGCCTCGATCTCGCCGAGCTCGATCCGCAGACCGCGCAGCTTGACCTGGAAGTCGGTGCGTCCGAGATACTCGAGTTCGGCCGCCTTCCCGGAGGGATCCGGGATCCAGCGCACGAGATCACCTGTGCGATACATGGTTCCGCCGGGCGCACCGAACGGATCGGCGACGAAACGTTCAGCGCTGAGACCGGCCTGACCCGTGTACCCCCGTGCAATCTGGGCACCGGCGAGGTACAGCTCACCCGCAACACCGACCGGTACCGGGTGCAGACGCCGGTCGAGCACGTACGCACGCGCGTTCCACACGGGTGTACCCATGGGCACACTCGCCCCGGAAGCGTCCGCGACCTGTCGCGCTGTCGCGTGCACAGTGAACTCGGTCGGGCCGTACAGGTTGTGCACCTCGGCCCGGCTGATGCGCGAGAACGCCGCCACGGTGGCGGTGGGCAGTGCCTCACCTGCGGCGAGGACGAGACGCAGCGATTCGCAGTGCTCCGCCGACACCTCTGCGGCGAAGGCCGCCAGCATCGACGGCACGAAGGACACCGCGGTGACCGCGTGCTCGGCGATCACCCGTTCCAGGTAGAGGGGATCGCGATGACCGTCCGGCGCCGCCACGACCAGCCGCCCACCGGCGGCGAGAGTGCCGAACAGTTCCCACAGCGACACGTCGAAGGTGGCCGGTGTCTTGAACAGGACCACATCGGAGGGGCCGAGACCGTATCGGTCGATCAGCCAGGTGATCTGGTTGACGATCGCTGCATGGCTCACTGCCACGCCCTTCGGCCGTCCCGTCGAACCGGACGTGAAGATGACGTACGCGGTGTTCGCAGGCACCAGCGGTGCGATCCGATCGTCGTCCGTCACAGGGGCGGCCGAGTGACCGGACAGGTCGAGGGTGTCGATCGCGACGGTACGGATCGACGAGCTCTCGAAGGCGCCGGTCGTGGTCAGTACCACCACTGGTGCGGCCGTTTCGAGGATGTACTCGTTGCGTCCGGCAGGCTGGTCCGGATCGATGGGGACGTAGGCGCCACCGGCCTTGACCACGGCGTGGATCGCGACGACGAGTTCCGCCGAACGACGGATCGCCAATCCGACACCGGTTTCCGGGCCCACACCCTGCGAGATCAGGTACCGGGCGAGCCGGTTGACCTGCGCGTCGAACTCTGCGTACGTCCACTGCTGGTCCTCGGTGACCAACGCGACCGCATCCGGCGCGACCGCGACCCGCCGGTCGAGCAGATCTCCGAGGGTCGCCGACGCGACGGCATGCGCCGTGGCGTTCCGTTCCTCGAGCAGCGCCACACGTTCGTTCGCATCGAGGAGCTCGATGTCACCGACCGCCGTCTCCGGATCCCGGACCACGGTCTCGAGGATGCGGACGAACCGGTCCGCGAAGCTCTGCACCGTCGGGCGGTCGAACAGGTCGGTGGCGTAGGTGAACTCGGCCCGGAGACCACCGGGGTCGCCGTCCCGGGTGAACTCCTCCTTGAGCGTCAGCTGGAGATCGAATTTCGCCGTGGGATCGTCCAGTTCGATCAGCTCGAGGGTGAGTCCCCGAAGTTCCACGTGTTCGATCTGGATGTTCTCGAACGAGAGCATCACCTGGAACAGGGGATGTCGCGCGGTGGAACGCGCGGGATTCAGAACCTCGACGAGACGCTCGAACGGTACGTCCGCATGACCGAACGCACCCAGGGCCGCCTCCCGCGCCCGGGCGAGATGCCCGGTGAACGGCAGGCCGGGGTCGACCTCCGTTCGCAGCACGAGGGTGTTGACGAACATACCGATCAGGTCGTCCAGAGCCTGCTCACCGCGTCCGGCGACCGGCGTTCCGACAGCGATGTCGTCCTGGCCGGACAGTCGTGCGAGCAGCACACCGAGCGCGGCGTGCACGACCATGAACAGGGAGGCGTTGCGGGTGCGCCCCAGTTCGACGAGGTCGCGGTGCAGTTCGGAACTGATCGAGAAGTGCACGGTTGCACCGGAATAGGACTGGACCGCGGGGCGGGGACGATCGGTGGGCAGGTCGATCCGATCCGGCAGGCCGTCGAGGGTGCGACGCCAGTAGTCGAGCTGCCGCGAGATCAGGGAGGCCGGGTCGTCCTCCGAACCGAGCAGCTCGCGCTGCCACAGCGTGTAGTCGACGTACTGGACCGGCAACGGCGCCCACGCCGGCGCCTCCCATTCGGTCCGCGCCGCGTAGGCCATCATGATGTCGCGCGCCATGGGACCCGTGGACCATCCGTCCGCGGAGATGTGGTGCACGACCAGCGTGAGCACGTACTCCTCGGGACCGAGCTCGTACAGCGCGGCGCGGATGGGCACGTCCGTGGAGACGTCCATTCCGGAGGCTGCCAGACGATGGACCTCCGTGGGCAGTTCGTCCCGTTCGATCCGGATCGGGGTCAGGTTGGGAACGACCTCCGCGGCCAGGCGAACGACCTGCCGCGGCCCCTCGGGCGAATCCGGGAAGACGGTGCGCAGCGACTCGTGCCGGTCGATGACGTCCATCACGGAGACCTGGAGGGCCGCGATGTCGAGTGCGCCCGTCAGACGCAGTGCCATCGGAAGGTTGTAGATGGCCGAGTTCGGTTCGAAGCGGTTGAGGAACCACATCCGCTGCTGCGCCAACGACAGCGGAACACGCTCGGGGCGCGGCATTCTCGTCAAGGCGATCCGCGCACCGCGGCCGGCCTCCTGCTCGACACGTACCGCGAGCGCAGCCACCGTCGACGCTTCGAACAACACCCGCACGGGTACCTGCGCGTCGAGCGCGGCACCGAGCCGCGACACCACCTGGGTGGCCAGCAACGAATTACCACCGAGCTCGAAGAAATCGTCGTCGAGCCCCACCGGATGAACACCGAGAACATCGGAGAAGACCGTCGCCACCGTCTCCTCGATCGGAGTGCTCGGCGCCCGGAACTCACGATGACCGACCCCGAACTGCGGCTCCGGCAACGCCCGGCGATCCAACTTGCCCACCGGATTCAACGGGACCTCGTCGAGCACGACGATCTGCGCCGGCACCATGTACGACGGCAACGACCGCCCCACATGATCCGACAACTCCACCGCATCGACAGCCCCGTCCCCGTGCACATACGACACCAGAGCCGTCTGCCCCGACGGCATCTCGTGACCGATCGTGGCCGCGAACTTCACCGACGGATGCGTCAGCAACGCCGCATCGATCTCCCCCAGCTCGATCCGGTAACCACGGACCTTCACCTGGAAGTCGGAACGACCCGCGAACACCAACCGGTGCGCGTCGTCCCACCGCACGATGTCGCCCGTGCGGTACATCCGGGAACCACTACCCCCGAACGGATTCGGCACGAAACGAGACGCCGTCAACACCGGACGACGATGATACCCCCGCGCCAGCACATCACCGGCCAGATACAGCTCACCCGCCACACCCGCCGGCACCGGCCGCAACCGACCGTCCAGAACCAACGCCTGCACCCCGGCCACCGGACCACCGATCGTGATCGGCCCACCGACCTCGAGACGACCACGCGTCGAGACGATCGTCGTCTCCGTCGGACCGTAAGCATTGAAGAACCGCCGACCCGGAGCCCACCGCGCCACCAGATCCGCCGTCGACACATCACCACCGACATTGAGAGTCCGCAACGAATCCAGCCCCGCCGGATCCACCGACCCCAGCACCGCCGGCGTGATCACCGCATGCGTGACCCCGGTGCGCTCGATCAACTCACGCAACTCCGCACCGCCGTAGACCGTCGGCGGCGTCACCACCAACTCGGCACCCGTCGAACCGGCCATCGTCCAGTCCAGCACCGACGGATCGAAACTCGGCGAACAGACATGCAGGATCCGCGACTGCTCCGACACCCCGTAGAGCTCCACGCTCTCGCGCACCAACCCGGCCAGACCCCGATGGGTCACCGCCACACCCTTCGGCCGACCCGTCGAACCCGAGGTGTAGATGACATAGGCCAGATGATCGATCCGCAACGGCGACAACCGATCCGCATCCGTCACCGGCGCATCCGACTGCCCCGCACACGCAGACACGAAATCCGCATCCTCGAGGCGGATCCAGTCCACCGACTGCGGCAGACCCGCACCGTAACGCTCGCTCGTCAACCCCACCACAGCCGACGAATCGTCGAGCATGTGCAGCACACGATCGGCCGGATACTCCGGATCGACCGGCACATAGGCCGCACCCGTCTTCGCGACCGCCCACACCGCGAGCACCATCTCCCACGACCGCGGGAACGACAACGCCACGATCCGATCCGGACCCGCACCACGCCCGATCAGATACCGCGCGATCCGGCTCGACCAACGATCGAGCTCGTCGTAACTCAGCACCGTCGAACCGTCCCGCACAGCCACCCGCTCCGGATGCCTCACCGCACCAGCGGTCAGCAACTCCACCAGAGTGCAGGGCTGTCCCGGCTCCGGACCGACCGTCCCGAGCAACCGATCGACCTCGGTGGAGGACAGGATCGGAAGGTCCCCCACACACGTACCCGCATCAGCGACGACACCGTCGAGAAGCCGCACGAACCGCTCCGCGAACACCGCCACCGTCTCCGCGTCGAACAGATCCGTGGCGTACTCGAACCGGGCGTCGAGACCGGCCGGCTCCCCGTCGGGACCGGTCTTCTCGGACACGATCAGCTGGATGTCGAACTTCGAGATCGGCACGTCCAGCTCGGTGGCGACGGCCCGAACACCCGCGAACGACACGTCGCGGACAGTTGCGGGTTCGAGGGAGAGCGCGGCCTGGAACAACGGATGACGCGACGTCGACCGCGCCGGATTGATCACCTCGACGAGCCGCTCGAACGGCACATCCGCATGGGAGAACGCCCGCAGATCCGTCTCACGCACCGCATCGAGGAACCCCTCGAACGACACACCCGAATCGACCCGGGTACGCAACACCAACGTGTTGACGAACATACCGATCAGATCGTCGAGCGCCTTCTCCCCACGCCCCGCCACCGCCGTACCCACCGCGATGTCGTCCGAACCACTCAACCGCGACAACAACACCGCATAGGCCGCGTGCACGACCATGAACAACGACGCCTGACGCCCACGCGCCAGATCCACCAGACCACGATGGATCCCGGCATCGATCTCGAACCGGTACTTACCACCCTCGAAACTCGACACCGCCGGACGCAACCGATCCGCCGGCAGATCCAACTGATCCGGCAACCCGTCCAGCTCGTTCACCCAGAACGAAACCTGCTTCGCAGCAAGAGAATCCGAATCGTCCTCACGACCCAGCAACGTCCGCTGCCAGATCGCGTAGTCCGCGTACTGCACCTCCGGCATCGGCCAGGCCGGTTCCCGCCCCTCCACACGCGCGGAATAGGCGGTGACGACGTCGCGGGCGAACGGACCGAAGGACGATCCGTCCGCAGCGATGTGGTGCAGGACCACGGCAAGGACGTAGACGTCGGACGCGAGCCGGTACAGGGCGACCCGGAACGGCAGCTCGTACGTCACGTCGAACCCGCGGCTGGCGAGATCCATGACGGACGAATGCAATTCGGACTCGTCGACATCGACGGGTTCGAGCGGAGACACCGCCTGATCCGCCGGCAGGACCACCTGCTGCGGCTCACCGTCGATCTCCGGGTACACCGTCCGCAACGTCTCGTGGCGCGCCACCACATCGGCGAACGCGTCCGACACCGCCACCGGATCCACCGGGCCGGTCAGCCGCACGGTGAACGGCAGGTTGTAGGCAGCGGTTCCCGCATCGAAACGGTTCAGGAACCACATCCGCTGCTGCGCCAGCGACAACGGGAGCACGTCCGGTCGCGGACCCGCGACGAGCGCGGGCCGCGCTCCCGATCCGATCTGCTTGGCGAGCCGCGCAGACAGTCCGACGACCGTGGACGACTCGAACAGTGCGCGCACCGGAACCCGGGTGTCCAGCGCCTCCCCGATCCGGGAGACCACCTGGGTGGCGACGAGGGAGTTGCCGCCGAGCTCGAAGAAGTCGTCGTCGAGACCCACCTTCTCGACGCCGAGCACCTCACCGAAGACCGCGGCGACGGCACGTTCGGCCGGGGTGCACGGCTCACGGAAGATACGGGTGCTGCTGAAGACCGGCTCGGGAAGGGCCTTGCGATCGAGCTTCCCGCTGGTGTTGAGCGGGAGGGCGTCGAGCACCATGAGGGACGCCGGGACCATGTACGACGGCAGGGACCGGCCGGCATGGTCGGCGAGGTCCGAGGTGTCGATCGTCCGGCCGGGAGCGGCCACGACGTACCCGACGAGCTGGTCACCGGTGGCGGTGGAGACGACGAGCACGACCGCCTGGGAGACGTCGGGATGAGCGAGGAGGACCGTTTCGATCTCCCCGAGCTCGATGCGCTGACCACGGAACTTCACCTGGAAGTCGGTCCGGCCGATGTATTCGAGACGGCCCGAACCATCGGCGGCGGTCTCCCAGCGCACCAGGTCACCGGTGCGGTACATGCGTTCGCCCGGTGCGCCGAAGGGATCGGCGAGGAAACGGTCGGAGGTCAGGTCGGGGCGGTCGAGATAGCCGCGTGCGAGCTGGACACCCGCGAGGTAGAGCTCGCCGGGACGGCCGACGGGGACGGGGCGCAGCCGGCGGTCGAGCACGTAGGCGCGGCTGTTCCACTGCGGGACACCGATCGGGACGGTCTGCACGTCGTCCGGTCCGGCACGGTGGTAGGTGATGGACACGGCCGCCTCTGTGGGGCCGTAGAGGTTGTGGAGCCCGGCCGAGCACAGGCGGGCGAAGTCCGCGGCGGTCTCGGCCGGCAGCGCCTCACCGATGACGAACACGTGCCGCAGCGAATCACAGCTGCCCTCAGGCGCATTCGCCACGAAGACCGTGAGCATCGAGGGCACGAAGTCGGTGATCGTGACCCGATGCTCGGCGATCCTGTTCGCGACGTAGACCGGATCGCGGTGCCCGTCCGGTGTGGCGATCACGAGAGTGGCGCCGACCCGCAGGGGCATGAAGAAGCCCCACAGGGAGACGTCGAAGGTCGTCGCGGTCTTCTGCAGGTACACGTCGGCGGACGTCAGACCGTACTGGTCGTTCATCCACTGGATCTGATTGTCGATGGCGACGTGGCTCACCGCCACGCCCTTGGGCCGGCCCGTCGACCCGGACGTGAAGATGACGTAGGCGGTGGTGTCCGGACGGACCGGTCCGCGGCGCTCCGCGTCGGTGATCGGACCTGTGTCGCGCCGTGTGTGATCGAAGGTGTCGATCTCCAGGACCGCCGGCCCCTCCGGCAGCGCCACCTCGTCGCGCGCCGTGGTGAGTACGACGACCGGCTTCGCCGTGTCGAGGATGTAGGCGGTGCGATCGGCCGGATGGTCGGGGTCGATCGGCACCCAGGCACCACCTGCCTCGACGATGGCGTACATGCCGACGACGAGTTCGAGCGAGCGGCGGACACACAGCCCGACGAGCGATTCGGGACCGACACCGAGATCGATCAGTTCGCGGGCGAGGGCGTTGACGCACGCCGCGAATTCGGCGTAGGTGAGCGACTCGCCCTCGAAGACCAGAGCGGTCGCATCAGGGGTCGACGCGACCTGGTCGCGGAAGGCGGCGAGCAGATCACGCGAGCGCACCGGATGATCCGTGCGATTCCACTCCGTGACCAGTCGTTCGAGCTCGGCGTCGTCGGCGAGGGAGATGTCCCAGACGGGCCGATCCGGATCCGAACCCACGAACCGTTCGAAGAACTCGACGAACCGCCGGTGGTTGTCCGCAGCCTGGCCGGGCCCGTAGAGATTGGGGTTCGACTCGAAGTCGATGTGGGTGTTGTCGCCACTGGAGTAGACGTTGACGCCGAGATCCTCGATCAGACCCGTGGAAAGGATGTTGATCCGTCCCACCATGTCCCCGAGGCGCACCTCGTTGTCGAACATCATGATGTTGATCCACGGCCCGAAGAAGGTGGACTGTGTCACCGTGTCGGCCGCGCGATCGCGGACGATGTCCTCGTGCCGGTACCGCTGGTGACGCAGAGCGCCCGACACCGCGGTTCCGGCCGCCGCCAGGAGGTCGCGCACCGTCGTGTCGTCGGCCACGGTCAGCCTGAGGGGCACCACGTTCGAGACCATGCTTCCGGAACGCCGGAGCAGGGCCGTCGTACGCGCGGCCACGGGGAGGCTGAGGACGACGTCGGTCTGTCCGGTCATCTGTGCGACGTAGGCGGCGAACGCTGCGATGACGGCCGTGGCCAGACTCGCGTTCTCCCGGGTCACCAGCTGCTCGATGCGCCGTTCGATCTCGTCCGAGAGTGCAGCACTGTCGATGCGGCTCACGGGTGCCGGTGCGGCGATACGGCCGGCGAGACTGGTCGGTTCCTCGATACCCCGGATCTGCTCCGCCCAGTACCTGCGGTCGTCCTCGAATCGCTTCGAGCTGCGGTACTCCATCTCGATGTCGTAGACCTTGCGCAGATCGGACGCACGGTTCGGAGTCGGGTCCACACCCTCGACCGCCGCGGTGTAGAGCTCCGCGATCCGGGTCATGAAGGTGGCGGCGGCGAACCCGTCGAGAGCGAGATGATGGACGCGGTTGTACCAGAAGAACCGGCGCTCTCCGATACGGAGAACGGTCGCGGAGATGAGCCGATCACCGAGTACGTCGACCGGACGGCTGCGATCGTCACGCATCCAGTCGAGAGCAGCCCGGCGAGGGTCCTCCTCCTCGCTCAGATCGACGAAGCCGAGAGGGGCGGGGAGGGTCGGGTCGACGAGCTGGTAGGGCTGCGCGTCCACCTCGATGAAGCGCAGGAAGCCCGACCCCATCTCCAGGGCTGCGCGGGCGCTGGATTCGCGGAGCAGGTCGAGATCGAGGTCACCCTCGAGTTCGACGTACTGCGCGATGTTCGCGGGCACCGTGGGGTCGACATGCTGGGCGAACCACATGCCCATCTGGGCTGGAGAGAGCGGGAAGGCGCCTTCCGGAACACCGCCTCGCATCGAGTTGTCGCCCTTGGAACCATCGCCGACACCCAGCGAGTTCAATCCCACGCCTCCCAAGTCCTCGTTCTTCCGGACGAGATCGTTGTCACCATCTCGCTCCCCCCGTGACCCCGACCCCCGCAACCACCGATTCCGAAGGATCCCGCACTCGTATGTATCCCTGAAAGGATCACAGCGCGTTACAGGAGCCGATGGTCGGACAGCCTGTTCTACGCGCAGCACAAAGCCGCGCCGCCGAGCACAGATCTCGACGGCGCAGCTCGTCTACCGGTAAGTAGCACACACGGTCCAATCTACAGCGCTCCGGAACCGGCCGGAAAACCGCTTCCGGAGCGCTCCGGGATCACCACACCACGGCGATGATCACGTTGAGGATGCCCAGTCCACCGACCACATGTGCCAGCGTGGCGGTGGAGCCGGGGTTCTCCTTCTCCTTCTTGGTCCCGATGATCGCGACGACGAGGACGACGAGGGCGACCAGCAGCTTGATGCCGATCTTCATGTGGTTCACCTCGACGACGTCCTGCGCCTCGCGGAGACCCACCAAGGCCAGACCCGTCACGACCTGCAGGATCGCGCCGTGCAGCATGCCCACGACGACACGCGGCTCCTTGATCACGGCGAGGTACGAGCCGATGATGCCCGCGAGACCGATGAAGTGCAGGATCAGAAAGATCTTGATGGCGATATCCATGGCCGCAATCCGACCATTCCGGGCGCGGACTGTCCAGTAAGGCCAGGCTCAGGACGTGGCCCCGCTCACGCCTGCTCGCGGTACCAGTCCAGCAGCTCCGGCGCGTCGATGGCGGTGCGGTCGACGGCCCGCTCCGGATCGGCTCCCTGCAGGATCCGCTTGAGCGGGACCTCGAGCTTCTTGCCGGTCCGGGTGTGCGGGACGCCGGGCGCCGCGACGATCTCGTCGGGTACGTGCCGCGGCGACGCGTGCTCACGCACCGCGGCGCGGATCCGTTCCTTCAGGTCCTCGTCGAGGGTCACCCCGTCGGCGAGGACGACGAACAGCGGCATCCGGTACGTGCCGTCGGGCAGTTCGACGCCCAGGACGAGGGCCTCGACGATCTCCGGCAGGCTCTCGACGGCCTGGTAGATGTCGGCACTGCCCATCCGCACCCCGTGCCGGTTGAGGGTGGAGTCGGAGCGGCCGTGCATCTCGAAGCTGCCACGCTCGGTGATCGAGATCCAGTCCCCGTGCCGCCACACCCCCGGAAAGGCGGAGAAGTAGGAGTCACGGTAGCGGCTGCCGTCGGGGTCGTGCCAGAACCGGACGGGCATGGACGGCATCGGTACCGTCACCACCAGTTCGCCGACCTCCCCGCGCACCGGCTTCCCGTCCGCGTCGAAAGCGTCGACGGCGACGCCGAGGCAGGGTACGGATATCTCCCCGGGCCAGACCGGCACGGTGGGGACGGCCCCGACGAACGCCGACACGACGTCGGTGCCGCCGGAGATGGAGGCGACCTGCACCCGCTCCCCCACGTTCTCGGACAGCCACAGCGACGACGGGGCCGGCAGGGTCGAGCCGGTGACCCCGACGGTCCGCAGGGCCGTCAGGTCGTGGTCGGTGCGCGGCACCACCCCGGCCTTGATGCAGGCCAACACGTAGCCGGGGCTCGTGCCCAGGACCGTCACGCCCTCCTCGGCGGCGATGCGCCACAGCCGGTCGACGTCCGGATGGGAGGGCGCGCCGTCGTAGGTGACGATCGTCGAGCCCACGAGCAGGCCGGAGACGAGGAAGTTCCACATCATCCAGCTCGGGCTCGTGTACCAGAGGAAACGGTCGCCGGGGCCGAGGTCGAGGTGCAGCGACAGGGCCTTGAGATGCTCGAGCAGCACCCCGCCGTGTCCGTGCACGAGTCCCTTGGGCGGTCCGGTGGTGCCGGAGGAGAAGACGACCCAGAGGGGATGGTCGAAGGGCACCGGGAGGGTGTCGAGGGAGTGATCTCCCGCCACCGCGTCGTTCCAGTCGAGGACCGTGGGGTCGCCGGTGTCGGGGACGGGGGTCTCCTCGGTGGGAACCACGACGGTCAGGGCCAGGCCCGGCATGCCCTCGCGGAGCCGCTGCAGTTCGTCGAGGCGGTCGTGCCGTCTGCCGGAGTACCGGTAGCCGGTGGCGGTGACGAGGACGCGGGGCTCGAGGCGGCCGAGCCGGTCGAGCGCGGCGGGGGCGGCATAGTCCTGCCCGCATCCGGCCCACACCGCGCCGATGCTCGCGGTGGCGAGCAGCGCCACGACCGCTTCGGAGATGTTGGGCAGGTAGCCGACCACCCGGTCGCCCTTCTCCACCCCGTGGGCGCGGAGCGTGGCGGCGAGGGCAGCGGTCTGCCGTTCGAGTTCCGCCCAGCTCGTCTCGCGCCGGTTCCCGGCCTCGTCGAGATGCACGACGGCGGGGCTCTGTGGGTCACGGCTCTCGGGGTCGCGGCCGCGGAAGACGTGTTCGACGAGGTTGAGGGTCGCGCCGGGGAACCACACGGCGCCGGGCATGGAGGCGTCGGCGAGCGCCGGCCCGGGATCGGTGTGGGAGACGACCTCGAAGGTGTCCCACACGGCCTGCCAGAATTCACCCGGATGCTCGACGGACCACTGCCACAGTGCCCGGTAGTCGGGCAGGATCAGGCCGTGGCGTTGCTCGACGAAGCGGGTGAAACGGGTGACGTTCGCCCGTTCGATGTCGGCCTCGGTGGGAACCCATTGCGGCTGCACGACAGCTCATCTCCTGTACGACCGGCGCGTGTGTCGCAGCGAGGCTAGGCGAGACCCCGCCCGATCCGCCGGACGGGGTCTCACTCCCGGATGCCGCTACCTCTTCTCGCGCGTCGCGGAGGTGTAGATCAGCGTGAGGATCACGGCCACGACGATGCTGATGATCCAGCGGATCCAGTCGATGCCCGAGGTGTCCTCGTTACCTTCCGAGGCGATCATGCCCCAGATCCAGTAGCCGATCAGGGCGCCGATGATGCCGATGACGACGGTGATGATCATGCCCATGGCCTGCTTGCCCGGGATGACGAGCCGGGCAAGGATGCCGATGACCGCACCGAAGATGATCGTGCCGATGATTTGTCCCATTGTGAGCCCCTCGAGTCCGGCGCCGCACATCCGGCGACGCTCCGCCGATCACCCTGTACCTCCTCAGTGTCGATCATGAACGTCTGTTGCCGTGGCGGATTCGGCATCAATTCTGTCGAAGGGAGATCACGGAGGGAGTGGGACGGGACCCGTCAGCCACCCCGTACCGCCGTGGCCGCGATGATCGCCGCGGCCTGCTCCCGCATGTCGACCTTGCGGACCTTGCCCGTCACGGTCATGGGGAACTCGTCGACCACGTGCACGTAGCGCGGGATCTTGTAGTGGGCGAGCTTGCCGGTGCAGAACTCCCGCAACGAGGCCGCGTCGAGCGGTTCGGCGCCCTCGCGCATGCGGATCCATGCCATGAGTTCCTCGCCGTACTTCTCGTCGGGAACACCGACGACCTGGGCGTCGAGGATGTCGGGATGGGTGTAGAGGAACTCCTCGATCTCCCGCGGGTAGATGTTCTCGCCGCCGCGGATGACCATGTCCTTGATGCGTCCGGTAATGGACACGTAGCCGTCCTCGTCCATGACGCCGATGTCGCCGGTGTGCATCCAACGGGCCTCGTCGATCGCCTCGGCGGTCTTGTCGGGCTGATTCCAGTAGCCGAGCATCACGGAGTAGCCGCGGGTGCACACCTCGCCCGGCTCGCCGCGCGGCACGGTCAGTCCCGTCGCGGGATCGACGATCTTGACCTCGAGGTGCGGGCCGACGCGTCCGACGGTGCTCACGCGCCGTTCGATGCTGTCGTCGCTGCGGGTCTGGGTGGAGACCGGGGAGGTCTCGGTCATGCCGTAGCAGATGGACACCTCCCGCATGCCCATCCGGTCGATGACCTGCTTCATCACCTCCACCGGGCAGGGTGATCCCGCCATGATGCCGGTGCGCAGGCTCGACAGGTCGTGGTTCTCGAAGCCCGGATCGGCCAGTTCGGCGATGAACATGGTGGGTACGCCGTACAGCGAGGTGCACTTCTCCTTCGCCACCGCGGTGAGGGTGGCCGCGGGTTCGAAGGAGGGCGCCGGCAGCACCATGGTGGCGCCGTGGCTGGTGCAGGCGAGATTGCCCATCGTCATGCCGAAGCAGTGGTAGAGCGGGACGGGGATGCACACCCGGTCCTGCTCGGTGTAGTGGCACAGTTCGCCGACGAAGAAGCCGTTGTTGAGCACGTTGTGGTGGCTGAGCGTGGCGCCCTTGGGGAACCCGGTGGTGCCCGAGGTGTACTGGATGTTGATGGGGTCGTCCGGGGACAGCGCGGCCTGCGCGGCGGCGAGTTCGCCCCGGCCCTCGGGGAGGGCGGCGCGGCCGGACTCGACCAGTTCGTCCCAGCTCGACGACCCGAGCAGGACGACGTCCTCGAGGTCGGGGCAGTTGGGCCGTACGGTCTCGATCATCGCCGCGTAGTCGGAGGTCTTGAACGTCGCGGCGGACACGAGCATCCGGACACCGGCCTGCTCGAGCACGTACTGCAGTTCGTGTGCGCGGTAGGCGGGGTTGATGTTGACGAGGATCGCCCCGATCTTCGCCGTCGCGTACTGCACGTGCACCCACTGCCAGCAGTTGGGCGCCCAGATCCCGACACGATCGCCCTTGCCGATGCCCGCGCGCAGCAACCCGAGCGCGAGGGTGTCGACGTCGGCGACGAATTCGGTGTAGGTCCAGCGCTTTCCGGCTGCACGGTCGACGAGTGCCTCGCGGTCGCCGAAGCGCGCGGCGGTGCGGTCGAGGTTGTCGCCGATGGTGTCGCCCAGCAGCGGGACGTCCCAGGCACCCTGGGTGTAGCTGGGCAGACGTGTGGCGTGGAGGCCGGACATCGCATTCTCCTTCTTCGAGTTCTCCGAGTCGGAACGGGACGGGCGGTGGCGGTCGCCGCGGGGTTCCCGGGCGACCGCCACCGCCCTCGGGTCAGAGGGACCGGTCGCGGGTCTCGACGAGCGCCGCGGTGCAGATCAGGCTCACCAGGCCGATGCCGGCGAGCATGATCCCGATCGCGATGCCGCCGTAGGAGGCTGCGAGCGGGGCGGCGATCATCGGCGGGATGGCTCCACCGAGGACGCCGGCGAAGTTGTAGCCGAGCCCGGCACCGGTGTAGCGGTAGCGGGTCGCGAACATCTCGGGAAGCAGTGCGCCGCAGGGGCCGTAGGCGATACCGAAGATGGCGAGGGTGATCGCCATGCCGAGCGCGAACGCGATCGGGGAGCCGGTGTCGAGGATCGGGAACAACACCAGTGCCCAGAGCACGGAGAACGCGCACGACACCATGATGACCTTCTTGCGTCCGACGCGGTCGGAGTACAGCGCGGACAGCACGATCGCGAGACCGAAGACCAGCGACGAGGCGATACCGACCAGGAGGACGAAGGGCCGGTCGAAGCCGAGCGTCTTGGTCGCGTAGCTGGTCAGGTAGGCCGTGCCCATGTAGAAGAAGGCGAACATGATGGCCAGGGCACCGCCGGCGAGGAGGATCTCCTTGGCCTGGAAGCGCACGGCGTCGAGGAAGGGCAGGCGGCGCGGGGTCTCGGTGGTGGCGGGGGTGTTGCGGCGGGCCTCCTGTTCTGCACGGAGGCGGGCCTCCTGTTCTGCACGGAAGACGGGGGTCTCCTGGATGGCGAGGCGCATGTAGAGGCCGATGCCGACGAGAACGATGCTGAGCAGGAACGGGATCCGCCAGCCGTAGGTGAGGAAGGCCTCTTTGGTGTCGCCGAGGGCGAGACCGGTGAACAGGAAGGTGCCGCTCGACAGGGCGAAGGCGATGGCGGGACCGAGCTGCGGGAACATCGCGTACAGGCCGCGTTGTCCCGGTGGCGCGTATTCGGCGGTGAGCAGGGTCGCGCCGGCCCATTCACCGCCGACGGCGAAGCCCTGAGCGAAGCGCAGCAGTACGAGGATGATCGGCGCGGCGACACCGATGGTGCCGGCGCCGGGCAGCAGGCCGATGAGCAGGGTGGAGATGCCCATCAGCAGTAGGGTGGAGACGAGGGTCTTCTTGCGGCCGATGCGATCGCCGAAGTGCCCGAAGAGCATTGCACCCACGGGCCGGGCGATGAAGGCGACGGCGAAGGTCGCGAAGGAGGCCACGGTGCCGGCGGTGGCTCCGAGCGCCGGGAAGAAGACGGTCGGGAACACCAGCGCTGCGGCGGTGCCGTAGATGAAGAAGTCGTAGAACTCGATCGTCGTGCCGATGCAGCTGGCGACGGCGACACGTCGGATACCGGGGCCCTCGGTGCGGGGCGCGGATCGGGTGGGCCCGGCCGGCCCGGTGATGGGGGGTTCGGCAGCCCCGGGGGTCGACACACTGGTCACGGGAGTCCTCCGTTGTCCGTTCGAACCGCGGGCGTGAGCGCCTGACGCGGATGAACGAAACGTAGTGACCCGGGTCACCCCCTCACTACCCCCGGAAGGGGGAGGCGGTGATCCGGGTCACATAGTGTGCCGAACGAACGAAATTGTCAGCGGCCGGCAGCGCCGGCGATTTCCGCCCTCATCTCGCGCCAGACCGTCGCATAGGAGTCGATGTTGGCGGCCGTGGCCCACGCCAGTGCACCGCCCTTGATCTTCTGCAGGGCCTCGGCGAAGAGGTCCTGGTACCGCGACAGACGCGGCACGAACGCCGAGACGTCGTCGAAGAGGTTCTGCGCACGACGGTCGAGGTCGACGATGCCGTCGACGAAGCCGTCGGCGTCCGGGTCCTCGAGAAGACGTGCCAGCTCCTCGTCGAGCGGGAGGAACTGCTCGTAGAGCTCGGCGATGGAGCCCTCGTCGATGGACACCCGCTCGGCGTCGAGCTGGTCGTCCAGTTCGGCGATACCCGCATCGGTGAGGCCGATACCGCCGTCGTTCTCCGCGGCCTTGCCCTGGGCGACGAGCGCGGCCACCGCGGCCTCGCCGGCCGCCACCGACACACCGAGGTGCGCCGCGACCACCTCGGCCGTGACCTGCTTCTTCAGACGCACCGTCTGCAGCAGCGCCAACTCGTCCACATTGCCTGCGAAGGCCATCGCCCACTCCTCGTCGCACCCGCCGGGCGCCCACGTCGTCTTCCGGAACCCGGACGGATTCCGCCCCGATTCTGACGCACGACGAGCGCGGGTGGGTGGGTCACCCTCCTACGGTGCCCCTCGGCGGGACGGGGCACGCGTCGGCGGCCTCCGTGACGACGGCCGGTTCCGTGGCGGCGGCCGGGCGGGCACCGGACTCCCAGGCCCGGCCGGTCAGCGGTTCGACGGTGGCGAGCGCGGCGAGTTCGTCGGCGGTGAAGGCCCGGCCCCGGCTGAGGAAGCGCACCCCTTCCGGGCTCTCGAGACTGAAGCCGGAACCGCGGCCGGGTACCACGTCGAGGACGAGGCAGGTGTGTTTCCACGCGTCGAACTGCGAGCCGGAGATCCACACCGGCACGGCGTCGGCGCCCTCCGGCGGGTCGGGGCGGGTCTCCCCCGCTCCGAGACGCAGGTCGAGGACACCGAGCAGGACGTCGCGGTCGCCGACGACGAAATCACCCTCGGGATAACACATCGGGGCCGAACCGTCGCAGCAACCACCCGACTGGTGCATCATGAGCGGTCCGGTGCGCTGCGCGAGCCGGCGCAGCAGTGCGACGGCGCCGACGGTGGCCACGAGGCGGGGCGGGACGGTCACGAACACGACCTTTCCTGAAAGTTCTCTTCCGGTGGGAACGACGAGGGCGCCTGCCCGTCCCCGGAGGGACGTGACAGGCGCCGACGGCCGGATCAGAAGAAGCCCTGGGCCTTGGGGGCGTAGGAAACCAGGAGGTTCTTCGTCTGCTGGTAGTGGTCGAGCATCATGTGGTGGTTCTCGCGGCCGATACCCGACTGCTTGTAACCGCCGAAGGCGGCGTGGGCCGGGTACTGGTGGTAGGTGTTCGTCCACACCCGGCCGGCCTGGATGGCGCGACCGGCACGGTAGGCGACACCACCGTCGCGGGACCACACACCGGCACCGAGACCGTAGAGGGTGTCGTTGGCGATGGAGATCGCATCGTCGAAGTCCTCGAACGAGGTGACGGACACGACCGGACCGAAGATCTCCTCCTGGAAGATGCGCATCCTGTTGTCGCCCTGGAAGATCGTCGGCTGCACGTAGTAGCCGCCGGACAGATCGCCGCCGAGGTCGGCGCGCTCACCACCGGTGATGACCTTCGCGCCCTCGCTCTTGCCGATCTCGATGTACGACAGGATCTTCTCGAGCTGGTCGTTGGACGCCTGGGCGCCGATCATCGTGTCGGTGTCGAGCGGGTCGCCCTGGCGGACGGCCTTGGTGCGGACCGCGGCGAGCGACAGGAAGTCGTCGAAGATGTCCCGCTGGATGAGGGCGCGCGACGGGCACGTGCACACCTCACCCTGGTTGAGGGCGAACATCGTGAAGCCCTCGAGGGCCTTGTCCTGGTAGTCGTCGTTCGTCGACATCACGTCGGAGAAGAAGATGTTGGGGCTCTTGCCGCCGAGTTCGAGGGTGACGGGGATCAGGTTCTGCGAGGCGTACTGCATGATCAGCCGGCCGGTGGTGGTCTCACCGGTGAACGCGATCTTGCGGATGCGCGGGCTCGAGGCAAGCGGCTTGCCGGCCTCGACACCGAAACCGTTGACGATGTTGACCACGCCCGGGGGCAGCAGGTCGCCGATGATCGAGATCAGGTGCAGGATCGACGCGGGGGTCTGCTCGGCGGGCTTGAGGACGACGGCGTTGCCGGCGGCCAGCGCGGGAGCGAGCTTCCACACCGCCATGAGGATCGGGAAGTTCCACGGGATGATCTGCCCGACGACGCCGAGCGGCTCGTGGAAGTGGTAGGCCACCGTCTCCGAGTCGATCTCGGAGATCGAACCCTCCTGTGCGCGAATGGCTCCCGCGAAGTACCGGAAGTGGTCGATCGCGAGCGGGATGTCGGCGTTGAGGGTCTCACGGATGGGCTTGCCGTTGTCCCAGGTCTCGGCGAGGGCGATCGATTCGAGGTTCTCCTCGATGCGGTCGGCGATCTTGTTGAGGATCACCGCGCGTTCGGCGGGCGAGGTCTTCCCCCAGGCGGGGGCCGCCGCGTGGGCGGCGTCGAGGGCGAGTTCGATGTCCTCCTCGGTACCGCGGGCGACCTCGGTGAAGACCTGCCCGGTGACGGGGGTGACGTTCTCGAAGTACTCACCCTTCACCGGCGGCACCCACTGGCCGCCGATCCAGTTGTCGTACCGGGACTGGAACGACATGAGGGCGTCGGGCGAACCGGGACGGGCGTACACGGTCATGTGCATCTCCTGCAGCGTCGAGCGGTCGGGTTCTGTAATCCGGGGCATCCTCGGAGGGTGCCTGTGATCCCCGACACTACGAACGGAGACGTTGCATCTACGTTGCGAGCTGCCTGTCCAATCGGGTCATCATCGCCTCGACCTGCGCATACCGGGGCGAACCGGGGTCGAGGGTGGCCAGATAGGCCGACCACGCGGTGAGATCGTCGCGGCCGTGGGCGGACGAGGTCCATCGGGCCAGCAGGTGCTCGTCGCCGCTGCGCAGCAGTGCGGCCTGCACCTTCGACCGCAGTTCGTCGCGGATCTCCTCGATCCCCGGGGCGGTCGAGCCGGGCAGCACCTCGCCGGCGTAGAGACGCACCGCGGTGGCGGCGTCGCCCCGGTCGAGGGCGCGGCGCACGTCGGCGACATCGGACTCCAGGTCGGTGAGCAGCCGGTAGGGGCGCGACCCGAGATGTTCGGCGCCGAGCACCTTGCGCAGGCGCGACATCTCGGCGCGGATGGTCACCGAGTCGAGCTCGCCCTCGTCGAGCAGCACCGCGAGGCGGTCCGAACTCAGGCCTTCCGGGTGGTCGGCGAGGATGAGCAGGATCTCGGCGTGCCGCCGGGACAGCCCGATGCGTTCGCGGCCGCGAAGCAGCGCGGGCCGGCCCGCGCCGAGCACCTCGACCCGGGGCCCCGTCGCCGGGACGAGGGGCAAGCCGTTCAGGGCGTGCAGCCGCAGTTCGGCCTCGGCGGCGGCCACGGTCGCCCGGACCAGTTGCAGCACCTCGGGAGCGGCGACGCGGTGTCCGCCGGTGATGTCGATGGCACCCAGGATCCGCCCGCTGGTGGGGTCGTGGACGGGCGCCGCCGAGCAGCTCCAGTCGTGCACGGTCCGGTTGTAGTGCTCGGCGCCGAAGATCTGCACGGAGTGGTCCACCGCGAGGGCGGTGCCCGGCGCGTTGGTGCCGACGCGGTCCTCGCTCCAGTCGGCGCCCTCGACGAAGCTCATGGCCAGGGCTCGGTCGCGGGCGGCATGGTCGCCCTCCACCCACAGCAGCCGTCCCTGCCCGTCGGTGATCGCGACGAGCAGTCCGCTGTCGGCGGCGTCCTCGACCAGCAGTTTGCGCACCACCGGGCGGATCAGCGACATCGGGTGCGTGGCGCGGTACTCCTCGAGGTCGCGGCCGGCGAGGAGGGCGGGCTGTTCGACCACGTCGGGGTCGATGCCGCTCTGCAGGCTCCGGCGCCACGATTCGTGCACGACGGGCCGGATCCCGTCGGGCCGGTTGCGGCCCCGGGCCGAGACGAAGGTGCCGTGCGCGCGGAGCAGGGCACGTGCGTGCGCTGTCACATCTGCTCCCGGGCACAGTGCCATCCAGGGATTGGTCGTCGCGATTCCACGATCGGTCATGTACCGGCGCCTCCTCACGGACACTGTAGTCCGGATCACACCGGACGCGGCAAGCGCTACGCCGCCCACCCCGCCGCGCGGTGGGCGAGCATCACCGCGGTGGCGTGCGGTCCACGGCTGGGGACCTGCGGAAACACCGAGGTGTCGACGACGCTCAGGCCGTCGATGCCGTGCACGCGGCACCGCGCGTCGACCACCGCGGTGGCGTCGTCGCCCATGCGGCAGGAACCCGACAGGTGCAGCGACGTCCCGAGGCGGGCGGTGAGCCAGGCGTCGTCGATCCCGCCGCGCCGCACGGCCGGGTCGAGGTCGGCGACGACGTCCGCCATCGCGGCGAGGAGGTCTCCTGCGAGCCGCACGCCGTCGCAGAGGTCGGCGCGGTCGTCCGGGTCGGAGAGATAGCGGTAGTCGAGCAGCGGCGGTGCGTACGGATCGTCCGGGTCGAGCACGATACGGCCGCGGCTGCGGGGGCGGGTGGCAACGACCCCGAGCACCGGGACGGTGACGCCACTGCCCGGGATCGCCGAGTCGAACGGCACGGTGTAGGGCCGCAGTTCGAGTGCGTCGGTGTGCAGCACCGTCTCGAGGACGGGGACGCCGGTGGGCAGATCGTGCCGGTAGCGGTACGGGATCGCGATCTCCGGATGGTCGGAGAAGTCGCGGCCGACACCGGGCAGGTCGTACCGCACGTCGATCCCGGCGCGGCGGAGTTCGTCGGCGGGGCCGATACCGGAGAGCATGAGCAGGTGCGGGGAGCGCACCGCCCCGGCGCTGACGATCACCCGGTCGGCGGCCACCCGGCGGAGGCCTTCGGTGCCGATCACGTCGACACCGACGGCGCGGCCGCCCGCCACGACGATGCGGGTGACCCGGCTTCCGGTGGCGACGGTGAGATTCGGCCGGTGCAGCACCGGCACCAGGTGGGCGAGCAGCGGGCCGGTGCGGACGCCGTCGCGGACGTTGAGCGGAACCGGCCCCACCCCGTCCGGTCCCGGTGCGTTGAGGTCGTCGACCGGGACGTGCCCGGCCCGCTGTGCGGCGTCGAGGAAGGACCGGGAGACGGGATGCCTGCGGTCCGCGGGCACGCGGGAGACCGGGACGGGCCCGGAATCGCCGTGCAGGTCGCCGGTGAAGTCGGTGTCGGTCTCGATCGCGCGGAAGTACGGGAGCACCTCGTCGTAGGACCATCCGGCGGGCCACGCGTCGAAATCGGCCGGCCGGGCACGCACGAAATAGGCACCGTTGAGGGCGCCGCAACCGCCGAGCACCCGGCCGCGAGTGACGACCGTGGCGACGCGTTCGGTCAGCTGCGCCGGGAAGATCGTCGTCCAGGTACTCTCCGGACCGACGGGAAGTGTTGCGGCATCGCGTATCTCGCGTGGGACACCGGATGCGAAGCCGTCGCCCTCCTCGAGCAGCAGGACGGTGCGCTGCGGGTCGTCGCTCAGCCGGGCGGCGAGCACGCATCCGCAGCTCCCCCCGCCGACCACGACGACATCGGCGTGTTCCGGGAGCACGTCAGCTCCGGATGTCGGGGACCAGCGCGGAGACCTGCCGCGCGTCGAACGCGCCCTTCCACAGTCCCGCCCCGTAGGCGAGATCGTCGAGTCGCTTGTAGAGCAGATAGCGGACGGGGTCGAGACCGCCCTCCTCGCGGTGCGAGTACCAGTCCCAGATCCCTTCCGCCGCAGCGAATGCCAGGACGGTGCGACGTACCCTGCGGGAGAACAGCGATGCGACGAGCGTGACCGGCCAGTAGTGCCGGCACAGCGCGGACGCCACCTGCCCCAGCCCTCCGGCGAGGCCCTGAGCGGCGAGCCGCGCGGCGAGACGGTCGCGACCGTCGAGTCCGGCGAACATGCGCCGCAACCGGACGAAGACGACCATCTGGGTCAGCAGCGCCGCGAGCACGCCGATGCGGGTGCACGTCGCGATCGCCAGGCACGCGATCAGGGTCCACACCGACATCACCATCGGTGGCACGGTGCCGGGATGCCGTTCGGCGAGCGGTGCGGCCCCCGTCCCGTAGAAGGCCTTGCGGGTCAGCCATTTCCGGAATCGGATGCGGTGGTCGTGGGCGACCCAGGCGATGGGTTCGTAGCGCAACCGCCAGCCCGCCTCCTGCAGGCGACGGCACAGGTCGACGTCCTCGGCGACGTGCAGGCGTTCGTCGAAGCCACCGGCCTCGACGAGGGCGGACCGGCGCACGATCAGGGCGGCGCTCGGAACGTAGGAGACGGGGCCGCCGGCGATCACCGCGGATTCGCGGCGTCCGAGGTCCAGCGACGACCGCGCGTGCTCGTAGCGCGCCAGGGCACCGCTCTCGGGGTCGAGGGCGACGATGCGGGGGGCGACGAGGGCGACAGCCGGGTCGGTGAAGTGCCCCAGCGACCGTTCGAGCCAGCCGATCCTCGGCACCACATCGGAGTCGAGGAAGGCGACGAACTCGGTTGTGGCCTGCTGCAATCCGGTGTTCCGCGCGGCGGCGGGACCCCGGGCGGTCCCGTGCCGGAGCACCCGGACACGACCCCGCTCGGGGGTCTCGACCGGGACGTCGGAGCCGTCGTCGACGACGATCACCTCGTGGCCCTCGAGGGCGGCCAGCAACCGGTCGAGCCCCGCCGGATTGTCCTTCACGGGCACGACGATCGTGACCTCGGAGGTGGGCGGCAGCTTCGTCGGCCGGGGGTTGCCGATGCCGGCGTCGAGCAGGCGGCGGGCGACCGCGGCGCTCTGCGCGTCGACGACCTCGAGGAAGTCCTCGTCGATCATGGCCGCGGCGGCGGGGGCGAGCTTGAGCATGCGGGTGGGTGAGCCGCCGACGAGGACGCGGCCGCCGGCGTAGCTGCGCACGCGGGGGTCGATGCGCACTCCGAAGCCGTCGGGGAGCCGGGCCGTTCGGGTCTGTGCCGCCCGAGGGGACGTCGCCTGACTCACCGAAGTCTTCCCTCCGTTCCCGGGCACCATCGGGTGACCTGCGCGGTCGCCCGTTCCACCAGATTCGCGAACAGTCGGGCGCCGAGTTCCGCTGTGGCCTCGCTCGGATCTCCCAGTATTCCGTTCGCAGACACCGAAACGATACCGGTTTCCCGCAGCCGGGGCATCAGTGTGCCGATGGGTTCGGTGGCCCCCGGTTCGGCGCGGCTCAGGTCCACCGAGCCGGGTGCGAGGTGCAGCAGTAGGCTCGTCTCGGTGACGCCGGCGTGGGCGTCCGCGCCGGGGACCGCACACGGGATCCAGGCGGCGTCGCGACCCTCGTAGCGCAGCAGGGTCACGGCCTCGAGCAGGGCGTGGGCGTTGCCGCCGTGCCCGTTGACGAACACCACCCGTTTCGCCCACCGGCACACCGACCGGCCGTACTCGACGAGGAGCAGCTTCGTCGCCTCGGCACCGATCGACACGGTGCCGGGGAACCCTTCGTGTTCCCCGCTGGCCCCGTAGGTGACGGGCGGAGCCACGACGACGCCGGGGAGAGCTGCGGCGACGGCGGAGGCGACGGACGAAGCGATCCGGGTGTCGGTGTCCAGCGGCAGGTGGGGGCCGTGCTGTTCGAACGCACCGACGGGCACGGCCACCGTCACCCGGCCGGGTTCGATGTCCGGCCAGTAGGCATCGGCGAGCTCCCGTGTCACCGGACCGATGCTAGGGGGTGCGAGGGCAGCGGCGAAACCCGGTGGTCCCCGCGGGGCGACCCGCCCCGCAGGGTCCGATCTGTACGCTTTCCGGGTGCTGATCGAACCTCGTCCGCTCGACGATCCGGACGTGCAGACCCTCATCGAGGAGGTCCAGCTCGAGTACGTCCGCCGCTACGGCGGACCCGACGACACCTCGCTGCTGCCGCACGAGTTCACGGCCCCGAACGGGGTGTTCCTGCTGGCGACGGTGAACGGTGTTCCGACCGGTATCGGCGGGTGGCGGGCCCAGGAGTCCTCGCATCCGCGGCTGCGGGACGGGGACGCCGAGATCAAACGCATGTACGTGCGGACCTCCGCGCGGCGCCGCGGCGTCGCACGCCGGTTGCTCGCCGCGCTGGAACGCACCGCGGCCGATGCCGGGCGCCGGCGCGCGGTGCTCGAGACGGGCGCCGAACAACCCGAGGCCATCGCGATGTACGCGGCCGCCGGGTACGTGCCGATGTCGGAGCGGTTCGGCCTGTACGCGAACTCGCCGACGGCGTTGTACTTCTGCAAGGAGCTGCCCCCGATCCGGCTCGCGACCGACGCGGATCTGACGGTGCTCCCGGAGATCGAACGCGCGGCCGGCACGCCGTTCGCGGAGCTGGGGATGACGGCCGTCGCCGACGACGAACCCCCGTCCGTGGAGACCCTGCGAGCCCACCGGGACGCGGGACGGTGCTGGGTGCGGTTCGACGACGCCGACCGGCCCGTCGCCTACCTGATCGCCGACCTCGTCGACGACGGTGTGCACATCGAGCAGGTGTCGGTGCATCCCGACCACGCCCGCCGGGGGATCGGCCGGGCCCTGATCGCACATGCGGAGGCCTGGGCGCGCGATGCCGGGCTGACGCATTCGACGCTGACGACCTTCCGCGACGTGCCGTGGAACGCGCCGTACTACGCGCGTCTCGGTTTCCGGCCCGTCCCGGACGACGGCCTCTCCCCCGGTCTCGCGCAGATGCGGGCGCAGGAGGCTGCGCGCGAGCTCGACCGGTGGCCGCGGATCGTCATGCGTCACGATCTGGATTCCCGCCCGAGCGCAGATTTCCACTCGAGCGCAGATTTCCACTCGAGCGCAGAACGGAACGACTCACCCTGAGCTTCCTCGACGAACTCGCGAAGAGGACGAACACCACCCGTACCGAGAACGGTGCGGGCGCTGTTCCACCTCCGCGACGTGCGCGGCGGCCAGGGCGCACGCGCGATGGGAACGATGGGTCGTAGGTTCGAGTCCTACCGCCCCCGACTTCGGTCCGGGGTGTGACTCAGGGGGCAGAGCAATCGTCGCAAGTACGTCGAGGTATCCGGATCGAGGCGCCGGCCCTTCGGGGCCGGCGTTCGCGTCTTCGCCTCCGTGACGGTCACCGGATGTCCGCGCCGGCCCGGTCGCCGTCGCGGATCGCCTCGGGCAGCCGGCGCGGGGTCAGCGCGTCGCCCACCCGCACGACCCGGATCGGCCCATCCGCGAGTTCCCGCCACAGGTCGTCGGCGGGATCCTGATGCGAGGCGACGACGAGGCGATCGACGACCATCCGGTGTGTCCGTCCGGTGGGGTGGTGCACGAGGGTCACGTCCAGGCCGTCGCCGGTCTCCGCGACACCACCGATCGCGACGTCGGTGAGCTGCTCGATGTGCTTGTCGTGCGCCCGGCGCGACCAGCCGTCGAAGTCCAGGGTGAGCCCGAGATCCTGGCCGACGATCATCCCCGGCGTGCACACCGTCACGGCGCACCCGCGCTCGGCGAGCAGTTCCGCGACGGACGTCGCCTGATGGAAACCGAGGTCGTCGACGACGAGGACCCGGCCGGTGGGGGCGGCGCGGCCGTCGAGGACGTCCCGAACGTCCACCACCCGGGAGGTCGTTCCCGCCCAGTCGGGGCGGCGCGGACGCGCGCCCGTCGCGACGACGACGACCTCGGGATCGAGGGCGCGCACCGCCCGCGCATCGGCGGTGACACCGGTCCGCAGGTCCACTCCCCTGCGTCGGCACTCGGCTTCGAGATGGGTGACGGCACCGAGGAGTTCGTGGCGGTGGGGCGCGGTGGCCGCCTCCCGGATCTGGCCGCCGAGATACGGTCGCCGCTCGAGCAGTGTCACGCTGTGTCCGTGTGCGGCGGCCGTCGCGGCGGCCTGCAGTCCGGCCGGGCCACCACCGATAACGACGACCCGGCGCGGCGCGGGCGCCGGTGCCGGAGCCGGAGCCCCGGATTCGTGTCCCGCCTGCGGGTTCACCGCGCACGCGATGGGGCGGTTCAGCCCGACCCGCCCGATGCACTCCTGGTTGCAGCCGATGCACGGGCGGATCTCGTCGCCGCGATCGGTGAGCGTCTTCGCCGCGAACCCGGGGTCGGCGATCTGTGCGCGCACCGCCCCCACGAGATCGCACACCCCCTCGTCGAGGGCGGTCCGGACCTGATCGGGACGGGTGAACCGGCCGACCCCGACGACGGGCAGCGACACCGCGGCGCGGATCGCGTCGGGCACGAACAACGAGTAGCCGTGCGCGGTGGCCATCGGGGCCTCGACGAGGTACAGCGTCTCCGTGGCGACGCCGACGGAGGTGTTGAGGTAGTCGACGTCGCCGCTCGCCTCGAGCATCCCCGCGACCCGCACGGCGTCGTCGAGGACCACACCGCCGTCGGTGCCGTCGTGGCCGGTCAGCCGGACTCCGACGATCCGGTCCGGTCCCACCGCGCGGCGCACGGCCGCGACCACCTCGAGCAGCAGTCGCGCCCGCCCGGCGAGGTCGCCCCCGTAGCCGTCGGTGCGGTGGTTCGTTCCGGGGGCGAGGAAGGCCCGCAGGATCGACGCCTGCGAGCACTGGATCTCCACCCCGTCGAATCCGCCGTCGACGCAGCGGCGGGCGACGCCGGCGTAGGCGTCGACGAGTTCGGCGATCTCCGCCGTCGCCATCTCGCGCGGGACCTCGCGGAACAGCGGATCGGGTTCGGGGCTCGGCGCCCACAGCGGCCGCCCGCTGTACATCGACGTGCCCTGCGCCCCGTTGTGGTTGAGCTGCGCGAGGATCGCCGTGCCGTGCCGGTGCACCGCGGCGGTGAGGCGGCGGTAGCCGTGGATCACGTCCGGGTCCCAGCCGCGGATCAACTTCTCGTAGGGCCGGTCCGAGGGGTGCACGGTGTGTTCCTCGGTGACGATCAGCGCGGCCCCACCCCGGGCGCGGGCCTCGTAGTAGGCGACGTGCCGGTCGGTGACGGTGCCGTCGACCGAGAAGTTCGTCAGGTGGGCGGGGAAGACGATGCGGTTGCGCAGGGTGACCGGACCGACACGCAGCGGTGCGTGCGGTGCGGTGCCGGTCTCCGTGCGCGTCACCGGGTCAGACCTTCGAGTTGCCCTGGTCGAGAGCCATCTGGCTGCCGGTGATCGTCGAGGAGCGGTCGCTCGCGAGGAACAGGACGGTCTCGGAGATGTCGTCGAGATCGGCGATGGGCTTGTGGGTGAGGATCGGCGCGAAGGACGGTTCCCAGGAGGGGTTCTCCTCGAACAGCTTCAGGACGCTGACGTCCGTGCCCATCGGGGTGTTGACGCTGTAGGGGTGGATGGAGTTGACGCGGATCCGGTAGGGGCCGAGTTCCTTGGCCGCGGCCTGGGTGATGCCCACGAGACCGAATTTCGCTGCGGCGTAGTTGATCTGGCCGGGCATGGCCTTGAGGCCGGCGACCGAGCTGACGACGATGATCGATCCGCCGTTGCCGGCTTCGATCATCGCGGGTGCGGCGGCCTTGAGGGTCTTGAACACGCCGGTGAGGTTGATGTCGATCAGTTCCTCGAACTGGTCGTCGGGCATCTCCCAGAAGCGGTTCCACGTGCAGATGCCGGCGTTGGCGACGACCACGTCGAGGCGGCCGAACTGCTGGACACCCTCGTCGACGACGGCCTTCAGTGCCGCACCGTCGCGGACGTCGGCGATGCGGGCGAGGATCTTGCCGCCGGCCTCCTCGACGAGGCGGACCGTCTCGTGGAAGTCGTCCTCGGTGGTCTGTTCGTAGGTGATGTACTCCGAGACCGGGCGCGCGATGTCGACGCCGATGACGGACGCCCCCTCGCGGGCGAACCGGATGGCGTGGTTGCGGCCCTGACCGCGTGCGATACCGGTGATGAAGACGACCTTGCCGTCGAACTCTCCCATGTCGGCCCTTCCCGTCGACCCCGGGGCACTCACCCCGACTAGAACACGTTTCAGTGTGCCTCACGTTACAGCGCCGAGGCCACCTCGTATCCCTCTCGGATGGCCTCCCGCAGAGTTCTCGGCGCCACCCGGTCGCCGATCGACCGCACCCCCGGCGGATCCGGATCGTGTCCCGGCAGCAGGGGTGCACAGTCCACCAGGACGGCTCCGGGCACGGTCTCCTCGTTTCCCGTGAGCCGGTGCACCAGCCGGATCCCGTCGGCGTCGACCGACCCGATCCGGTGGCCGAGGCGGCGCTCCACCCCGGCGCGGTGCATACGGGTGTTGGCGGCGACGAGATCTCCGGTGGGGGCGAGCCGGGAACCGGCGACGGGGTCGGCGGTCACGTAGAACACCTCGCAGCCCTCGTCGGCGAGGTGGTCGACGACTGCGCTCGCGACCGGTCCGCCCACCGGGTCCCACACCACCACCCGCGAGGACACCGGGCGTGTCCCGGCCAGCACCTCGGCGGCGGTCGTGCGGTTCGCGGGTGCGGTCACCGGGAAGGACGGCGGACGCGGCAGCCCGCCGGTGGCCCGTACGACCGCGGCGCCGGCGGCGAGGGCCTGGTCGATGTCCGCGGCGGTCGCCGCGGCTCCGGTGCGGATGTCGACTCCGGCGTCGCGGCACCGTTGCTCCAGCCAGTCGACGAGCGTGCCGAACTCCGGCCGTCCCGGACCGCGGGAGGCGAGGCGGGCGCGGCCGCCGACGCGGTCGTCGCGTTCGAGCACGACGACGCGGTGGCCGCGGGTCGCGGCCACCCGGGCCGCTTCGAGCCCCGCAGGTCCGGCGCCCACCACGAGCACGTCGCGAGCCGCGGCCGCCCGGCGGGCGCGGGGCCGTGTCTCCTCCCCCGCTTCGGGATCGGCGACGCATCCCACGACGGGGTTGTGGAAGTCGTCCACGAGGCAGGCCTGGTTGCAGCGCAGGCACGGTCGCGGCGATCGGCCGCGGCGGACCGCGGTCACCAGGTCGGGATCGGCGATCTGGGCGCGGGTCATCTCGACCAGGTCGCAGATCCCTTCGTCGAGGGCACGCTGCGCCTGTGCCGGATCGACGACGCTGCCCTGCAACGCGACCGGCACCGAATCGCCGAGGGTGTCCCGGATCCGTTGGCACAGCCGCTCGTTGAAACCCGCGGGGACGTGCGCGTCGGGTCGGTAGGCCTCGGGTGAGAACAGCCCGCCGCGCACCACGGTGAGCAGGTCGATCGCCGACGCGATCTCGCGTGCGCAGCCAGCGGCAAGCTCGGGGGTGAGTCCCGCCCAGGAGGTGTTCTCGTCGCACGTGAGACGCAGTGCCAGAACACGATCCGCACCGATGCGGTCCCGCACCGCGGCGAGCGTCTCACGGAGCAGGCGCGGCCGGTCGGTGCCGTAGCCGTCGTCGCGGCGATTGGTCAGGCCGGACAGGAACTGGCGCAGCAGCGAGGTGGGTCCGGCGTCGAGTTCGACCCCGTCGAGTCCGGCGTCCACGGCGATCCCCGCCGCGTGGGCGAACGAGTCGACGAGCGGGGCGATCTCGGCGTCGGACATCTCGACGGGCAGTTCCCGGGTGACCGGATCGGGCACCCGCGACGGACCCCACAGCGGTCCCCCGCTCCATGCGCTCGACCCCTGCAGGCCCCGGTGGCCGAGGCCCGCGAGCACGAGCGTGCCGTGCGGGCGGCACGCCTCGGCGATGCGCCGGTATCCCGCACCGCAGGACTCGGCCAGAGGTGCACGTTCGTAGGGATGGTCGAGCGGGTGCACCGAGGCGGTCTCGGTCACCACGACACCGCAGCCCCCGCGGGCGCGACGCTCGTAGTACGCGACGTGCCTCTCCGAGAAGCGGCGTCCGTCACCGAGATTCGTGACATGGGGACCGAAGATCACCCTCGCCGGAGCGGTACGTCCGGCGAGGGTGATCGGTGCGGTGAGCGCACGGCTCATCTGTCCGGTCGGGTCAGATGCCGAGGTCGCGGCGGAACCCGTCCGGCACCACGATGTCGTCCGGGGTCAGCTCGTGGATGGAGTTCTTGCCCAGGCCCAGCAGCGCCGAGCCGATACCACCGGCGAGGATGTCGAGGACGTTCTCCACCCCGGCCTGCCCGTTCGCGGCCAGACCCCACAGGTAGGCGCGGCCGATGAGCACCGCCTTGGCACCGAGCGCGAGGGCCTTGACGACGTCGCTGCCGCGGCGGATACCCCCGTCGAGGAGGACTTCGACGTCCTTGCCGACCGCCTCGGCGATCGCCGGCAACGCCCGGATCGGGGCCGGGGTGCCGTCGAGATTGTTGCCGCCGTGGTTGGACACCGAAATCGCCGTGACCCCCGCATCGACGGCACGCTTGGCGTCGTCGACGCGCATGACGCCCTTGAGCATGAACGGCCCGCCCCACTGTTCCCGCAGCCAGGCCACGTCCTCCCAGGTCGGCAGCGGGGTGGTCATCCACTCGCCGTACGCCCCGAAGAAGGTCGGGGCCTGCCCGCCGGGCGGGGTCAGGTTCGGGGTGGTCAGATCCGGCACCTTGCCGGTGCGGGCCCATTCGAGCAGCCACTTCGGGCGGGTGATGCCCTCGGGAGCGAACTTGACCATCGCCTCGAGGCTCATCCGCTCCGGAATGGCGGGGCTGCCCCAGTCGCGGCCGTTGGAGAACGACCAGTCCAGGGTCATGATCAGGCCCTTCGCGCCGGCGGCGCGGGCGCGTTCCATGCGCTGGACCAGGGTGTCGCGGCTGCCGACCCAGTACATCTGGAAGAAGGTCTTGTCGTTGACCCCGGCGACCTCCTCCACGGACTTCGACGCGAACGACGACAGGCCCATCGCGGTACCGCGGGCGGCGGCGGCCCGCGCCACGGCGACCTCCCCGTCCGGATGCACGGCCTGCACACCGGTCGGGGAGATCATCACGGGCAGGGCCACGTCCTGGCCCATGATGGTGGTGGCCATCTCCCGCTTGTCGGACAGCCCGGCCACGTGCGGGGCGAAGCCGAGTTCGCGGAAGGCGGCGATGTTGTCGTCGACGGTGATGCCGGCTTCGGAGCCGGCGACCAGGGCGCCGTAGACGGACTTGGGCAGGCGCTTGCGGGCGCGCTGCTGGGCGATCGCAACGGTCTCGAACCACGGGTCGGTCGCCCACGGGTTCTTCAACCAGGACGGCTTGGCCATCGTCTCGGGTCTCCTCGGATTACAGGCCTGCGAGCGGGTTCTCGTCGCAGAACTTGGCGGGGGGTGTGGTCAGCAGGGTCAGCGGCACCGGCGCAGCGGGGGTGCGACGCTCGGCACGCTTGCCGGTCCGCGAATGGTCGACGCTCGACTGCGGCACGGTGCGCTCACCCTCGAGCGCGGACTGCCCGTAACCCTGCACGCATTCGGGGTCGGGGCCGTCCATCGGCAGGCCGGTGAAGAACTTCGCGGCCATGCACCCACCGCGGCAGGCGTCGAAGAAATTGCAGGAGGCGCATGCCCCGGCGGACTGCGGCTCACGCAACTGCCGGAACAGCGTCGAGTTCTTCCACACCGACTCGAAACCACCGTCGGTGAGGATGTTGCCGGCATGGAAGTTGTCGTGGATGGCGAACGGGCAGGCGTAGACGTCGCCGACCGGGTCGATCAGGCACACCACCCGGCCCGCGCCGCACAGGTTCAACCCCGGCAGCGACCCGCCACCGGAGCTGCCGAAGGCCGACAGGTGGAAGAACGAGTCGCCGGTGAGCACACCCTCCCCGTGCGCGACGAGCCAGTCGTAGAGCTGCCGCTGCTGCTCGTGGGTCGGGTGCAGGTCGTCCCACACGTCCACCGCGCGCCCAGAGGGACGCAACCGGGTGATGCGCAGGGTCGCGCCGTACTTGTCGGCCAGGGCCTTGAAGTCGTCGAGCTGGTCGACGTTCTCGCGGGTGACGACCACCGAGATCTTCGCATCGCGAAAGCCCGCCTCGGACAGGTTCTCCAGGGCGCGGATGGCCATGGCGAACGACCCCGGTCCGCGCACGGCGTCGTTGACCTCGGCGGTGGCACCGTCGAGGGAGATCTGCACGTCGACGTAGTCCGAAGCGGCGAGCCGTTCGGCGACCTTGCGGTCGATACGCACCCCGTTGGTGGAGAACTTCACGCCCACCTGGTGTTCGGTGGCGTAGTCGACCAGTTCCCAGAAGTCCGAGCGCACCGTCGGTTCGCCGCCGCCGATGTTGACGTAGAAGACCTGCATGCGCTGCAGCTCGTCGATGATCGCCTTGCACTGTTCTGTCGACAGCTCGCGCGGGTCGCGTTTGCCGGACGAGGACAGGCAGTGCACGCACGACAGGTTGCAGGCGTAGGTCAGCTCCCAGGTCAGGCAGATCGGGGCGTCGAGGCCCTTCTCGAACTGGTCGACGAGGCGACCGACCTTCGGCGGGGCCGCAGCAGCGGTGGGGGGTTCGAGCAGAGACGTCATGGCGGGTCCTTGCTGGTTCGGGCGTCAGGCGGGGACGATCATGTGCGAGTCGGCCAGCGTGCGCAGGGCATGCAGGTAGACCCGCTCGGCGTTCTCGTCGATTCCGTGGGCGCGCAACGCATCCCGCACCGAGTCGTGCTCACCCATCGAACGGACGACGTCGACGATCACGGTGTTCTTCAGGAACGACAGTTTGCGGGTGCCGAAGTGGTAGAGCAACGCCCCGAACGGCTCGGGGCGAAGCGCTACCTGCGGGTGGAGCCGCCAACCGGCACCCGGATCGAACGCTGTGGTGTCCGTCGATTCACCGGACACGGCGGTGGCTCCGGGCGCGGTCATGTCAGTACACGCCGCACATGCCGTCGATCGAGACCTCTTCCACGAGGGACTCCTCGACCAGCACGGACTCGATCACTGCGTTGTCACGATCGGACATGTTTCCTCCTCGGATTTCTCTCTCCTGAATGGAGTCGGTCCCCACAACGGAGTTGCGTTGTGAGCCGGTTCACCACTGTAATGGCATCGAGTGCAGAATGTCATCCCCGGGAGGAAGAAATGACGCGCAGCCGACGGAAACCGTCCGCTCGGGTAGGTCGCCGCCCCTCCACGTCGAAGGAGGAACTCGCCGCCATCGGCATCGAGCTGTTCATGGAGGCGGGATTCGAGGAGACGAGCATCGACGACATCGCCGAGGCGGCCGGGATCGCGCGGCGCACCTTCTTCCGGTACTTCCCGTCCAAGAACGAGCTGGCCTGGGGAAACTTCGACGAACACCTGGCCGCGATGCGCGCGAGCCTCGAGGAGATCCCGGAGAACGTGCCGCTGTCCGAGGCACTGACCACGGCGCTGCACGAGTTCAACACCTTCCCCGACAGCGAGGCCGAACGGCACCGCGCACGGATGCGGCTGATCCTGCACACTCCTGCACTGCAGGCGTACTCGTCGGTCATGTACCAGGGCTGGCGCCGCGTCGTGGCGGAGTTCGTCGCGCGACGCACCGGCGCCGATCCGGACGACCACATCCCCCGCACGTGCGGTTATCTGCTGCTCGGTGTCGCGATCGCCGCCTACGAGGCGTGGCTCGACGAACCCGGTTCGGATCTGCACGAATTCCTCGCCGCCGGGATGCGGACGGTGACGGCCGGTCTGGACTACAGTGTGCCGCAACCCCCTTCCCCGCCCTCGACGAAGGCTGCGAACCGATGACGGTGCTCGATTCCCTCGCTCCCTGCCGCCCGGGTCTGTGGACGCACGACCACGTCACGGTCGAACGTGTCCCCGCCGGGCCGCTGACCGTGCGCCGGCTGGACGACCGGCTCCACGTCACCCACTCGCTCACGCCCGAGCAGCTCAGCGAACGGCTCGTCGCCGAGGTGACGTCCTCGATCGAGGACGCGGCGTTCGGTCAGGACGAGTTCGAGCTGACGATGGTGGGGCTCGTCCGGTCCACGGTGCCCGGGGCGCTGGATTCGTGGGTCACCTACTACCGCAATTCGCTCGGCGAACTGCTGGACGGTACAGCGGATTTCGCTCCGATCCACGACAGGGCGGCCGAGCTCGTACGCGGGACGGTGCTCGATCTGGGGTCGTGCTTCGGGTTCCTGCCGCTGCGACTGGCCGCCGCGGGCATCCCGGTGACGGCGACCGACATCCTGCCCGGCACGATGCGTCTGCTCGACGCGGTCGCACCCCGCCTCGGACTCGCGGTGGACACCCTCGTGTGCGACGCGGCGAACGTGCCGGTGCCCGACGACAGCGCCGACACGGTGACCGCGATCCACCTGCTCGAGCACGTCGACGACGAGGTGGGTGCGGCGATCCTCGGCGAGGCCCTGCGCATCGCGCGTGAGCGGGTGGTCGTCGCGGTGCCGTTCGAGGAGGAGGCGACGGCCTGCCACGGGCACGTGCGCACCTTCGATCTGTCCGCCCTCGAGGAACTCGGGCGCAGCACGGGCCGGCCCTTCGTGGTGTTCGAACACCACGGGGGGTGGCTCGTCGTCGAGTGAGGCCGGGGTCCACAACCCGGATGCGAGGCCCACAACCCCAGCGGCCGGCCCTGCGGGTTGTGGACCTCACCGCAGGGTTGTGAGCCTCCGGCGGATCAGATCAGGCCCTGCTTGCTCGCCGCGTACACTGCCTCGGCGCGACGGCTCACGCCGAGCTTGCGCATGACGTTGCTGACGTGGAACTTGACGGTGGTCGCCGAGATGTACAGCTGCTGACCGATCTTGACGTTCGACAGCCCCGCCGCGAGGAGTTCGAGCACCTCGAGTTCGCGGTCGGTGAGCTGCTCCTTGGGGGTGCTCTGTCCGTTGAGCGAGCGCACCACCGCCGCGGCGCTGCGCGAGTCGAACGCGCTCTCACCGCGCGAGACGGCGCGGATCGCGCGGACCAGTTCGGTGGTGTCGACGTCCTTGACGACGTAGCCGCGCGCCCCGGCGTGCACGGCCCGCACGACGAGCTGTTCGTCGAGGAAGGTGGTCAGGACGAGCAGCCCGATCCCGGGATGCGCCGACGAGAGCTGCCCGCACAGGTGCAGGCCCTCGTAGTCCGAGCCCGCGGAGAGTTTCAGGTCGAGCAGGACGATGTCGGGTCGCATCCGGTCGACGAGGGCGAGGGCCTCCGCGTCGGTCGACGCCTCCCCCACCACCTCGAGGTCCGGTTCGCGGTCGAGGATCGACCGCAGTCCCTGACGGAGGATCGCGTGGTCGTCGACGAGGGCGATGCGCACCGTGCCGGGGCGGGCCCGTGGTGGCGCCGGCGGTGGGACGGTCATGATCGGTCTCCCGTCTGCTGAGGGGCGGTGTTGTTCTGCAACGGAATCCGGGCGGCGATCCGAACGCCGCCGAATCGGGAGCGGCGCACCTCGAGGGTGCCGCCGAGTTCCCGGGCGCGGGCCTGCATGTTGGCGAGACCGCGGTGCCGGCCGTCGAGGTCGTTGCGGTCGGCGAGTTTGAGCATCAGCCGCAGCCGGGCCGGATCGCCGTCACCGTCGTCGGCCACCGACAGCAGGACCGAGTCGGTGCCGTAGCTCAGGCGCAGCACCACGCGGCTCGCGTTGGCGTGCACGGCGACGTTGAACAGCGCCTCCCCCGCGATGCGCAGCAGGGCGTGTTCGGCGTCGCCGGTGAGTTCGACGGGGCTGCCGCCCATGCCCACCTTCACCTCGAGGTCGCCGGGCATGTGCGCGACGCTCAGCTGTTCGAGCATCTCCGGCAGCGACATCCGTTCGGAGTCGGACGGCCGGTTGAGGGCGTAGATCGCCGAGCGGAGCTGTTCGACGGCGCGGCGGGTGAGTTCCTTCGCCAGGTCGAGGCGTTCACTGCGTTCGTCGTCGGGAATGTCGCTGCGGCACACCTCGATCTGCATGCCGGCCGAGAGCACGGCCTGGGTGACGCTGTCGTGGAGTTCGCGGGCGATGCGGTGGCGTTCCTCGTCGAGCGCCTGGTGCCGGTGGGCGACGCCGAGCTGGCGTTGTGTCAACGCGAGTTTCTGCAGGGTGGCCTCGAGTTCCTCGTTGCGGGCCTGCAGGTCGGCGGCGGCGCGGTTGGCCTCCCGATAGGCCTCCTCCGCGCGTTCGAGGAGCAGCTGGCCGCGTTGGTAGAGGGCCGAGTTCTGCAGGGCGACGGCGGTCTGGCTGGCGAGGATCGACAGCACGGCGCGGTCGGTGCCGTCGAGGGTGCGGTTGGCCGGGGTCCACGCGGCGATGGCGCCGGCGACACCGCCGTCGAGGACGATCGGGACGAAGGCGTGGTGGTTCTCGACGACCGGATACCGGTCGACGGCACCGGTGCGGACCGAGTCGAGCAGGGCGACGACCTCGTCGGGCAGCGGCGGTCCCTCCACGTTGTCGACGAGGAAGGGGGTGGCGTCCGGGCCGAGTACCAGCCGGCGCGGTCCCGCGTCGGGCAGGGTGCCGTCGGTGAGCGCGAAGGCGACCCACTGGGCGCTGAGGTGGGCGCGGGCGGCCTCGGCGACCGCGCAGATCAGGGTCTCCGGCCCTTCGACGGTGCGGACGAGGGCCCGCGAGATGAGTTCGAGGGCGTGCACGACCCGTTCGAGGCGTTCGGCGGCGCCCCGGTACTGAGGGTAGAAGGTCGACTTCCCGGACCGCAGCCCGGTCAGTGCCGACAGGTCGGGGGCGCTCACATCGCCGTCCGGAACAGGTCGATCATCTGCTCGCGGGTGGGGGTGCGCGGGTTCGTCGACATGCACGCGTCGCGCAGGGCGCCGTCGGCGAGGCGGGGCAGGTCGTCGTCGCGGACCCCGAGTTCGCGCAGTCCCCGCGGTACCCCGACCTGTTTGGCGAGGTCGTCGATGCGTGCGGCGACGGCGTCGACGGCCTCGGCGGCCGGTCCGCGGGCCTCGTCGAGTCCGAGGGTGGACGCGATCGCGACGTAGGGATCGGGATGTTCGGCGCCGTTGAACCGCACGACGTGCGGGAGCAGCACCCCGTTGATGACGCCGTGCGGCAGGTCGAGCAGGCCACCGACCTGGTGGCTCATCGCGTGGGCGGCGCCGAGGATGGCGTTGGTGAAGGCGAGTCCGGCCTCGAGGCTGGCCTGCGCCATCGTGGCGCGGGCGGGCATGTACAGCGGTTCGTCGATGGTGCGGACGAGGGTGCCGGTGACCATGCCGACCGCGCGCAGCGCGTGGTGGTCGGTGAGCGGGTTGTGGGCGCGGGAGACGAACGCCTCGACACCGTGGGTGAGGGCGTCGAGACCGGTGGCGGCGTTGAGGTCGTCGGGCATGGTGGTGAGCAGGCGCGGGTCGATCACCGTGAGGTCGGGCACGAGCGACCGTCCGATGATGGTGATCTTGCTGCCGCGGACGGTGTCGGTGACCACGCAGAACTGGGAGACGTCGGCGCCCGTCCCGGAGGTCGACGGCACCATGACCATCGGCGGGATGGGCATGCTCGCGCGGTCCACCCCCTCGTAGTCGAGGATGTGGCCGCCGTTCGCGGCGAGGATCGCGATGCCCTTGGCCGCGTCGATCACCGAGCCGCCACCGAGTCCGACGAGGACGTCGCAGCCCTGCGCGCGGTACACCTCGTAGCCGGCGGCGACCTCGTAGTCCTTCGGGTTGGGGGTGAGCCCGGACCACACGGTGGGTTCGACGCCCTGGTCGACGAGATGGCGGCGCAGCTCGTCGGCCCAGCCGGCCTCGACGAGCCCGGGATCGGTCACGAGCATGGGCCGCACGGCCCCGAGCCGGACGGCGGCGTGGGCAGCCTCGACGAGCGAGCCCTCGCCGAAGACGATCTCGGGTGCGTGGAACTTGACGAGCGCCGGGCCCGTCCCGGCGGCGGTGTGTTCCCCTGCAGCCGCGTGGGCAGAGCAGGGGGTGTTCGCGTGTTCCGGCATGACGACGGCCACTGTTCACTCCTGACGATCCGCGCACCTGTGTGATCCAGCTTACGGTGCGGGTGATTGCGGGCCGTGTAGGAGCGTATGCCACCGGCCCGACCGCACAGGACCCCACCTGCCCGATGGGCCAGGTGACGTCACTGGCCGGTGTCGCCCATCACGACGCCTTCGCGTCGCGGGTCGGCCCCGCCGGTCCAGCCGTCGTCGGTGCGCTCCAGCACGCCGAGGCCGCTGGACCGGGGCGCGACCGACACCTCGTGCCCGAGCTCCCGCAGCTGCTGCACGAGCGGATCGCCGTTGCCGTCGTCGGCGGTGTCGACGGCCGGGTGCTCACCCCCGATGCCGGTGACCGGGGTGTTCGCGGCACCGAAGGACACCGCGGAGACCGCCTGCTGCGGGTCGAGGCCCCAGTCGAGGGCGCCGACGAGCGTCTTGACGACGAACTGGATGATCACCGACCCGCCGGGTGAGCCGACCACCAGCCGGACGTCGCCGCGGTCGCCCGCGGGGGTGCGGTCGAAGACGAGGGTGGGGGCCATGGAGCTGCGCGGCCGCTTGCCGGGTTCGACACGGTTGGCGACCGGCAGGCCCTCCTCGTCGACGGGTTCGGCCGCGAAGTCGGTCAGCTGGTTGTTGAGCAGGAAACCTTCGGTCATGTGGAACGAGCCGAAGGCCGCTTCGATGGTCGTCGTCATCGCGGCGACGTTGCCGTAGGAGTCGGCGACGGAGATGTGGCTGGTGCCGTGTTCGGGGCTCTGCGGCGGCGTGCCGAGCGGGGCGGGGCCGAAGTTGCCGGGTGTCGCCTTGCCCATGCTCCTGCCCGGGTCGATCAGCGCCGCGCGTTCGGCGAGATAGTCGGGGTTGACCAGGGTACCGAGCGAATTCCCGGGGAGCGGAACGAAATCCGAGTCGGCGACGTATCTGTCGCGGTCGGCGTAGGCGAGCCGTTCGGCTTCGGAGATCAGGTGCACCGCTGCGGCGTCGGGCACCCCGCCGTCCGCGTCGACGTCGCTCGGGGGCAGCGCCGACAGGTCGAAGTTCTCCAGGATGCCGAGGGTCGCCGCGACCGCGACCCCCCCGGACGACGGGGTGGGCATTCCGCAGATCTCGTGGTCGCGGTAGGAGGTGCACAGCGGTTGCCGTTCCCTGGCCTCGTAGGCGGCGAGGTCCTCGACGGTCATCGCGCCGGGTGTGCGTCCCCCGGTGGTGGTGTTCGTGGCCTCGACGATCGCGCGGGCGATGTCGCCGGTGTAGAAGGCGTCGGCACCGTCGGTCGCGATCGCCGAGAGCGTCTTGGCCATCGCGGGATTGGTGAGGACCTCCCCCGCCGGTTTCGGTGATCCGTCGGGCAGCAGGAAGTACTCACGGGCGGCAGCGTCGAGCGCGAGTTGCGGGGCGGCGTCGGCGATGGACTGCGCCAGCCGGTCGCTGATGACGATCCCCTGGTCGGCGAGGTCGATGGCGGGGCGGAACAGCTCGTTCCAGTCGGTCCGGCCGTGTTCGGTGTGAACGGCTTCGAGCATGCGGACGACGCCGGGGACGCCGATGGACCGGCCGCTGGCGCGGGTGTCGGGCAGGGGTTCGGTGCGGTCGGTGTCGCTGATCCACCGCAGGTAGTTCTCGGTGGCGGCCATCGGTGCGGTCTCGCGGCCGTCGTACGCCTGCACCTGTCCGGTCTCGGCGTCGTGGTGGAGCAGGAAGGCTCCGCCGCCGATGCCGGACGACTGCGGTTCGACGAGTCCGAGCACCATCTGGGCGGCGACCAGGGCGTCGGCCGCGGTGCCGCCCTCGCGCAGGATCTCGCAGGCCACCTCGGTGGAGAGCGGGTTGGCGGTCGTCACCGCGAAGGAGGCGGTGCGCACCGCGGTCATGCCGCTGCGGTAACCGGTGGCGATCTCGGGGTTCGTCGCGATGTCGCGGTCGCCGGGTCCCGGTGGGGCCCCGGCGATCGGGGTGCCGTCGGGGGCGGCCGTGCAGGTCGCAGGGCCGGCGGTGTCCTGCGGGTCGGTGGTCTCGTCGGCCGCGGACGTGCACGCGCCGAGGAGCGTGATCGACAGGGCGGCGGCGAGGAGGGCGCGGGGACCGGAGCGGAGTCTCACGGGCGGGGCCATTCCCCGACGGTATCGGGGCGCGTCGGAGCCCGGGGGGGTTCGGGAACGATCCGTCCCGCAGCTCTTGACACGGGCACGTGTCGGGGAGCACGCTTTATTCAACTTGATGGTTGATAAACCGGATAGTTGAGCAACTGGAGGTGATCGTGGGCGACAGGGCAACGGATCACACGGCAGCGGACGACGCTCTTCTCGACCTGGCGTTCAACGCGCTGGCCGATCCGGTCCGCCGCCGCATCGTCGCCCGGCTCAGCCGGGGCCCGGCCACGGTCACCGAACTCGCGGAACCCTTCGCGATCACCACCCAGGCGATCTCGAAACACATTCGGGTGCTCGAGCACGCCGGTCTCGTCACGCGCACGCGCGACGCCCAGCGCCGGCCCGTCCACCTGAACCCTGCACGGCTGGAGACGCTGACCTCCTGGATCGACCGCTACCGGCTGGTGAAGGAACAGCAGTTCCGCGGTCTCGATGCCGTGCTGACCCGGGAGGCGGCCGACGATCGTCCACGGCCCACCCCGATCTCCGGAGGACCATCATGAGCAGCAACGCAGTCTCCCTCTCGATCCCCGAGGGTGTCCCCTACATCGACTACGAGCGGGAGTTCGACTTCCCGGTCGAGGACGTCTTCCGTGCCCACAAGGACCCCGATCTCGTCACGCAGTGGCTCGGCCCGCGCGGGATGGAGATGAAGATCGAGGAGTACGACCTCCGCACCGGCGGCTCGTACCGCTACGAACACTCCGACGACAGCGGCAGCTACCGCTTCGCAGGTGTCTTCCACACCGTCCGCGACAACGAATTCATCGTCCAGACCTTCGAATATCTCGGGTTCCCGGACGTCGTGAGTCTCGAAACGCTCACCTTCGTCGATCTCGGCGGCGGCCGCTGCAAGCTCGTCGGCCATGCCGTGTACCCGAGCCAGGAGGCCCGCGACGGCATGGCGGAATCCGGCATGGAGACCGGTCTGAGCGAGGGCTTCGAACGGCTCGAGGAGCTGTTGGCCGCAGGGTCCGCGGCGCGGTGAGTTCCGGTCACCGCAGGGCGTGGCCGAGTTCGGCGGCGCGCGCGAGCAGTTGCGTACCGTCGCGGGCGACGACCACCTCGTCGCACACCTCGGCGTAGTCGGACATCGCGCAGGTCGCCTGGTTCCAGTACCGCTCGGGTTCGGGCGTGATCCAGGCGAGGCGGTGCACGCGCCGACGGAGTTCGGCGAACCGGTCGGCGCGCGGGGGCAGGCCGTTGCAGCGCCCGTCCCCCACGACCAGCACCGAGGTCCGGCCGTCGACCACACCGGCGTGCTCGGTGAGCAGTTCGTCGAACATGCGCCCGTAGTCGCTGCTCGCTTCGAGATCGACTGCGGGATGGGCGAGTACGGCGGCGAGGGCACCGTCGCCGTCGGCGGCGAGCAGCTGCTGCGTCACGTCCACGGGACGGTCGACGAAGGCCATCACCCGGCACCGGTGCGCCCGCCCGTGCAGTGACTGGGCGAGCCGGAGCGTGAACGCGGTGATCGGACGGACCGACAGCGACACGTCGGCGAGCACCAGCAGCCGCACCCGGTCGGGACGCGGCGCGCGGACGACGAGCCGGAAGGGCACCCCGTCCGTGCGCATCCCGGCACGGGCGGTGCGGCGCATGTCGAGCCGACCGCGGGTGCGCTCGCGCGGATACGGCCGGGCGGGACCGCGCATGCGGCGCAGCACCTCGTGACACGCGAGTTCGATCTCGGCGCGGTCGAATCCGCCGCCGTCGTGCGCCTCGGGCACATCGGTGTCCGTCTCGGGTGCGGCCGCGGCGAGGGAGGCGACGAACGCTTCGACCGCTTCGACGAGCCGGCCGAGCTGCGATTCGGTGAGCGGTTCGTCGGCGACCTCTCCCCCGTACACGCGGTGCGGGTCGTAGGCGTCGAGCCACGCGAGGATCGACGCGGGGTCGTCCCAGGACAGCGAACCGATCGCCGCGACGCCCGGATCCCCGGACAGGTCACCGACGGTCGCGGTGCCGGCCCGTTCGACGTCGACGGTGTAGGTGACACCACGGCGCCCGGAGTCGGCGCCGGTGTCGACGGACAGGTCGGCGTCCGAGGACGACATCGACACGTCGTCGTCGTCCTTGTGCGGGTTGAAGCCCTTGCTGCGCTCCGGGGTGTCGAACCGGTCGCCGACCTCGGCAGCGCGCTCGTTGTACTCGGCGTACCGAGCGACGCTCGGGTCGTCGTCGATCTCCAGCGAGACCGGCAGACTGTCGGCGAACTGGGCACGCTGCGGGCCGTGCCCGGTGTGGGCGCCGGTGGAGGTGTCGACCGCGCCGAACAGCTCGTCGAAGGCCCGCTCGAATCCCGGGCGCTCGTGGGCATACTTGGCGCACACCGCGCGCAGACAGGCCCGCAGTTCGTCCCGGTCACGGGCGCCGACGAGACCGAGAACCCTTCGAATCTCGATGGTTTCGGCGGGTGAGGCCGCGACCCCGTGCCGGCGCAGCAGCCGGGCGAACACCGCGGCCGCCACGTCCAGCAGGTAGCGGGGGCGTCGTTCGTCGAGCACGGTGACGCGCATGGCCTCGGTCACCACCGTCGGCCGGTGCCCGATGCGGTCTCCCGGCCCCCACCGCCTCGTCCGCGGAAGACCGCGGTGGTGGTGTTCGCCGGGCGGGAGGCGACCGTGATGCGTTCCGCGGGTCCGGCGGTCGTCGCAACGGGTTCCGGTTCGGGGATGCCGTCGAGCCGGCTCTTGGCGAGTTCGACGTCACCGGTGTACTTGAGCAGGGTGCACAGCAGCACGTCGCGCATCGGACCGAGCGAATCCTCCCGGTCGGCATCGTGGTTCATCACCGCCGCGGCGCGGGCGGCGTCGATGACCTCGGAGACCGACGGGCTCTTGCGCAGCGGGAACTCGCGCAGGGTGCGGGACAGGTCGACGATCTGCCCGGCAGTGCCGGGGTGCACGTCGGGGACTCGGGCGGTGACGATCTCGCGTTCGCGTTCGGGCGTCGGGTAGTCGACGTGGTAGTGCAGGCACCGGCGTTTGAGCGCGGGTGAGAGTTCGCGAGTGTCGTTGGAGGTCAGGATCACCCACGGCGCGGACCGCGCGGTGAAGGTGCCCACCTCGGGGATGGTGACCTGTCCTTCGGCGAGCACCTCGAGCAGCAGCGCTTCCATCGATTCCTCGGTGCGGTCCACCTCGTCGACGAGCAGCACGACGGGTTCGGGTGAGAGCACCGCCTCGAGGAGCGGCCGGACCGACAGGAAGGTCTCGGAGTACAGGCCGAAGTCCTGCTGCGCGAGGAACTTCGACGCCTCGGCGATGTTCTCGTGGCCCGCCAGCAGTTCGCCGATGCGGTCGCGGAGCATCTGCACGTGCAGCAGCTGCTTGGCGTAGTCCCATTCGTAGAGGGCGCGACTGTCGTCGAGGCCCTCGTAGCACTGCAGCCGTACGAGTTTCCGGCCGGACGCCGCGGCGAGGGTCTTGGCGAGTTCGGTCTTGCCGACCCCGGCGGGTCCTTCGAGGAGCAGGGGCCGGTCGAGTGCGGTCGCGAGGTACACGACGGTCGCGAACTCGTCGTCGGCGATGTAGTCGTGCCGGCGCAGTGCGTCCTTCAGGTCGGCGCCCGAGGCGAACGAGGTCATCGAGGTCTCTCCTTGTCTGGCGGTCGCGGTCGCCCGGATGGGGCACCCCGGGGCGAGGGTGAGCCGCTCGCCCCGGGGTGCGGCTTCTCAGTACGAGCCGTTGATGCAGTGGTCGACGACGGGGATCATCGACTCGACCGTGACCTCGCGGGGGTTGCCCGGCGTGCACCAGTCGTCCTGGATGTGCTCGGAGATGGCGCGCACGGTCTTCTCGTCGCCGGTGATGACCTCGCCGCGGCCGGCGTACTTCTTGGTGTTCATCTGGTTCTTCTCGTACGAGTCGACGCGCACCTGGCCGAAGTTGTCGGGGATGCCGACGTCCTTGGCGAGACGGATCGCGGCCTCGACGGCGGCGTCGGCGGCCTGCACGGTGGTCATGTTGCGGGTGTCGACACCCATCGCAGTGGCGATGCGGGCGTAGTGCTCGTACCGCGACGGCAGGTTGTACTCCCACACGCGCGGCAGGGCGATGGCGTTGTTGAGGCCGTGGTGGCTGTCGAAGAAGGCCGAGACGGCGTGCGAGATCGAATGCACGATGCCGAGGCCACCGGAGTTGAAGGCCTGCGCGGCGATGTACTGGGCGTTCATCATGCCCTCGCGCGCCTTGAGGTTGCGCGGCTCGAAGACGGCCTCGCGCAGGTGCTTGGCGACGAGTTCGATCGAGTACAGGGCGTTGCCCAGCGACGGCGCGAAGTCCAGCCGCGAGACGTACGGCTCGGAGCCGTGGGCGAGGACGTCGAAGCCGCAGTAGGCGGTGAAGTGCTGCGGGCAGCTGTAGTAGAGCAGCGGGTCGTCGATCGCGAGGGTGACGATGGTGGCCTCGTCGAAGCCGACCCACTTGTGTGGGTGGTCCATGTCGGAGGTGTCGGTGATGACGTAGGCCCAGGACGTCTCGGAGCCGGTGCCGGCGGTGGTGGAGACGGCGATGTGCGGCGGGTTCTCCTTGTTGGTGGACTTCGCGAAGCCCTCGAACTCGTTGATGTTGCGGCCGTCGTGGGCGATGACCACACGGGCGCCCTTGGCGGCGTCGTGGCTCGATCCGCCGCCGACGGAGATGATCGAGTCGCACTTCTCCGACTTGTAGAGGGCCGCGGCCTCCATGACGTTGTAGTCCTTGGGGTTGGACTCGACCTTGTCGTAGAGGACGACCTCGACGCCCTGGTACTCGATCTTGCCGATCAGTTCCTCGATGATGCCGGAGCCACGCAGGCCGGTGGTCATGAGCAGGGTGCGCTTGAAACCCAGGTTCTTGGCCTCGACGCCGAGGATGTCGTGGGCGCCGACTCCCATCAGTGCGCGGGGGAAGGGGTGGAACTCCTTGATCGGGAAGTCCCAGATCTGATTGAGCTCGATTGCCATCGTGAATCTCCTCGCAGAGGGGGTATAGCGGAGTGTGGGTGTGATGTGGACCTCATCCGCGATTCACCATCGGCGTCCGGCGCGGGGAGCGAAAGGCGTAGCGGCCGAAACCGTCCGGTCGCGGGGAGGTGACCGTCCGATCGGGCAGGTTCGCTCCCGCTGACCGGGCGGGCGACTCACCCGCCCGGACGGTGCCGGTACCGTTTTCCTCATCACCTGCGCGCTGGTAACCTGAATTAGAACACGTTCTAAATCGTGGGCAGCGCGGCTGACCCCGAACCGTCTGTACGAGAGGACGAGAACACCCATGACGACCGTCGAGGTGCCGCACGGCTCACGATCGGTGATCCTCACCGTGTCCGCCGTCGTCGAGGAAACCGCCGACACGCGATCGATCGTGTTTGCCGTCCCGGACGAGCTGCGCGACAAGTTCGCCTACAAGCCGGGTCAGTTCCTGACGCTGCGCATCCCCAGCGAGCAGACGGGCTCGGTGGCCCGCTGCTACTCCCTCGCGAGCTCGCCCTACACCGACGACGCGCCCAAGGTCACGGTCAAGCGCACCGCCGACGGCTACGGGTCGAACTGGCTGTGCGACAACGTCGAGGCGGGCAACACCATCGAGGTGCTCCCCCCGGCCGGTGTGTTCACCCCGAAGTCGCTCGACCACGACTTCCTGCTCTTCGGCGCCGGCAGCGGGATCACGCCGGTGATCTCGATCCTCAAGTCCGCGCTCACCCAGGGCTCCGGCAAGGTCGTGCTGGTCTACGCCAACCGCGACGAGAAGTCGGTCATCTTCGCGGAGGAACTGCGCGCTCTCGCCGAGAAGTACCCCTCGCGCCTGACGATCGTCCACTGGCTCGAGACGGTCCAGGGCCTGCCCACCGCCGAGCAGCTGGCCGCCCTCGCCGCGCCGTACACGTCCCACGAGGCGTTCATGTGCGGTCCCGGTCCGTTCATGGACGCGGTGCACCAGGCCCTCGCGATCGTGGGGATGCCGCGCGGCCAGGTGCACGCGGAGGTCTTCAATTCGCTGTCCGGCGATCCGTTCGCCGACCAGGCACCGGTCGAGGTCAGCGACGAGGAGGCGGCCGACGCCGCGACCGTCGAGGTCGAGCTCGACGGCGAGGTGCACAAGCTCTCGTGGCCGCGCAAGCAGACCCTCGTCGACATCATGCTCGCCAAGGGCATCGACGTGCCCTACTCCTGCCAGGAGGGCGAGTGCGGGTCGTGCGCCTGCACGGTGCTCGAGGGCAAGGTGGAGATGGAGCACTGCGAGGTGCTCGATCCCGAGGACATCGAGGCCGGTTACATCCTGGGCTGCCAGGCCCGTCCGGTGACCGACCACCTGCGGATCGAGTTCTGAGCGATTCCCCGGAACGCCGTCAGGAGGTGCCCGCAGCCGATATCGGCTCGGGCACCTTCTGCATGCGGGAAGGGGTCACCGGCCTGCGGAACCACAGCACGACGCCCGAGCCGAGGGCCACCGAGGCGACGATCGTGCCGTAGCCGACCGCGGTGGCGGTCAGCCCGAAGGCTCCGGCGGCGACACCCGCGATCATGGCGGGCACCGAGAAGGCGAGATAGCAGACCACATAGGTCGTCGCGAAGATGCGGCTGCGTTCGGCCGGGGCCCCGAGGGCACCGATCACGTTCATCGCCCCCAGGAAGGTCGCGCCCCACCCGAAGCCGGCGATCACGGTTCCCAGGTAGTACAGGACGACCTGTTCGACCCCCAGACCCGTGATCACCATCGCGAGCCCCACGGTGAGGAACATACCGCCGACCACGACGACCTCGTAGGGTGCGCGACGCGTGGACAGCACCGCCGCCACCGTGCCCGCGGTGAACAAGGACCCGATGATCAGACCGCCCGCGAGGCGATTGTCGATGCCGAAGACCGATTCCATGAGCGACGGTCCCAGCGACATGTAGATGCCGCTGAGGGCCCACGCCGACACGAGACTGGGCAGCACGAGCAGGAAGGGTGCCCGCACCTCGCGGGGAACGGACGCGCTGGGCAGCAGGCTGCGTAGGGCCTGACGCCACGACTCGAAGCCCACCGACGGCGACGTCTCCGGCACGAAGAACGCCGCGACGGCCAGCCCGAGCGCGAGGACCGCGATCAGCGCGTAGACCAGCACCGTGGGGAAGGGCGCGTACTGCACGAGCAGACCCGCACAGGCCGCGCCCAGCGCGAGACCCAGGGACGGACCGGTCGTGTTGATCAACGGGCCGATCCGCGGACCGGGCTGGAACTCGATCACCGCGGCGGACAACGCACCGGTCGCCGTTCCCATCGCCGCGCCCTGGATCACCCGGGCGACGATCAGCCATCCGGCGTCCTCCGCGGCGATGAACACGAGCATGCTCACCGTCAGCGCGAGCAGCGACACGATGACCACCGGCTTGCGGCCGACGTGATCGGACAGCGCCCCGACGGTGACGAGGGCCGCGAGCAGGGCGAGCACGTACGCCGCGAAGACCACGGTGAGGACCGCCGCCGAGAATCCCCACATCTGCTGGTAGACGGGGTACAGCGGGGACGGCGCCGAGGACGACGCTGTGAGGGTGAAGGCGCCCAGTCCGGCGACGGCGAAACCGAAGAGACGGATTCCACCGCGAGGGGAAACGGGCGCAGTCATACGACCTCCGCTGTCATCGAACGTGGATCGGGACGAGGCGGTGGCGAGGAGCCACCTCCCCACCCAACGTCGTTCGCTCGGCGAATTGTTTCACCGGGGCGAGAGCGGCGTCTTCTCCGCCGCGGCGAGCAGCAGGCGCCCGTCCTCGAACGCCGCCGCGGCGGCCGGGAGCTCCCCGCGTGTCCCGCTGACGTACACCTCGACGTGCCCCGACCCCGGCGAGGTACGGCCCAGCGCGTCGATCCGGCGCAGTGTCTGCCGCGCCACCGCCTCGGCGCTGTCGAACAGCCGCACACCGGACGGGAGATGGGTGGCGATGGTGTCCGCGACGAGCGGGTAGTGGGTGCAGCCGAGCACGACACCCTCGACGTCCTCGGGAGTGCGCGCGGCGGCGGAGGCGATGGCCTCGGCCGCGGCGACCTGGTCGCCGGCGTCGATCGCGTCGGCGAGCCCGTGGCAGGCCACCCCGACGACCTCCGAACCGTTCGCGAACTGCTCGATCAGATTCGCCTGGTACCGGCTTGCGGTGGTGGCAGCGGTGGCCCAGATCGCGACCGAATCGCACACCGCGGCGGCCGGCTTGATCGCGGGCACCGTCCCCACCACCGGCACCGACTCCCCGAGGTCCGCGCGGACGTGCTCGAGGGCGGTGACCGAGGCGGTGTTGCACGGCAGGACCACCACGTCGGCGCCGCGGTCCACGGCGCGGCGGGCGGTGGTGACGACGCGGTCGACGACCCACTCCGGCTGTTTGGGACCCCAGGGCGCGCCCTCGGGATCCGTCGACAGCATCAGGTCCAGATCGGGACGCAACCGTCGCAGCCACGCGGACGTGGGCAACAGCCCCAGACCCGAGTCGATGAGTGCAACGATCACCCTACGAATCTAGCCCCTGGCCTCCGCCCGGCCGCCCGCCGGTGCGCGCGGCACCCGCTCACACGGCGGCGAGCAGTTCCTCGATCGGCGCGCCCGCGGCGATCTTCGCGCGCGTCTTCATGACCTGGCCGGCCAGACCGGCGCCCACGACCCCGACGAGCTTTCCGTCGCGTTCGTAGTAGGCGAGGAACTTGCGTCCGTCGTCACGCACGACGTGCACGGTGTCGTCGCCGCGCACGGCACCCAGGCCCTGGATCTTCAGGTCGTACTGGTCGCTCCAGAAGTAGGGCACCTGCGCCGCGGCACCGGGCTCCGCGCCGACGAGGGACTTCGCCAGGACCGATGCCTGCTCCCCCGCGTTGGTCCAGTGTTCGATGCGGCGGCGGCCGCCCGCGGGCAGCTGCCAGGAGGCGACGTCGCCGACCGCCCACACGTGCGGTGCCGAGGTGCGGCCCACGCCGTCGCAGACGACCCCGTTGTCGAGTTCGATGCCCGAGCCTTCGAGCCACTCGACCGCCGGAACGGAACCGATGCCGAGGATCACGAGGTCCACGTCCACCTCGGTGCCGTCACCGAGGAGTGCAGAGGCGACCCGACCGTCGCTGTGGATCTCGGAGGCGACCCCGTCGCTGTGGATCTCGGAGGCGACCCCGTCGCTGTGGATCTCGGAGGCGACCCCGTCGCTGTGGATCTCGGAGGCGACCCCGTCGCTGTGGATCTCGGAGGCGACCCCGTCGCTGTGGATCTCGGAGGCGACCCCGTCGCCGCGAATCTCGGACAGTCCGACTCCGGAGCGCACGTCGACGCCCTCCGAGCGGTGCAGACGCGTCACGAGCTCCCCCACTTCGGCGCCCAGTACGGACGCGAGCGGGGTGGGCTGCGGTTCGACGAGCACGACGTCGACGTCGCGGGCCCGCAGGCTGGCCGCCACCTCACAGCCGATGAAACCGGCACCGACCACGAGGGCGCGGCTCCCGGGCACGATCTCCGCCCGCAGCGCGCGGCTGTCCTCCAGCGAGCGGAGCACGTGCACGCCGGCGAGGTCGGGCAGGCCCGGGATGCGGCGCGGGCGCAGACCCGTGGCGACGACGAGTTCGTCGTAGCCGAGCTCGGACCCGTCGGCGAGGGTCAGGGTGCGGGTCGCGGTGTCGACCGAGCGGGCCGCGGTGCCCAGGCGCAGCTCGATGCGGTTCTCGTCGAAGAACTCGCGCGGCCGCAGGGTGGTGTCGTCGCGGTCGCCGCGCAGGACCTCCTTCGACAGCGGCGGGCGGTCGTAGGGCAGATGGGTCTCGTCGCCGACGAGCACGAGCTCACCGTCGAAACCCGCCCGGCGCAGTTCCTCTGCGGTACGTACCGCCGCCAGTCCGGCACCCACGACGACGACGCGCCCCGGCGCCCCCTCGATCTCCCGCTCGTTCGACACCGACCAGTCCTCCGATTGTTGTGACGCCGACTGTTGTGACGCGCAACCGGGATTTCCTCAGGTGTAACAGCGGTTACGCGATTGCGTTCAACTTTTCTACCAAATGACGTCGAGCAGCGACAGGGCCACGTCGCTCACTAGAGTTCGAGGCAGCGCGAGGACAATGGAGTCCAGCACGGACCATGACCGGTACGCCTACCTTGGAGCCACCCATGACCAGCGACAGCGGCGCAGGTGTCAGCCGCATCCAGTTCGGTGCCGGACCCTTGTCCGGCCCCGTCGATCCGCAGGGCCGCACGATCATCGCCGACGCGGTGGTCGCCAAGATCGCCGGTCTCGCGACCCGCGAGATCAGCGGCGTGATCGACGTCGGTGCCGGAACGACCCGTGTCGTCGGTGCCCTGCGCGACCGCATCCCCGGGGCCCGCATCAACCACGGCCAGGGTGTCGCGGTGGAGGTCGGTGAGCGCCAGGCGGCGATCGACATCGGCATCGTCGCGGAGTACGGCGTCGCGCTGCACGAACTCGCCGTCGCGATCCGGCACAACGTCATCGCCGCCGTCGAACGCATGACCGGGCTCGAGGTCACCGAGGTCAACATCACCGTCTTCGACGTCATGCTCCACGACGAGGCCACCGCCCTCGCCGGCGGTGCCGAGCCGCGGGTGCAATGACCTCCCCTGCCGGGTCTGCCGGGACCATCGCCGAACGGATCGCGGAGGCCGCGTCGGGCATCGCCGGGGTCGCGGGTCTCCACGGCGGCGCGTTCGGTGAGGTCGCCACCTATCTGCCGGGGCGGCGGATCGAAGGGGTCCGGCTCACCGACAGGCTGTGCGAGGTACACATCGTGGTCCTGATCCCGGCCGACCTGCCGGCGGTCGCCGAGGCGGTCCGCGCGCAGGTGGCACCCCTGGTCGAGGTTCCCGTGCAGGTGACCGTCGAAGACGTCCGGGTCGGCGGACGAGAAGGAGCGGAATCGTGAATCACATCTCCGTGGGCAACACCGCCGTCGGACTCATCGCGGGCCTGCTGCTCGCGCTCGCCGGCATCCTCGGCGGATTCAGCGGACTGCTGTTCGGCGTGCTCCTCGGCGCGCTCGGCGCCGCGATCGGCGCGCACCGCGACGGACACCTCGACCTCGGCGCCCTGCTGAGGAGCCGGGGACGTGGCTGACCCGTCGGCGGAGGTCGTGCCGGACGAAGGGGTTCCCACCTCCGCGGGTGAACGGGGAAGCCTCGTCATCAAGGACCGTGCCATCGAGCGGATCGCCGCGGCCGCGGCCCTGTCGGTGCCCGGCGTCGTCCGGCACAGCGGCGGCGGCCTGCGTCGACTCACCGGCGGCGACCTGCCGCGCGCCGACGTGTCCACCGGCGGCCGAGCAGTGTCCGTGAACCTCTACGTCGCCGTGCAGTGGCCCTACGACGCGGCGATGCTCACCCGCCGGGTCCACGACACCGTCGAACGCCGGCTCCACGAACTGACGGGCCTGCGCGTCCACGAACTCAACGTGCTGGTCGTCGAGACCGCCGTTGCCGAGGACGGCGCGGCCGACGAGGCACCGCAGTCGGTCGAGTACCTCGAATCCGATCTGGTCGCGGCGCGCATCGAGCCGCGCGCCGACATCCCGACGGTCGCGCCCCTGCCGCCCCTCGCCTCTCCCGCGGCGGCCCCCGCGGCGGCGTTCGTGGCGATCGCGGCCCTCGTCCTGGCCTTCACGGCCGCCCGCGAACTGCTCATCGTCCGCGGCACCTACGGGGGTGCCCCCTGGCTGCGCAATTCCTTCGAGTGGTTCGCGCGGCTGCACTGGCAGACCTGGCTCGCGCCCGTCGCCGCGTGCTGCGTCGTCCTCGGTCTGGTGCTGATCGTGGTGGCACTCAAGCCGCGGCGCCGCACCCACGTGCCGTTGCGGGTCGCCGGGCCGGTACCGACGGTGTGGATGCGGCGCACCGACGTCGCCCGCATGTGCAGTGCGCACGCCGCGGCACTCACGGCGGTGCGGACCGCGCGCACGGTCGTCGACCGGCGCCGCGCGGTGGTGCGCGTCGTGGCGGAGGACGAGACACCGGTGGAGGAGATCGTCGCGGCGGTGCGGGGTGCGGTGGAACCGAACCTGGCGGCGCTCGCCGATCCCGTCGAGCTCGTGGTGGAGGTGACCCGGTGAAACTTCGCACGGTGCTCGCGAACCGGCTCGTGGCGCTGACGGCGGGCCTGACGCTGGCCGGTCTCGGTGCCTTCTCCCTGGCGTGGTTGTGGCAGGTGCCGTTCGCGCGGGAACAGCTGTCCCGACTGGACCGTCCCCGAGTGACCGACGTGCCCGACCAGCCGTGGTGGACGCCTGCGCTGTGGTCGGTGTTCGGGGCCGGGTTGTTCCTCGGCATCGCGCTGCTGGCGGTGAACCTGTCGCGCCGGCGCACGGAGACGGTGCAACTCTACGACCAGGTCACCGACGCGACGCTGGGTGTGGAGTTGGGGCCCGTCGCGGACGGGGTCGCGGCGGAACTCGCGGTCCTGCCCGGAGTGCGGTCGGCCCGGGGCCGAGCGGTGGTGGAACGGCACCTGCCGACCCTGTCGGTGGTGGTGCAGGCCGATCCGGCCATCGACGTCACCGAGTTCACCCTGGCCGCCGAGGAGGCTGCGCAGCGGGTGGCCCGTGCACTCGGTGGGGCGCGCGTCGCCACGCAGGTGCTGCTGCACCTCGATCCCGCCGTGGACGTCGCCGACGGCCGCTGACGGCACCTGTCGCGCCTGTCGGGCGCCCACCGGCACCGCGCCTATCGGGCGCCCACCGGCACCGCGCCTATCGGGCGCCCACCGGCACCGCGTCGACGAGGTCCTGTTCCACCCGGTAGTCGGCGCGCATGCGGTTCATCGCGGCGTCGCGGACCTTGTAGGCACGCAGGGTGGTCCGCTCCCGATCCGGATAGCGCAGCTCCTGGATGCGGTCGACGAGCCCGAGGACCGGGCCGATCCGGCCGACGACGTGCTTGAGCGGGGTGTCGGGGATATGCAGGGCGTCGGCGTCCGCGTCGCCGATGAAGACCCGCTCGAGCGCGTGGATCAGGGTGCGGGCGACGGTGCGCCGGAGCGGTTCGAGGCCGGGCAGCAGCTTCGCGAGTTCGGGGACGAGGTACTGCTCGGTGAGCGCGGCGACGAATTCGCGGTCCTCGTCGCTCGGTCCGGGCGAGGTGAGCCGGTACAGCTCCTCGACAGCGAGGTGGTCGCGTTCGGAGCGCAGGTTCAGGTCCTCGTCCATGCCGATGACGTGCCCGACGTACCGCCACAGGTGGTAGATGTCGTCGAGTTCGTCGTCGGTGAACCGCACCCCGAGGGTCTGCATCCCCTCGACGGCGATGTGCCCGAACTCGGCGATCGTCAGTGCCATGTAGGACTGCGGGATCGGCACACCCCAGGCGTCCTCGTCCCACATCCCGGCGGCGAGGATGCCCTTGCGGACGTGGGCGTGGATGAGCCGCACCCGCACGGTGTACGCGAATCCGCCACCGTCGCGGCGCATCCCCCCGCGGGTCAGGACGTTGCGCAGCCATTCCCCCACCTCGACGGACCGCACCGCGGGCCGGCTCACGTAGCGGCCCGTCAGCGCGAGGGGTTTCCCGGCGATGAAGTTGCCGGCGCCGCGCAGCAGCGAGGCCGCCCCGAGCACCATACCCAGCAGCGGTGTGTGGCGGACGAGGGCGTCCGCGGCGTGGTCGAGGCGGTCGTGGTCGACCCAGCCGGGTTCGTCGTCGAGGAAGTCGAACAGGGACTTCAGCGAGGCCGGTGCGTCGGGGACGGCCTCGATGCCGCCGGCGAGGGCGGCACGGACCGCGGCGGTGGCCGAGGAGGTTCCGAAGTCGTCGTTCGCGACCGCGTCGGCGAGGGGGTCGGCTCGCCACATCCCGTCGAGCCACCGCTCGCCGAGGTCGGCGTAGCGTCGCACCGCGAGGTCGGGGTTCACCAGGTCACGAGGCACACGTCGCTCCATGAATCCATGGGAACACGAGAAATACTCACTTACTATTCACTTTTCATGAGCACTCGGTACGGTCCGAAACCCGCAGCCAGACGCACACGGAAGCGGCCGATCCAGCAGCGGAGCCTCGAAACACGCAAACTTCTTCTCACCTCTGCGTACGAGTTGCTCGAACGCGATCCCTCCGGCCGGCTCACCACCACCGCGCTGGCCGAACACGCCCACGTGAGCATCGGGACGGTCTACCGCTACTTCCCCGATGTCGAGGCGGTACTCGACGAACTGCGCAGTACGACGGTCCACGCGATCACCACTTCGCTGTCGACGGCGATCGGACGCGCGATGGACCAGAGCGCGGAGGAGGCGATGGTGACCGTCGTGGAGAGCCTGACCTCCGCCTTCGAGAAACATGCGGCGGTGCTGCGGGTCACCTACACCTCCGAGGAGGTCGAATTCGGGTTCGCGTGGGCCGAGATCGAGGGACCGTTGCGGCCGCTCGGACGCATCATCCCGGCCCGGCTGCGACCGGATCTCGACGATGCGGCGCTCGACGATCTGGTGTTCATCGTGATGGGGGCGACGGCGAGCCTGTGCTCCCGGATCGCGCTGCTCCGGCCCCGCCGGTCCGACCGGGACCGGATGATCGCGATGACGGCGCGGATGCTCGTCGCGGCGATCGACGCGGCCTGACCGGGCATCCGCACACCGGAAACGGGCCCGAGACCCTCCGTTATGTCACATACTGGGCACATCCTGCTGCTCGGACCCGGGAGAGTGCCGTGCGCCGTCCACCGATCGCGATGTCCGCCCTTCCCCTCGCGTGCGCTGCCCTCGTGTTCGCCGCCTCCTGCGGCGACGGCGCGGACGAGTCCTCACCGTCCCCGACCGCTCCCACCGCCGAAGCCCTCGCCGACGACCTGCAGGCGGCGCTGGTCCGCGTCCAGGAGGAGGTCGGCTTCCCCGGTGTGGTGGCGCGGGTGGTCACCCCGGACCTCGAGTGGACCGGGGCCGCGGGCACGATCGGCGCCGACCGTTCCGAGGCTCCCGGCCCCGACGATCACACCCGGATCGGCAGCATCACGAAGACGATGACGGTCACCGCCCTGCTGCAGCTGGCGGAGGACGGGGCTCTGTCGCTGGACGATCCGATCGGCCGCTACGTACCGGGGCTGCCCAACGGGGACGTCGCCACGCTCCGGCAACTGGCGTCGATGGTCAGCGGCATCCCCAGCTACACCTTCGACGAGGAGTTCCAGCAGCGGCTGTTCGCCGATCCGGAGGCGTCGTGGACGCCGGACCAGCTCCTCGACTTCGTGCGCGGCGACGCACCGAACTTCGCACCCGGGGAGCGGTTCGAGTACTCCAACACCAACACCATCGCCCTCGGTCTCGTCGTCGAGCAGGTCTCCGGGCAGAGCCTCCACGACTACCTCCGGGCGAACGTCTTCGAGCCGCTCGGCATGGCCGACACCGTCCTGCCCACCGACGCGGCCATCGCCTCGCCGCACCTGTACGGGATCACCGAGCAGGGCCAGCCGGACGGGGAGACCGCCGACGCGACCGGCTGGAATCCGTCCTGGGGCTGGTCGGCCGGCGCGGTGATCTCCACGGTCGACGACCTCGAGTTGTGGGGCCGGGCCCTCGGGACCGGGGTGGGGGTGCTGTCCCCCGAGACGCAGGAGCTCCGCCTCGACTCGTTCCTGTTCGACGTGCCCGGTGCGACCGACACTCGCGCCTACGGCCTGGGGCTGGGCATCGAGGACGGCTGGCTCGGGCACACGGGCGAGCTCCCGGGTTACAACACCTACGTGGGCTATCTGCCGGAGCTGGAGGCCGTCGTGGTCGCCGCGGTGAACACCGACATCCCGACCGCCGTCGGGAAGGAACCGGTGAGTGTGGTGGCCGACGAGCTGAAGCGGCTCGTCGGTGAATCCTCCTGAAACGCCGAACGGCGCCCACCCCGGAGGGTGGACGCCGCTCGAGCGTCAGTGAGGACTAGCTCACTTGATGATCTTCGTGACGCGACCGGCGCCGACGGTGCGGCCACCCTCGCGGATCGCGAAGCGGAGGCCCTCGTCCATGGCGACCGGCTGGATCAGCTTGACGGACATCTCGGTGTTGTCACCGGGCATGACCATCTCGGTGCCCTCGGGGAGGGTAACAACGCCCGTCACGTCCGTGGTACGGAAGTAGAACTGCGGACGGTAGTTGTTGAAGAACGGCGTGTGGCGGCCGCCCTCCTCCTTGTTGAGGATGTAGGCCTGGCCCTCGAACTCCGTGTGCGGAGTCGTGGTGCCCGGCTTGACGACGACCTGGCCGCGCTCGACGTCCTCGCGCTTGATGCCGCGGACGAGGAGACCGACGTTGTCGCCGGCCTGGCCCTGGTCAAGCAGCTTGCGGAACATCTCGATGCCGGTGACCGTGGTCTTGGTCGACTCGGGGCGGATGCCGACGATCTCGACCTCTTCGTTGACGTTGATCACGCCGCGCTCGATACGGCCGGTGACGACGGTGCCGCGACCCGTGATGGTGAAGACGTCCTCGACGGGCATGAGGAACGGCTTGTCGGTCTCACGGACCGGGTCCGGGATGGACTCGTCGACGGCAGCCATCAGGTCCTCGATGGACTTGACCCACTTCGGGTCGCCCTCGAGAGCCTTCAGAGCCGAGATCGGAACGACCGGAGCGTTCTCGTCGAACTCCTGCGAGGCGAGGAGCTCACGCACCTCCATCTCGACGAGCTCGAGGATCTCCTCGTCGTCGACCATGTCGGCCTTGTTCAGGGCGACGAGGATGTAGGGAACGCCGACCTGGCGGGCGAGCAGCACGTGCTCACGCGTCTGCGGCATCGGGCCGTCGGTGGCGGCCACGACCAGGATCGCGCCGTCCATCTGGGCGGCACCGGTGATCATGTTCTTGATGTAGTCGGCGTGACCCGGAGCGTCGACGTGCGCGTAGTGGCGCTTCTCCGTCTGGTACTCGACGTGGGAGATGTTGATCGTGATACCACGAGCCTTCTCCTCGGGAGCCTTGTCGATCTGGTCGAACGCGAAGCTCTCGTTGAGATCCGGGTACTTGTCGGCCAGCACCTTGGTGATCGCAGCCGTGGTGGTGGTCTTGCCATGGTCGACGTGACCGATGGTGCCGATGTTCACGTGCGGCTTGGTCCGCTCGAACTTCGCCTTCGCCACTGGAATGTCCTCCTGGACTGTTGTTGCTTGCTGTATGCAGCAGTGCGGTTTGTATTACTTGGTCGTGCAGGCGACCGGGAGCGTCTAGAAGACTACTCGCCGGTGGCCTTGGCGATGATTTCCTTCGCGACGTTCGACGGAACCTCTGCGTAGGAATCGAACACCATGGAGAAGTTCGCACGGCCCTGGGTCTTCGACCGCAGATCACCGATGTAGCCGAACATCTCCGAGAGCGGAACCAGCGCCTTCACGACACGGGCACCACTGCGTTCCTCCATGGCCTGGATCTGGCCACGGCGGGAGTTCAGGTCGCCGATCACCTCACCCATGTAGTCCTCGGGCGTGGTGACCTCGACGGCCATGAGCGGCTCGAGGATCACCGGGGCGGCCTTGCGGGCCGCTTCCTTCAGCGCCTGCGAGCCGGCGATCTTGAACGCCATTTCGGACGAGTCGACGTCGTGGTACGCACCGTCGAGCAGGGTGACCTTCAGGTTCACCAGCGGGTAGCCGGCGAGCACGCCGTACTGCATGGCGTCCTGGGCACCGGCGTCGACCGACGGGATGTACTCGCGCGGGACGCGGCCACCGGTGACCTGGCTCTCGAACTCGTAGGTGGCACCGTCCTCGCCGACGAACGGCTCGAGGGCGATGACGACCTTCGCGAACTGGCCGGAACCACCGGTCTGCTTCTTGTGCGTGAACTCGAGCTTCTCGACCGGCTTGGTGATCGTCTCGCGGTACGCGACCTGCGGCTTGCCGACGTTGGCCTCGACCTTGAACTCGCGCTTCATGCGGTCGACGAGGATGTCGAGGTGGAGCTCGCCCATGCCGCCGATGACGGTCTGGCCGGTCTCCTCGTCGAGCTCGACGGAGAAGGTCGGGTCCTCTTCGGCGAGCTTCTGGATGGCCGTCGACAGCTTCTCCTGGTCGGCCTTCGACTTCGGCTCGATGGAGACCTGGATGACCGGGTCCGGGAAGGTCATGGACTCGAGGACGATCGGGGAGTCCTGCGCGCACAGGGTGTCGCCGGTCGTGGTGTCCTTCAGGCCGATCATCGCGTAGATGTGGCCGGCCACGGCCTCGTCGACCGGGTTCTCCTTGTTGGCGTGCATCTGGAACAGCTTGCCGACGCGTTCCTTCTTGCCCTTGGTCGAGTTGAGCACCTGGGTGCCCGCGTCGATGCGGCCCGAGTACACGCGGACGAAGGTCAGCTTGCCGAAGAACGGGTGCGCAGCGATCTTGAAGGCGAGCGCGGAGAACGGCTCGTCCTTCGACGGCTTGCGGCGCATCTCCTCTTCCTCGTTACCGACCTGGTGGCCGATGACGTCGCCGATGTCCAGCGGGCTCGGGAGGTAGTCGATGACCGCGTCGAGCATGGGCTGAACGCCCTTGTTCTTGAACGCGGAGCCGCAGAGCACCGGGTACAGCTCGGAGTTGACCGTCATCTTGCGGATGGCGGCCTTGATCTCGGCGACGGTGAGCTCCTCGCCGCCGAAGTACTTCTCCATGAGCTCTTCGTCGGACTCGGCGACGGTCTCGAGCAGCTTCTCGCGGTACTCGGCGGCCTTGTCGGCAAGGTCGGCCGGGATCTCCTCGATCGTGGGCTCGGCACCGATCTCGGTGACGCCACGCCAGGTGATGGCCTTCATCTCGACGAGGTCGACGACACCGTCGAAGTTGTCCTCGGCACCGATCGGGAGCTGCAGGACCAGCGGCTTCGCACCGAGACGATCGATGATCGTCTGCACGGTGAAGTAGAAGTCCGCGCCCATCTTGTCCATCTTGTTGACGAAGCAGATGCGCGGAACGTTGTACTTGGCAGCCTGGCGCCAGACCTGCTCCGACTGGGGCTCGACGCCCTCCTTGCCGTCGAACACGGCGACCGCGCCGTCGAGAACGCGCAGCGACCGCTCGACCTCGACCGTGAAGTCGACGTGGCCGGGGGTGTCGATGATGTTGATCTGGTTCTTGTTCCAGAAGCAGGTCACAGCAGCGGAGGTGATGGTGATACCACGCTCCTTCTCCTGCTCCATCCAGTCGGTGGTCGAGGCACCGTCGTGGGTCTCACCGATCTTGTAGTTGACACCGGTGTAGAAGAGGATGCGCTCGGTCGTGGTGGTCTTGCCGGCATCGATGTGCGCCATGATGCCGATGTTGCGGACCTTGTTCAGGTCGGTCAGCACTTCCTGTGCCACAGGTAAACCCCGCTCGTAGCTCGTGTCGGTCCTTGGGTGCGGACCACATGTTCTTGTGTTGTCAGCCGGCCTTTACGGGACCGACACAGATGTGCGAGCAGCCGACCGGGAGGTCCGTGATGACGGCATCTCCCGGTCGGCGACGACTCACCAGCGGTAGTGCGCGAACGCCTTGTTGGCTTCGGCCATCTTGTGCGTGTCCTCGCGGCGCTTGACAGCGGCGCCGAGGCCGTTGCTCGCGTCGAGGAGCTCGTTGGCGAGCCGCTCGACCATGGTCTTCTCGCGACGCTGCCGCGCGAAGGTGACCAGCCAGCGCAGGGCCAGCGTGGTGGAGCGGCCGGGGCGGACCTCGACCGGCACCTGGTAGGTGGCACCACCGACGCGGCGGCTGCGGACCTCGAGGGCGGGCTTGACGTTGTCGAGCGCGCGCTTGAGGGTGACGACCGGATCGGTGCCGGTCTTCTCGCGAGCCTGCTCGAGCGCCTGGTAGACGATGCGCTCGGCGGTGGACTTCTTGCCGTCCAGCAGGACCTTGTTGACCAGCTGGGTGACCAGCGGGGATCCGTAGACCGGATCGGCAACAAGCGGACGCTTGGGAGCGGGACCCTTACGTGGCATCAGCCCTTCTCCTTCTTCGCTCCGTAGCGGCTGCGAGCCTGCTTGCGGCCCTTGACACCCTGGGTGTCGAGGGAGCCGCGGATGATCTTGTAGCGCACACCGGGGAGGTCCTTCACACGACCGCCACGCACGAGCACCATCGAGTGCTCCTGGAGGTTGTGACCCTCACCCGGGATGTAGGCGGTGACCTCGACCTGAGAGGTCAGACGCACGCGCGCGACCTTCCGGAGAGCCGAGTTCGGCTTCTTCGGGGTGGTGGTGTACACGCGGGTGCACACGCCTCGACGCTGCGGGCTGCCCTTGAGGGCCGCGCTCTTGACCTTTGCGGTCTTGTCGCGGCGGCCCTTCCGGACCAGCTGATTGATGGTTGGCATCTACCGGCTTTCTCGTTGTCTGGAGCTGCTCCTACGAGCAACATTGGCTGTTCTGAAATTAGGGATCCATCGGTTGGGGCAAGAAAGCAGCTGCCCCTCACTCGCCCCTCGTGTGCACACGAGGTCGGGTGTGTCGCGTACCCCCACACAGGCAGCCGGGAACTCGCACCTGCAGATTTCTACAGACCGCGCGCACGGCATTACCTCGCATAGGCACACAGACCGGCCCGGGCATGCCGGACACAGCCCACAACAATACCCGGCGAGCGCGCGCGAGGTCAAAGCGAGGAGCGTGCGCTCCCCCGTGGACCTCGACACACGGTCAGCTGCTGAGGTTCAGGGTGAGCCGGGCCAGCTCGGCGGCCGCCTCGCAGGGGTCGGGACCACCGGCGCCGTACTGCACCCACCAGCCGAAGATGCCGGTGGTGGAGGCCCCCGAGGTGACCCCGCACGAGAGCGGATCACCGGGCCGGCGCATCTGCAGCGCCCGGCGTCCCTCCACGCTGGTGTCCGCGACCTCGTAGCCGAGATGGTCGAGGGCGGCGCGCTCATGGTCGAGCGAGCCCGTCTCGAACCAGTTGAAGGTGACCTTCACCACCCCGGCCGGTCCGTCACCGTCCCACCGGCAGATCGCCCCGAAGAACCCGCGGTAGACGTAGTCGGCCCCGACCGCCTCGGCGATCCGGTCGTCGGCGACCGCGTCGCACTCGGTGAGCAGCCGGGTGAACTCGGTGCCGGCGCCACCGCCGATCCCCTCCGGCATCGCGCGGCCCTCGATGGTGCGGGTGCACCCGGTGAGCAGCCCTCCCGCCGCGAGGGCGGCCGCGGCCAGCGCCCCCCACCGCCTCGCCCGTGCCGCGCTCACTTCTGCACCCTCTCGACGCTCGTGGCCGCGAGCTGCCGGGCCACGGTGCACGCGTCCGCCACCGGCGTGAAGCTCGAATAGGAGACCGACCAGTGGACGAAGTCCCCGCCGAAGTCCACCCCGATCTCGCACAGCGTGGTCAGACCGGACTCGTCCTGGTAGGAACCCATGAAACCGGGACGGCCCGCGATGTCGACGTCGACGGCGGGACGGCCGATGAGATCGGAGCCGGCGCGTTCCCGTCCGATGGGGCTGCCCCGGTACCAGGAGAAGCTCACGCTCGGGCCCCCGACGAAGGTCTCCCACTCGCAGCCCACCGAGTTGCGGGTCACGACGGAGAACGACCCGAGACCGAAGGCCGCGGCGACCTCCTCGTCGGTCAGCGCGGCGCACTCGTCGAAGTTCGGGCCCGGCTCGGTCCGCGACGGAGTGGTGGGGGCTGTCGTCGACTCCTCGACGTCGGACCCTCCGCATGCCACGACGCCGAGACCGATCGCGGTCAGGAGCGTCATCGTGGCCGCGACCCGTCCCGTCCTCCCGATCTGCGCGACAGGCATGGCCGAGACACTACCGAGCCGGAAGGCCGGACGCGTGCCGACTCGGTGACTCCCCGAGCACCGAGTCGAGCTGCGCGGCCCAGTTCTTCACGATCTCGCGGCGGCGTGCCGAGTCGTCGGTCAGCAGGTCGGCCAGTCCCAGACCACGGGCGAGATCGAGAGTGGCCTGCACCATGCGGTGCACGACGGGATCGGTGTCGTCCGCGCCGAGCTGTTCGACGGCCACCGCGTGCGAGACCCGGCCGAACTTCTCCTCGAGCGGCACGAGCAGCTGCCGCAGCGCCGGGTCGGCCGCCGCAGCCGTCCATACCTGCAGGGCCGCGCGGAACAGGTCGCCGGTGCAGTGGTCGACGATGCGCCCGACCACGGCCTCGGTGCGGGAGACGCCCGGCGGGACCTCGAAGACCTCGGTGCGCACACGTTCGATGCGGGTGTCGAACATGAACTCGAGTGCAGCGGTGATGAGGTCCTCCCGCGTCGGGAAATGATGCTGGGCCGCGCCGCGCGAGACACCGGCACGTTCGGCGACCACCCCGACCGTCGTCGCGGCCCAGCCCGATTCGGAGAGGCAGCCGATCGTCGCCTCGAGCAGGCGCCGGCGGGTCGCCCGGCTGCGGTCCTGCTTCGGTTCTCGCGGCATCCTTCTCTCCTCGTGCGGTGACCCGACCGGGTGTGCGGTCGCGGGGGCGTCGTCGGCGTGGCGCGCCCCTCGAGACCGTACGCGGCGCTCACGCTCCGTACACTCGTATCCCGTTCGGGGTGAAAGGGGCGTTACGACTGTGGCGACGATCGTCAAGCGCGAGGACTACTTCGACGCGGCATTGGAGATTCTCGCGACCAACGACCACGCCGGGCTCAAACAGGCGAGGCTGTGTGCTCATCTCGAGGTCACGACCGGGTCGTTCTACAACTATTTCGACAGCTGGGGCCAGTTCAAGGACGAGTTCCTCCAGCACTGGCTCGACCACCAGACCCTGCAACTCGCCGCGGCCGCCCGTCTGGAGGGCTCCCCGATCCGCCGCATGTGGATGCTCGTCGACTTCGCGTGCGGGCTCCCGCACTCCGCCGAGTCCGCGATCCGTGGCTGGGCCCACAGCGATCGCGCTGTGCACGAGGTGCAGATCCAGGTGGACGAGCAGCGCTACGCCGTCGTCGCCGAGGCGCTCACCGCCGTGCTCGGTGAGGGCGGGGAGGACGAGGCCGAGAGGCTGGCGCGGACCCTGCTGTACATCCTCGTCGGATACCAGCAGCGCCTGCCCCTCGACACCGCGGCGTCGCTGCGCTGGTCGCTCGAGCACCTGTTGCAGTCCCTGCTGGCCCGGGTCGGCGCCGAGACCGAACGTCCTTTCCCCGTCCCCACCGAACGGTAGCGCCGGCCTAGTAGGACTTCGGCAGCCCCAGCGAGTGCTGGGCCACGAAGTTGAGGATCATCTCGCGGCTGACCGGCGCCACACGCGCGATGCGGGCGGCGCCGAGCATCGCCGCGAGCCCGGCCTCCTGGGTGAGGCCGCTGCCTCCGTGCGTCTGGATGGCCTGGTCGAGTGAGGCGATCGCGGCCTCCGCTGCGGAATACTTCGCCATGTTCGCGGCCTCGGCGGCACCGAAGTCGTCGCCGTTGTCGTAGAGCACCGCGGCCTTCTGCATCATGAGCCGCGCGAGTTCGACTTCGATCTTGCGCTGCGCCAGCGGGTGCGCGATGCCCTGGTGCGCACCGATCGGCTGCTTCCACACCGTGCGCTCCTTGGCGTAGCGGACGGCGGCATCGAGTGCGTACCGCCCCACGCCCACTGCCATCGCCGCACCCATGATGCGTTCGGGATTCAGACCCGCGAACAGCTGCATCAGTGCCGCATCGGGTTCGCCGACGAGCGCATCGGCGGGCAGCCGGACGTCGTCGAAGAACAACGAGAACTGGTAGTCGGGCTCGATGATGTCCATCTGCATGCGCGTCCGCTCGAAGCCGGGGACGTCGGTGGGCACGATGAACAGCGCCGGGCGCAACTTGCCGGTCTTCGCATCCTCGGTGCGCGCGACGACGAGGACCGCGTCGGCCTGGTCGACGCCGGAGATGAAGACCTTGCTGCCCGACAGGATCCAGTCGTCGCCGTCGCGGCGCGCGACCGTGGTGATGTTGTGCGAGTTGGATCCGGCGTCGGCCTCGGTGATGCCGAACGCGATGATCCGTGAACCGTCCGCGAGGCCGGGCAGCCACTGCTGCTTCTGGTCGTCGGTGCCGTACTTGGCCAGGATGGTGCCGCAGATCGCGGACGACACCACGACGAGCAGCAGCCCGCATCCCTTGGCGGACATCTCCTCCTGGACGATGGCGAGTTCGTAGATGCCCGCTCCCCCGCCGCCGTATTCCTCCGGAAGGTTCACGCCGAGGAATCCGAGTTTCCCTGCCTCGGCCCACAGTTCGGAGAGCGGTTCGTGCCTACGGGCCTTGGGCAGGACGTAGTCGACGTAGTTGTAGCGTTCGGCGAGGGCCGAGACGGCCTCGCGCAGCTGCTTGTGTTCGTCGGTCTCGATGAAGCTCACAGGTGTCTCCGGTGTTCGATTCGATGGGATCGGTCGATGGGTCGGGTGTGTGGGTCGGGTGGAGGGGGCCGTACGGTCAGGCGCCGAAACCCAGCCGCTTGGCGGCGAGCTCGGTGAGGATCTCGGTGGTGCCGCCACCGATGCCGAGGATGCGCATGTCGCGGTACTGCCGTTCGACCTCGGACTCGGACATGTAACCGAGGCCGCCGAACAACTGGACGGCCTGGTGCGCCACCCATTCCCCGGCCTCGACGGCGGTGTTCTTCGCGAAGCACACCTCGGCGACGAGGTCGGTCTCGCCGGTCAACGCCCGCTCGACGACGTGCCGCGTGTACACCCGCGCGACGTCGATGCGCCGGGCCATGTCGGCGAGCGTGCGCTGCACGGCCTGCCGGGTGATCAGGGGACGACCGAAGGTCTGACGGTCGCGGCACCACGCGACCGTCAGATCGAGGCAACGCTGCGCACCCGAATAGGCCTGGGCCGCCAGCGCGATGCGCTCGGACACGAAAGCCTGCGCGATCTGCCAGAATCCGGTGTTCTCCGCACCGACGAGGTTGCTCACCGGCACATGGACGTCGACGAAGGACAGTTCGGCGGTGTCGGATGCGCGCCAGCCCATCTTGTCGAGCTTGCGTGAAACCGTGAAACCCGCTGTGCCCTTCTCGATCACGAGCAGCGAGACCCCTGCGGCACCGGGACCGCCGGTGCGGACGGCGGTGACGACGAAGTCGGCGCGGCATCCCGAGGTGATGTAGGTCTTGGCTCCGTTGACGACGTAGTGGTCGCCGTCGCGGACCGCGGTGGTCCGCAGGTGTCCGACATCCGAGCCGCCGTCGGGTTCGGTGATCGCCAGCGAGCCGATGAGTTCGCCTGCGAGCGTGGGCCGTACCCACTTCTCGATCTGCTCGGGGTCGCCGGCCGCGACGAGGTGCGGCAGGGCGATGCCACAGGTGAACAGCGACGAGAACGCACCGCCCGACCCGCCCGCCTCGTGGAACGCCTCGCAGACAGTGAGCGTGTCGGCGCCGTCGCCGCCGGAGCCTCCGACCTCCTCAGGGAATCCGATACCGAGCAGGCCGACCTTCGCCGCGGCGCGGTGCAGCTCGCGGGGCAGTTCACCGCCGCGCTCCCAGTCGTCGAGGCAGGGCAGGATCTCGCGTTCGACGAAGCCGGTGACGGTCGCGCGCAGCGCGCGGCGTTCGTCCGTGTCCCACATGCTCATACGTTGTCCCTCTCGCCGCCCTTCCGCGGGCGCCCACCTCCGGAGGGGCCGGCGAAGGCCTGGGCGATGTCGAGCCAGGCGTCGGCGTCTGGTCCCGTGGCGACGAGGGCGGTGTCGTCGCGGTGGACGCGCTGGGTGACCAGGCGGCAGAAGTCCGGCGCCGGGCCGGTGACCGACTGCGGTGCGTCGTCCGGTCCCCAGGTCCACTCGCTGCCGTCGGGTGCGGTGAGGACGACGCGGAACGGTTCGGCGGGCGGGGTGAGATCGCGGATGAGATAGGCGAAGTCGCGGGTGCGCACCCCCAGATGCGCGACGTGTTTCAGGCGCGCGGTGGAGGCGCGGGCGACGCCGAGTGCGTCGGCGACGTCCTCGCCGTGCGCCCAGGTCTCCATGATGCGGGCGGTGGCCATCGAGGTCGCGGACATCGGGGGTCCGAACCACAGGATCTTCTGCCCCTGCGGCACGTCGGCGAGGGCCTTCGCGAGTTCGGCGCGGGTCCGGCGCCAGTCGTCGAGCAGCTCGACGGCGGGCCGGGCGGCCTGTTCGGCGGCGCCGGCGTCGACGAATCCGCTCGCGTCGGCGAAGGCCTCGGTCACCGCCGCCGTGAACGCCTCGGGGTCACGGATCGCGGTGAGTGCCGCCCGGTCGGTCCACAGCAGGTGTCCGATCTGGTGGGCGACGGTCCATCCGGCGGCCGGAGTGGGCCGCTTCCAATCCTGTTCGGGGAGCTCCGCAACGAGGGCCTCGAGGGCGTCGCCTTCGGCGCGGAGATCGGCGAGCACGGTGTGCAGGTCGGCCATGCAGCAAGCGTCACACGTCACACCTCCAAAATCAAGCACTCGTGATTGTTTTATGGAGCGGACCTCACCGGCCTCGGGTGATCATGCGGACGAGCTCCCCCGCCGGGCCGGCGAGGGTGCGCGGCGGCCGCCACACCGCCCGCAGCACACGGCGCAGATCGAGGCCGTCGACCTCCACCACGACCAACCGGCCGGAGTCGAGATACTCCGAGACCGCCAGCGTGCTGAGCACCGCCGGGCCCGTCCCGCCGAGCACGCTCGTGCGCACCGCGGCACCGCTGCCGAGTTCGAGCAGCGGCGCGGCCCGGTCGTACTCCTGCAGGGCGAGATCGAGGGTGCGCCGCGTTCCGGAGCCCTCCTCCCGCACCACGAGCGGGGTCGCCGCGAGCTCCGCGACGGTGAGCGGGCGGCGGCGGCGCGCCCAAGGGTGCCCGGCCGGGACGACCACCACCAGGCGGTCCCGCGCGACCGGGACGCTGTGCAGCCCGTCGGGGACGGTGGGGCCCTCGACGAAGCCGAGATCGCATCCGCCCTCGGCGACGAGATCGCACACCCGCATCGAGTTGTGGACCCGGAGCTGGATCTGCACGTCGTTGCGGACGAGCCGGAAGGCGCCGAGCCAGCGGGGCACGAGATGTTCGGCGATCGTCATCGAGGCCGCGACGACGAGTTCGGGCCGGAGTTCGCTGCGCAGCGCCGCGGCGGCGTCGAGCAGGCGTTCGGTGTCGGCGAGCACCTCGCGGGCCCAGTGCGCCACGATGGTGCCCGCGGGGGTGAGCACGGATCCGGTGCGGCCGCGCCGCACGAGCTCGGTGCCGAGCTGCCGTTCGAGGCGGCGGAGCATGCGGGTCGCGTTGGGCTGGGCGAGCCCGGCAGCGCGGGCCGCGGCGCCGAGTCCGCCGTGGTCGTCGACCCCCACGAGCAGTTCGAGGGCGGTGAGATCGGGCCAGGAGGTCATGCCGGAACGATATGCCCGAGGGCTTGGTCATATCGATCCGATATGAGCTCATGTGCGATCGGCGGCTGGTCGGAGTGCTCCGCGCACGGAAGAGTCGAGGCATGCTCACCACACGCGCGCTCCCGTCCCGATTCACGATCGGTGGTTCACCGGTGCCGGTACCGGTGGCGTCGCGGGCGGGTGTCGGTCCGGGTCTGCTGCTCGCCGGGGCCGGGGCGGGCGCGGCGTTCGCGGCCGCCCGTCTGCTGCCGGGGATCAGTCCCCTGCTCGTCGCGATCCTGCTGGGGGTGGTCGTGGCGAACACCGCACTGTCGCCGACCGTCGACCGCCTCTCCCCCGGGCTCGCCGTCGCCTCGAAACACCTGCTCCGCATCGGGGTGGCGCTGCTCGGTCTGCAGCTCGCCGTCTCCGACGTACTGGGCCTCGGGTGGGGCACCGTCGCCGTTGCGGCCGTCGTCGTGGTCGCGGGGATCGGCGGGTCGCTGCTGACCGGCCGGTGGCTCGGGGTGGAGTGGCCGCAGCGGCTGCTCATCGCGTGCGGTTTCTCGATCTGCGGTGCCGCCGCGGCCGCCGCCGTCGACGGAGTGGTCGACGCCCGCAAGCGGGAGCTGGTGACGACCGTCGCCCTGGTGGTGGTCTTCGGGACCGCGATGATCCCGCTCGTCCCCCTGGCCGCGGGGATGCTGGGGCTCGAACCGCAGGTCGCGGCGGTCTGGGCGGGAGCCTCGATCCACGAGGTCGCGCAGGTCGTGGCGGCCGGCACCGCACTGTCCGGCGGCAGTGTCCTCGCGGTCGCGGTGACGGTCAAGCTCGCCCGCGTCGCACTGCTGGCGCCGGTGGTTGCCGTCGTCGGTGTCGTGGCGCGGCGACGCGGGAACGGGCGCTCCGACGGGACGGCTCCCCCGATCGTGCCTCTCTTCCTGGTGGGCTTCCTCGCCTGTGTCGCCCTCCGGTCGACGGGCGCGGTGACCCCGGTCGTGGTGGAGGCGGCGCAGACCGTGCAGACGGTACTGCTCGCGGCGGCGATGTTCGCCCTGGGCACGGGGGTGCGGCGGGAGGTGCTGCGCGGGATCGGCTGGCGGCCGGTGGCGCTGGCCACCGTCGCGACGGTGTGGGTCGCGGGCATCGCCCTGGCCGGGGTGCTGCTGGTCGGTGCGGCGTGACCGCAGGAGCGGGGCAGCGTGCAGTGACCACGGGAGCGGGGCGGCGTGCAGTGACCACGGGAGCGGGGCGGCGTGCAGTGACCACGGGAGCGGGTCAGTGCGATGTGAGCATGAGGATCGCCGATGCGAGGGCGAGCACCACGACGGTCGCGGTGATCGCGACGTTGCGCCACCAGAAGTAGGGGGCGCGACCGGCGACGAGTCCGCGCACGCGCGCCCGGTGTCCTGCCCGGGAGGCGAGCAGCACCGCGAGCACCGGGACGAGGCAGACCAGTCCGATCGTCGCGACGACCGGCCCGGGGCCAGGGGCGAGGCGCATGAAGACGAGGACGACGGCGCCGAGCACCGCGCCGGTACGCAGCCACGACAGGCTGGTGCGTTCCGGTTGCAGGCCCGGATCGTCGTGACTCGGCGCGTCCCCGCGCATCACGTGCCGCTCACCGGGCGATGGCGATCGCCAGCACCACCCCGACGGTGCCGATGGCGAACGCGAGCAGATAGGCGGTCCACGGCACGGGCAGCGACCGGCCGGTGCGCATGGCATGTTCGACGCGGTGCCAGCGCACCAGCGCGAAGATCACCAGCAGCGCGGCGAAGACGAGCAGGACGCACGCCAGGGCCGTGCGGAGACCGAAGGTGAGGATGTCGCCGGCGAACGTCTCGAAGGCGACCGCGGCGGCGACGATTCCGAGGGCGGTGCGCACCCAGGCGAGGAAGGTGCGTTCGTTGGCCAGCGTGAACCGGGGGTCGGGGTCGTCGCCTTCCCGCAGCGCCCGGGGGCGCCAGCCCCCGATCGCCCTCACAGCCGCCGGCTCCCGATCGTCCTCACAAGGGCCGACTCTATCCCGAGGAGATCAGTCGACCACCAGATCCGCGCCGCGCGCCTCCACGGAACGCACCTTCAACGGACGCTTCGCCGGGCCCTCGACGGGATTGCCGTCGAGATCGAAGCGGCTGCCGTGGCAGTTGCACACGATGCGGTCGTCCTCGACACCGGTGATGTTGCAGCCCTGGTGGGTGCACAGCGCGGTGAACGCCCGGAAGTCGCCCTCGGTGGGCTGGGTCAGCACGAGCCGCTCGGATGCGAGCAGCACCGCGCCGCCGACCGGCACGTCCGTGACGGCGGCGACGACCTTGGCGTCCGGGCCCGGCGGGGTCGTCGTGGTGGGTGCGGCCGCGACCGCGGTGTCCTCGCCCGCACTCCCACCGGCGGATCCGCAGGCGGCCAACGCGACGGTCGCCGCGACGGCGCCGGCTCCTCCGAGGAGTCCACGGCGCGTCAGCGTGGTGCGGTCGAGGGCATTGCTGGTCATGCTCGGGTTCCGTCCGTTCCGGTCGCGGGAGATGTCCGCCCGAGCCTATCGGCGAACGCCGGGACCGTCCGCGACCTGCGTCACCAGGTGTGGAACACCACGCCGAGGGTCACCGGCCCGGGACGGCGGTCAGCGCCGCAGGCCCGTGAGCAGCGGCAGCCGGCGCCGGCGGCGACCGAGTCCGACGAGTGCGCCGCGGTCGGTGATCTTGACCCGGGGACGTCCCTGGGCACGTCCGGCGCGACGCTCGGCGGCATCGATGGCATGCCAGCCGTCGAGGTCGACACGGTCGGGGCGGCGCTGCGCGAGCAGCCGGTTCAGGGCCCGCCGGTCGCCGCGCGGGGTGGGCAGCGCGCCGGAGTCGAAGTCGGCGAGCAGCGCGGCGACGGTCTCCTTGGCGCAGCCCTTGTTGGTGCCGATGACGCCGTTCGGGCCCCGCTTGGCCCAGCCGGCGACGTAGACGCCGGGAACGACGCGGCCGCCCTCGTTGGGGACGATGCCGCGGGTGTCGTCGAAGGGCACGCCGGGGATCGGCACCGCCCGGTATCCGATCGAGCGCAGGACGAGCGCGGCGTCCAGGTCCTCGAACTCACCGGTGGGGCGGGCCGTGAGCCGGTCGCCGTCCTCGACGAGTGCGGTGCGTTCGATCCGCAGGCCGGTGACGCGATCCTCGCCGAGGATCTCGTGCGGCGCAGCGAGATAACGGAAGACGATGCGGCGGTGCCCGGCGCGCGGGGGCCGCTGGGCGTACTCGCGGGCGAGCCGCACGCGCAGGGCGGTGGCCGGGTCGGTGTCGACGGCGCGGGCACTGGCCGGGTCGAGGTCGAGTTCGGCGTCGTCGATCACGACGTCGACGCCGGTGAGGTCGCCGAGGGCGAGGAATTCGGGGTTGCTGTAGGCGGCCTGGGCCGGTCCGCGGCGGCCGAGGAGGACCACTTCGCGGATGTTGCTCTGCCGCAGCGCCTGCAGGGCGTGGTCGGCGATGTCGGTGCGGGCGAGTTCGTCGACGTCCATGGTGAGGATCCGTGCGACGTCGAGGGCGACGTTGCCGTTGCCGACGATCACGGCGCGTTCGCCGGACAGGTCGAAGGTGTGGTCGGCGTGGTCGGGGTGGCCGTTGTACCAGGCGACGAATTCGGTGGCGGCGTGACTGCCGGGCAGGTCCTCGCCGGGGATGCCGAGGCGGCGGTCGGAGGACGCGCCGGTGGCGTAGAGGACGGCGTGGTGGTGGTCGAGCAGTTCGTCGTGGGTGAGGTCGCGACCGATCTCGGTGTCGAGGTGCAGGGCGAACTCGTCGCGGCGGAACGACCGTTCGAACGACTCGGTGACGGCCTTGGTGCCGGGGTGGTCGGGTGCGACGCCGGCGCGCACGAGCCCGAAGGGGGTGGGGAGACGGTCGAACATCTCGACCTCGACGTCGGAGCGTTCGAGCAGTTCCTGGGCGGCGTAGCAGGCGGCGGGGCCGGCGCCGACGATGGCGACCCGGAGGGTGCCGCGGTCGCGTGGCGGGGCGGGGATGGGCACGAGGGGGTGCCAGCCCTCGGGGACCGGGTGCGCCGAGTAGTAGTCGGCGTTGATCTCGGCGAAGCGTGCCTGGGAGGGGTCGAGTTTGTCGTCGGGCAGGATCGCCTCGACCGGGCAGGCGTCGGCACAGGCACCGCAGTCGATGCAGGTCTTCGGGTCGATGTGGAGCATCTCGGCCGTCGCGAATTCGGGCTCGTCCGGCGTGGGGTGGATGCAGTTCACGGGGCAGACCGCGACGCAGCTCGCGTCGTTGCAGCAGGTCTGGGTGATCACGTAGGCCATGGGAGTCCTCGCAAGCCGGGCGCCACAGGATTCATGTAACGTGGCGTAACAGTTAATACGACTGTAGCGGCAGTCGCGAAGAGTGCGCAAGACACCCACGTCCCCGTCGGGAAGCTGCGAGAATCGCACGATCGGATGGATCCGGAACCTGGGGGAAGATCATGGCCGAGCCGACGTCCGTCACCGAGAAACCGTGGACGCAGCCGCTGTCACCGCTCCCGGAGGGCGCCACCCCCTTCTCCACCGAACGCACGGTCCGCACCGGTGACGTCGACACCGACCACCGGCTGCGCCTCGACGGCGTGGCCCGCTACCTGCAGGACATCGGCACCGACAATCTCGCGGCGGTCGACGCGGCCGACACCGATCCGCTGTGGATCGTCCGGCGCACCGTCGTCGACGTACTCCGTCCCGCCCGGTACGGCGACCGGCTCCGGCTGCGCCGCTGGTGCGACGCGCTGTCCACCCGCTGGGCGAACGTGCGGGTGCGCCTCGACGCTCCCGAGGGCGACGACGAGGGCCCGCTGATCGAGACCTCCGCCTTCTGGATCGACATCGGCCCGACCTCCGGCGCCCCCACCCGCATCAGCGACCCACTGTTCGAGCACATGGCGCGGTACGCGCACGACACGAGGCTCAAATGGCGGGCCTGGCTGCCCGACCGCGTCCCCGCGGACGTGGACGACACGCGCCCCTTCCCGCTACGGGCCACCGACCTCGACCCGTTCGGGCACGTCAACAACGCCGTCTACTGGCACGCCGTCGAGGAGGTTCTCGCGACCCGGCCCGAACCACCGGCCGCGCCCTACCGCGCGGTGATCGAGCACCTGCGGCCCATCGGCGGCGGCGAGAAACTCACCCTGCAGACCCGGCACGACCCCGGGGGGACGACGGTGTGGTTCACCGTGGGCGACGGCATCCGCGCGGTCGCATGGCTCGCGCAGATCTAGACGCTCTACGGTGGACGGCATGACCCGTACCCTGATCTTGCTGCGTCACGGCAAGTCCGCGTACCCGGACGACGTGGACGATCGCGATCGGCCCCTGTCCCCGCGCGGGCGCCGCGAAGCCGGGCTGGCCGGCCGCTGGATCCGGGCGAACCTGCCCCCGGTGGACGCAGTGCTGTGCTCCCCCGCGACCCGCACCCGCAAGACCCTCGCCGAAGCCGCCGTCGAGGCACCCGTCGACTATCTCGAGAGCCTGTACGGCGCCGACCCCGACACCCTCGTCGCCGCGATCCGGGCCGTCCCCGACGACGTGCACACCCTGCTGGTCGTCGGGCACGAGCCGACGCTGTCGGCGACCGCACTCGGGTTGATCACCGACCACGGCAACGACGCCGCCCATCAGGTCGCCGAGAAGTTCCCCACCTCGGCGGTGGCCGTGCTCACCGTGCCGGGCTCGTGGTCGGAACTGGCCCCGCGCAGCGGCGCCGAACTGGTCGGCTTCCACATCGCCCGCTGACCCCCGCGACCCGAGCGACCCCCGGCCCCGAACCGGGACCCGGCGAAAACGAAGGTCCCGCCCCCCGAAGAGAAAGGGGGCGGGACCTTCGTCATCTACGGCAGCGAACTACCGGTAGTCGTTGGAGTAACCGTAGTCGTCCAGCGGAACCGCAGCGCCGGTGTTCTGGCCGAAGCCGTCCGGCGAGTAGTACTGGTCGTCGTACGCCGGGATGGCGTAGGCGGCAGCACGCGCTTCCTCTGTCGGCTGAACCTGGATGTTCCGGTACTTGTTGATGCCGGTACCGGCCGGGATCAGCTTGCCGATGATCACGTTCTCCTTGAGACCGATCAGCTTGTCCGAGCGGCAGTTGATCGCCGCGTCGGTCAGGACGCGAGTGGTCTCCTGGAAGGACGCGGCCGACAGCCACGAGTCGGTGGCCAGCGACGCCTTCGTGATACCCATGAGGACCGGACGGCCGGCAGCCGGCTCGCCACCCTCCTGGACCACACGACGGTTCGCGGCCTCGAACTCGCTGCGCTCGACGAGCGAACCGGGCAGGAACTCCGTCGAACCCGAGTCGATGATCGTCACGCGACGCAGCATCTGGCGCACGATGACCTCGATGTGCTTGTCGTGGATCGACACGCCCTGGCTCCGGTAGACCTCCTGGACCTCGTGGACCAGGTGGACCTGGACCTGACGCGGGCCCATGACGCGCAGCACCTCGTGCGGATCGGCAGCACCCTCGAGGAGCTGCTGACCGACCTCCACGTGGTCGCCGTCCGCCAGAACACCCTCGGTGCCGTCGGCCTTGCGGATGACGTGCAGACGCTGACGCTTGGACAGCTTGTCGTACACGACCTCCTCGCCACCGTCGTCGGGGATGATCGTGATCTTGTAGAACCGATCGTCGTCCTCGAGACGGATGCGGCCGGACACGTCCGCGATCGGGGCCTTACCCTTCGGGATGCGGGCCTCGAACAGCTCCTGGACGCGGGGCAGACCACCGGTGATGTCCTCACCGACGCCACCCTGGTGGAAGGTACGCATCGTCAGCTGCGTACCGGGCTCACCGATCGACTGGGCGGCGACGATACCGACGGCCTCGCCGATGTCGACGAGCTTGCCGGTCGCCATCGAACGGCCGTAGCAGGTCGCGCAGACGCCGGTGCCGGTGTCGCAGGTCAGGACCGAGCGGACCTTGACCTTCTGGATGCCGGCCGCGAGCAGCGCCTCGATGGCCGGGTCGCCCAGGTCGGAACCACGCTCGACGACGACGTTGCCGTTCGCGTCGACCGCGTCCGCAGCCAGGGTGCGGGCGTAGGTGCTGGTCTCGATGTGAGCGTCGCGCACGAGCTCGCCGGTCGGCTGACCGGTGGCGTCGCGAGCGGGCTCGGCGATGGTCATCTCGATACCGCGCGGCGTGCCGCAGTCGACCTCGCGGACGATGACGTCCTGCGACACGTCGACCAGACGACGGGTCAGGTAACCTGAGTCGGCGGTACGGAGAGCGGTGTCGGCCAGACCCTTACGCGCACCGTGCGTGTTGATGAAGTACTCGGCGACGGTCAGGCCCTCGCGGAACGAGGACTTGATCGGGCGCGGGATGAACTCGCCCTTCGGGTTCGTCACCAGACCCTTCATGCCCGACAGCGAGCGGATCTGGGTCATGTTGCCCGCAGCACCGGACTTGACGATCGTCGGGATCGGGTTGTCGTCCGGGTAGTGCGCCTCCATGGCCTGACCGACCTCTTCGGTCGCTTCCTGCCACAGCTTGACCAGCGAGTCGCGACGCTCGTCCTCCGAGAGCTTGCCTCGGTCGTACTGCCGCTGGATCGCGTCGGCCTGCGTCTCGTACCGCTCCAGGATGTCCTTCTTCTCCGGCGGAACGAGCACGTCCGCCATCGAGACCGTCACGCCCGACCGGGTCGCCCAGTAGAAACCGGCGTCCTTGAGCTTGTCGACGGTCTGCGCGACGACGATCATCGGGTAGCGCTCGGCGAGATCGTTGATGATCGCGGCCTGACGCTTCTTCGGCATGACGTCGTTGACGAACGGGTAGTTCGTCGGCAGCAGCTCGTTGAACATCACGCGGCCGAGGGTCGTGTGCGTGGTCCACGGCTGACCGTACTTCCAGCCCTCGGGGAACAGCTCGTCCTCGACCTCGCGCGGCGGACGCAGCTGCGTCAGGCGCACCTTGATCGGGGCCTGGACCGACAGCACACCGCGGTCGACGGCCATGATGGCCTCGGCCGGCGACGAGTACACACCCTGCTCCGGCTCCTCGGACGTCGCGGGCTTGTAGGCGCCGGCGGCGTCCTCGACGAGGCGGGTCAGGTGGAACAGACCCGTGACCATGTCCAGACGCGGCATGGCGAGCGGGCGGCCCGATGCCGGCGACAGGATGTTGTTCGAGGACAGCATCAGGATGCGGGCCTCGGCCTGCGCCTCCGCGGACAGCGGGAGGTGCACGGCCATCTGGTCACCGTCGAAGTCGGCGTTGAAGGCCTCACACACGAGCGGGTGCAGCTGGATGGCCTTGCCCTCGACGAGCTGCGGCTCGAACGCCTGGATGCCGAGGCGGTGCAGCGTGGGTGCACGGTTCAGCAGCACCGGGTGCTCGTTGATGACCTCTTCGAGGACGTCCCACACCTGCGGGCGCTGACGCTCGACCATGCGCTTGGCGGACTTGATGTTCTGCGCGTGGTTGAGGTCGACCAGACGCTTCATCACGAACGGCTTGAACAGCTCGAGCGCCATGAGCTTCGGCAGACCGCACTGGTGCAGCTTGAGCTGCGGACCGACGACGATGACCGAACGGCCCGAGTAGTCGACGCGCTTACCGAGCAGGTTCTGACGGAAGCGGCCCTGCTTGCCCTTGAGCAGATCGGACAGCGACTTGAGCGGCCGGTTACCGGGACCGGTGACCGGCCGGCCACGACGGCCGTTGTCGAACAGGGCGTCGACGGATTCCTGCAGCATCCGCTTCTCGTTGTTGACGATGATCTCGGGGGCACCGAGGTCGATCAGTCGCTTGAGGCGGTTGTTGCGGTTGATGACGCGGCGGTACAGGTCGTTGAGGTCGGAGGTCGCGAAGCGGCCACCGTCGAGCTGCACCATCGGGCGCAGCTCCGGCGGGATCACCGGAACGGCGTCGAGGACCATGCCCATCGGGGAGTTGCCCGACTGCTGGAAGGCCGCGACGACCTTCAGGCGCTTGAGGGCGCGCAGCTTCTTCTGGCCCTTGCCGCTGCGGATGACCTCGCGCAGCGACTCGGCCTCGGCGTCGATGTCGAAGTTCTCGATGAGCTTCTGGATCGCCTCGGCGCCCATGGCACCGGTGAAGTACTCGCCGTAGCGGTCCTGCAGCTCCCGGTAGATCATCTCGTCGACGATCAGATCCTTCGGCTTCAGCTTGGTGAAGGTGCTCCAGATCTCGTCCAGGCGGTCCAGCTCACGCTGCGCCCGGTCGCGGATCTGACGCATCTCGCGCTCGCCGCCGTCCTTGACCTTGCGGCGGACGTCGGACTTGGCACCTTCGGCCTCGAGCTCGGCCAGGTCGGCCTCGAGCTTCTGGGCGCGGGCCTCCAGGTCGGCGTCGCGCTGGTCGGCGACCGACTTCTTCTCGACCTCCATCTCGGCCTCGAGAGTGGAGAGTTCGTTGTGGCGCAGCTCGTCGTCGACCGAGGTGATGACGTACGCGGCGAAGTAGATGATCTTCTCGAGATCCTTCGGCGCGAGGTCGAGCAGGTAGCCGAGACGGCTCGGCACACCCTTGAAGTACCAGATGTGGGTCACCGGCGCGGCGAGCTCGATGTGGCCCATGCGCTCGCGGCGGACCTTGGCGCGGGTCACCTCGACGCCGCAGCGCTCGCAGATGATGCCCTTGAAGCGGACACGCTTGTACTTGCCGCAGTAGCACTCCCAGTCCCGGGTGGGACCGAAGATCTTCTCGCAGAACAAGCCGTCCTTCTCGGGCTTGAGCGTGCGGTAGTTGATGGTCTCGGGCTTCTTGACCTCGCCGTACGACCAGTTGCGGATGTCCTCGGCGGTGGCCAGGCCGATCCGCAGTTCATCGAAGAAGTTGACGTCGAGCACGTAACTTCCTTTCCCCTGTGCGGGTTGTATTGCTGCTAGTTGTCGCTATCGCTGCCGGGACCCGACGCGGTACGCCCTTCCGGGTGGACGACGTACCGCATCGGGTCGGCTCCTAGTTCGCGAGGTCGTCGACCGTGGCCGACTCGTTGCGGGAAAGGTTGATGCCCAGGTTGGCGGCCGCCCGCTCGAGGTCCTCGTCGTCGCCGTCCGCCATGGCGATGGCGGCGCCGTCGCTGGAGAGCACCTCCACGTTCAGGCACAGCGACTGGAGCTCCTTGAGGAGAACCTTGAACGACTCGGGGATGCCCGGCTCCGGGATGTTCTCGCCCTTGACGATCGCCTCGTAGACCTTGACGCGGCCCACCACGTCGTCGGACTTGATCGTGAGGAGTTCCTGGAGCGTGTACGCGGCACCGTAGGCCTGCATGGCCCAGCACTCCATCTCACCGAAGCGCTGGCCACCGAACTGGGCCTTACCGCCGAGCGGCTGCTGGGTGATCATCGAGTACGGGCCGGTCGAACGCGCGTGGATCTTGTCGTCGACCAGGTGGTGCAGCTTGATGATGTACATGTAGCCGACCGACACCGGGTACGGGAACGGCTCGCCGGAACGCCCGTCGAAGAGCGTCGCCTTGCCGTCGGGGCCGACCATGACCTCACCGTCGCGGTTCGGCAGCGTCGAGGACAGCAGACCCGTCAGCTCCTCCTCGCGTGCACCGTCGAACACAGGGGTGGCGATGTTGGTGTTCGGCTCGGCCGCCAGCATCTCCTCGGACAGGTTCTGCGCCCACTCGGGACGGGAACCGTCGTCGGCGACCTGGATCTTCCAGCCGGCCTTGCCGATCCAGCCGAGGTGCGTCTCGAGCACCTGGCCGATGTTCATACGACGCGGAACACCGTGGGTGTTCAGGATGATGTCGACCGGGGTGCCGTCGGGCAGGAACGGCATGTCCTCCTGCGGGAGGATCTTGCCGATGACGCCCTTGTTGCCGTGGCGGCCGGCGAGCTTGTCGCCGTCCTGGATCTTGCGCTTCTGGGCGACGTAGACCCGCACGAGCTCGTTGACACCCGGGGGCAGATCGTCGTCGTCCTCGCGCGAGAACACGCGGACGCCGATGACCTTGCCGCTCTCACCGTGGGGCACCTTCAGCGAGGTGTCGCGCACCTCGCGCGCCTTCTCACCGAAGATCGCGCGGAGCAGGCGCTCCTCGGGGGTCAGCTCGGTCTCGCCCTTCGGGGTGACCTTGCCGACGAGGATGTCGCCGTCGCGGACCTCGGCACCGATGCGGACGATGCCGCGCTCGTCGAGATCTGCGAGGACCTCGTCCGAGACGTTCGGGATGTCGCGGGTGATCTCCTCGGCACCGAGCTTGGTGTCGCGGGCGTCGATCTCGTGCTCCTCGATGTGGATCGAGGTGAGCACGTCCTCCTCCACGAGGCGCTGCGACAGGATGATCGCGTCCTCGTAGTTGTGGCCCTCCCACGGCATGATCGCCACGAGCAGGTTCTTGCCGAGCGCCATCTCACCGTTCTCGGTGCAGGGGCCGTCGGCGAGGACCTGACCGGCCTCGACGCGCTGGCCCTCGTCCACGATCGGACGCTGGTTGGCGCAGGTGCCCTGGTTGGAACGCTCGAACTTGCGCAGACGGTAGGTCTTGCGGGTGCCGTCGTCGGCCATCACCGTGATGAAGTCCGCGGAGACCTCCTCGATGACACCGCTCTTCTCGGTGACGATGACGTCGCCGGCGTCGACGGCGGCACGCAGCTCCATGCCGGTGCCGACGACCGGGGCCTCGCTGCGCACCAGCGGCACGGCCTGACGCTGCATGTTCGCACCCATGAGGGCACGGTTGGCGTCGTCGTGCTCGAGGAACGGGATCATGGCGGTCGCGACCGACACCATCTGGCGCGGCGAGACGTCCATGTACTCGACCTGGTCGGCCGGGACGTACTCGATCTCCGCGCCCTTCTTGCGGACGAGCACGCGGTCCTCGGCGAAACGGTTCTCCGAGGTCACCGGCGAGTTCGCCTGCGCGATGAGGTAACGATCCTCCTCGTCGGCGGTCAGGTACTCGACCTCGTCGGTGACGACACCGTCGACGACCTTGCGGTACGGCGTCTCGATGAAACCGAAGGGGTTGACCCGGGCGTAGACCGAGAGCGAACCGATCAGGCCGATGTTCGGGCCTTCCGGGGTCTCGATCGGGCACATACGGCCGTAGTGCGACGGGTGGACGTCGCGGACCTCGAGGCCGGCGCGCTCACGCGACAGACCACCGGGGCCGAGGGCCGACAGGCGACGCTTGTGGGTCAGGCCCGACAGCGGGTTGTTCTGGTCCATGAACTGCGACAGCTGGGAGGTTCCGAAGAACTCCTTGATCGCAGCGACGACCGGACGGATGTTGATCAGCGACTGCGGCGTGATCGCCTCGACGTCCTGAGTGGTCATGCGCTCGCGGACCACGCGCTCCATGCGGGACAGGCCCACACGGATCTGGTTCTGGATGAGCTCGCCGACCGTGCGCAAACGACGGTTGCCGAAGTGGTCGATGTCGTCGACCTCGACGGGAACCTCGACGCCGCCGGGGACGGTCATCTTGGTCTCGCCCGCGTGCAGACGCACGAGGTACTCGATCGTGGCGACGATGTCTTCCTCGGTGAGGGTCGACGCCTGGATCGGCTGGCCGGCGTTGAGGCCGAGCTTGCGGTTGATCTTGTAACGGCCCACACGCGCCAGGTCGTAGCGCTTGTCCTTGAAGAAGAGGTTCTCCAGCAGGGTCTGCGCGGACTCCTTGGTCGGCGGCTCGCCCGGACGGAGCTTGCGGTAGATGTCGAGCAGCGCCTCGTCGGTGCCGGCGGTGTTGTCCTTCTCCAGCGTCGACATCATGATCTCGGAGAACCCGAAACGCTCGACGATCTGCTCGGTGGACCAGCCGAGGGCCTTGAGCAGGACGGTGACCGGCTGACGGCGCTTGCGGTCGATGCGGACACCGACGGTGTCGCGCTTGTCGACGTCGAACTCCAGCCAGGCGCCGCGGCCCGGGATGACCTTGACGCTGTGCAGGTCCTTCTCGGTGCTCTTGTCGACGGTCTTGTCGAAGTAGACGCCCGGCGAACGCACGAGCTGCGACACCACGACACGCTCGGTGCCGTTGATGATGAAGGTGCCCTTGTCGGTCATCATCGGGAAGTCACCCATGAAGACCGTCTGGCTCTTGATCTCGCCGGTGTTGTTGTTGATGAACTCGGCGGTGACGAACAGCGGAGCCGCGTACGTCATGTCCTTGTCCTTGCACTCCTCGACGGAGGCCTTGACCTCGTCGAAGCGCGGATCGGAGAAGGACAGGGACATCGAGCCCGAGAAATCCTCGATCGGGGAGATCTCCTCGAGGACCTCCTCCAGGCCTCCGACGACGGGACCGTCACCACGTTCGGCAGCCTTCGCGCGCCAGCGCTCGGAGCCGATCAACCATTCGAAGGAGTCTGTCTGTAGATCGAGGAGTCCAGGAACCTCGAGGGGTTCGCGAATCTTCGCGAACGAAACCCTCGCGGGGGCTCCGGGGATTCCGGCTACTGCCTTGGTCTGGCTAGAGACTGCCAAGATGCGTCCTTCCAGCACCTCACGCGGGCCGCTCCAACCGGTGCGACCGCCGCTGTACCTGCTTCTTCATGTGGGGCGTTTTCGCTGGTCGCAACCCGTACGGAGACCCCATGGTCGCATCGGGACGGTCTTGCCCTCTCGGGCGAATTCCGACTCGAGGATCAGAAGGTGAACAGGAGGCAGCCAGCGCAAAGAACTAACCTACACCGAACGAGCAGAAATGTCCACAGGGGTGCCTCAAAGAAGCCTGGCAAACGACCTCGAACGGCTCGCCTCGGAGCCCGATTAGTCGAACAGGCGTACCGATAGAGTGACCGCTCCCGTCGCCCGCGTCAAGACTGCGCTTCCGGAACGGGTCCTCCGCCCCTACCGGTCGCGGATCTCCGACACCAGCCAGCGGCCGTCCGTCTTCTCCATCCGGACCAGCAGCGGCGCCGCCGCGCTCCCCTGCGCGATGCCCTCCCCGGTGGCACTGACGTTGATGTAGGCGGCGACCTCCGCGTGCGTGTCGTCGAGCATCGAGGTGCCGATGTGCAGCACGTTCACCTCGGTGACCGTGCTGGTCTGGATCGCCGCCTGCTTGGTCACCTCCGCCGTCTCGTCGAACTCCTCGAGCCGTTCGGGGGTCAGCAGCTCTCGGATCCGGGCGAAGTCCTCGTCGATGGTCCGGTAGTCGTAGCCGTGCATGGCCTCGATCGCGGACTTGGCGGCCTCGGTGACCTCCTGCGTCGCAGTGCTGTCGACCCAGGCCCGGTTGGAGACGTCGGCACCCGGACGGAACGCGGCGATCACCGCGACGACGGCGAGCGCGACCGCCACGGCACCGAGCAGCACGACCGGACCCCAGCCCCGGGACCGGCCGGCCCCGGTCTCGGTCTCGGGCTCGGACTCGGGCTCGGGCTCCGGCTCGGACCCGGCGGCGGGCTGCGGGGCCGCGGGCGGCACCTCCTCGACGGGTCTCTCCGGCGCGGTGGCCGTGTCCTCCGCCTCCGGCGCGGTGGCCGTCTCCTCCGGCGCCGCCTTGTCGAGGTGGACCTGCCCGGTCCGGGTCTCCTCCGGGATCGCGGTCGGCGGGACGATCCGCTCGGCGGACTGCTCGGCGGGCGGGGTGGAGCGGGGCGGTCGCGAGGTACCCGCGACCTTCGGGCGCCGGCGCGGCGGTCCGCTCGGTCCGGTCTTCCGTCGCTGCGGGGGCACTACTTCTTCTCCTCGATCGAAGTGCGGATGGTCGGAGCGGGAAACGTCACGGCCCGGCCTCCCCTTCCGGCGGGCTCTGCTGTGCCGGATCGCCGGCGGGAGCCGGAGCCGCCGGATCGCCGGCAGGAGCCGGAGGCGTCGCGCCCGGAGGCACACCCGCGTCCATCTCCGTGGAGACGAGCGGCTCGATGAGCTCGGCCTTCCACGTCCCGCCGTCCTCACGCATCGACACCACCACCGGCACCTTGTTCACCACATAGAACTGCGGGGTATCCGTGCGCACCGCCAGCACCACGAGGGCCTTCGCCACGTCGTCGTCGGTGTTCAGCTCCGTCAGCGTGCCGAACAGCACCTCCGCGGACATGCTCGTGCCGGTCTCGGCGACCCGGTCGCGGATGTCCTGCTCGGTCGCCTCGAGATCGCCTACCAGCGCGTCGCCGGTGATCGACGAGCGCATGTTCTCGATCGAGGTGTCCACGTCGTCGGCATCGACGCTGTTGAGGTTGACGGCGGCCTGCATGGCCCCCGACAACGCCGCGTCACGGGCCTCGGCGACCGGCTTCTCCACGATCAGCGCGCGGGCCCAGCCGTAACCGAACCAGCCCGCCGCGACCAGCGCGGCGGCAGCCAGCACACCGACGACGATCGTCGCCACCCTGCGTGCCGTGTCCTTGCCCGCCCCGCCGGTGGCGGGCGCCGGCGCGGACGACGCGTCGGACGAACTCGGGGACGGCGTCGATTCACTCACTGCACAAACCTACTCACTGCTCACTTCGGGGTGACCCCGAGCAACGGCGCCAGCTGCGTCGCGATCGGGTTCAGGTTGAGCTTGTCGGGATCCTTCTTCGGGATGAAGTCCCAGGGCTGGATGGTCGCCGGATCGGCGAAGACGATGCGGTTCGCGCTCCGCACACCGGTGACGCTGCCCTGCGGCACCTCGCAGGACGCCTCCGTGTTGAACGGGAAGTCCTGCTGGGTGTCGTCGAAGTTCGGGTCCTGGGCCCGCATCTGCGCCAGGATCTCCTGGGTTCCCTCGTAGCCGATGGTGCACGACGGCGGGTTGTTGGTTTCGAGCACGATGCCCTGCCGGACGGCGCCGTCACCCGGCGCGGTGGTGCTGGCGGTGGCGGCGACGGCGGGAAGGAAGGCCAGCAGCGGCTGCAGAGCGATCGCCTGCGGCGCCACCGTTTCCCCCACCAGCGCGAGGTTGGTGAGGTTCGCCGTCAGACCCGGGCCCGTGCCCTGCATCAGCTGCGTGAGCTGATCGCTCGCGTCGGTGCCGGTCTCGATCAGGCGGCGCAGGTCCGGGTCGCTGTCGCGCAGCTGCGCGGTGACCAGCTCGAGATCGGAGCTGAACTGCCGGATCGCCGACGACTGCTCCGACTGGGTGGCCAGCACCGTGTAACTGTCGCGCACGAGCCCGACGGTCTGCGGCAGGTACTCCACGCCCATGTCGCTCAGCCCGGCGAGCGCGTCGACGAGCACCTGTAGGTCGTCGCCGCGACCGTCGAAGGCGTCGCCGAGTTCGGTGACGACCGTGCGGAGCGGTTCCAGCGGCACCGACCGCACCAGGCCGTTCGTGCTCACCAGCAGGTCCTCGACCGGGGTGGGCAGATCCTCCTCGTCGCCCTCGATGACGGAGCCGTCCTCGAGATAGGGACCCTCGTCGTTCGGCGGCAGGAGATCGATGTACTGCTCACCGATCGCCGAGCGGTTGGCCACGACGGGACGCGCCGACGCCGGGATCTGCGGGCCACCGTTGTCCAGGTGCAGCTCCACGTTGATGCCGTCGTCGGTGAGCGAGAGCGTGCCGACCCGGCCCACCGGGACACCGCGGTAGGTCACCTCGGCGTTCTCGAAGATGCCGCCGGCGCGCGGGAAACGCACGTCCACCGTGTACTGGCCGAAGCCCATCAGATTGTCGAGCCGCACGTAGCGGGCACCGACGAAGGTGATACCGAACAGCGCGATGATCACGAACAACGCGAGCTGCACCTTCACCAGGCGTGATCTCACTGCCCACCCCCGAGTCCGAGCTGATTCAGTACTCCCTGCAGCGGCCCCTGCGGGGCCCCGCCACCGGTGTCCGTGTCTCCGGATTCCCGGTCGGCCGACGCATCCGTCAGGCCGGGGATCTCCACCCCCTCGGGCAGGTCGAGACCCATCTGCTGCGGGGTGGGCAGGATCGGCAGCAGCGACACCGTCGGCCAGCCCGGCCGCGGCCCGTTGCCGTCGTAGTAGGGATTGGACGGATCGACGAGCGGCTTCGGGTAGCCGAACTTCGGCTCGCGGTAGACCGGCTCGCCCTGCCCCACGCCGAGCGCGGCGAGGGCGTCACCGATCTGCAGGTCGACGATGAGGAACAGGTTCACCGAGTTGCCCTGCGTGACCTTCTCGACCCCGTCCGGGAACGGGACGGTGGGCAGGAAGGCGAGGGCGTCGACGAGATCCTCACCCGACGCGGCGAGCTGCTGCAGGGTGGGCCGCAGTGCCAGCAGGTCGGCGATCAGGTCGTCCTTGGACTGCTCGAGCACGTCCACCCCGGCTTCGCCGAGGCGGTCGAGCTGGGCGAGCAGCGCGGTGAGCTGCGGCCGCTGCTGTTCGAGCACCTCTGTGGCGACCGGGAGCTCGTCGAGGACCGCCGCGATCTTGTCGGTCTGGTCGGCGACCCGCACGGTCAGCGCATCGAGGCCGTCGAGGGCACGGGTGATGTCGTCACGCTGCTGTTCGAGGCCGGTGATGAGCGCCTCGGCCTGCTCGAGCAGGCTACGGGTGGTGTCCTCCCGCCCCTCGAAGGCCGTGGACAGCTCCTCGACCACCGGCGCGAGCTGACCCACACCGCCACCGTTGAGCAGCAGCGACAGCGCACCGAGGACGGGTTCGAGTTCGGTCGCGTGCCGGGTGCGGTCGAGCGGGATCACGTCGCCGTCCGAGAGCCGCCCGGTCGGGGCCTCCCCTTCCGGCGGGGTGAGCTGGACGAACTTCTCGCCCAGCAGGCTCGACTGCTCGACGGTCGCGAACGCGTTCGCCGGCAGGTCCACCGCGCCGTCGAGCACGATGTCGACGTCGGCGGTCCACCCGTAGTCGGAGGCCACCGCGATCTTCTCGACGCGGCCGACCGGCACACCGTCGACCTTGACACTGGACTGCGGGACGAGGTCGAGCACATCGTCGAACTGGATGGTCACGTGGATGGGGTCGCTGCCCACGTTCGCGCCGCCCGGCAACGGGATGTCGGACAGGCCGCCGCAGCCGGTCACCGTCACCGCGACCGCACACGCCGCCGCGCCGAAGGCCGTCGCGCGGGGCCCTCTCGCCGTACGGGTCACCGATCTCCTCCCTGGAGGTCGAACCGGGGCGAGACCACACCGGGCACGGTGCCCGGGGTGACCTGCCGCTGGATGTTCTCGCCGCTGAGCACGCCGAACGGCAGAATCAGATCCGGCGAACGCTGGTCCTCGGTGATCTGCGTCGCCACGTCGCGGCAGCGGTCGATGACCGGCCGCATCTGCCGGCCGAGCTGCTCGAACCGCGGGTCGCCGGGAACCAGCTGACCCAGATCGATCAGCTTGCAGATCACCCCGGCGGGGTCCTGCAGGTCGGGCAGCACCAGACGCGACGCCAGGACACCGGCCTCGGCGTCGTAGGAGTTGACGAGGTTGCTCACCGCCAGGGGCAGCAGGGTCAGCGAGTCGACGAGTTCCTGCCGGCGGTTGGCGACGGTCTCGGTGATGGGCACGAGCGCGTCGACGTTGTCCTTCAGCGCGGCCTGGTTGTCGCGCACGAAGGACGCCACCTCACCGAGGGTCACCGACAGCTGGTTGAGCGCCTCCCCCAGGTTCTGCCGCTCCCCGGCGAGGAAGCCGGACAGGTCGGCGAGCTGGGAGTTGAACTGGCGCACCTGCTGGTCGTTGGCGGCGAGGGCGCTGACGAAGACCTGCAGGTTCTCGATGGTGCCGTACAGGTCGTCGCGCGATTCGTTGAGTGTGCGCGCCGCCTTCGACAGCTCCTCGATGCTCTTGCCCAGAGCCTCACCGTTGCCGGCGAGGTTCTCGGCACCGACCTCAACGAAGTCCGTGAGCGCGCCCTCCTTGTTGGCGCCTTCGGGGCCGAGCGCCCGCGACAGTTCCTCGATGCTCGCGTAGAGCTGGTCGACCTCGACGGGGATCGCGGTGCGGTCCCGTTCGATCACGGCGCCGCTGCTCATCTTCTCGCCACCGGTGTAGGCGGGGGTGAGCTGGACGTAGCGGTCGGCGACCACGGACGGGGTGATCTGCACGGCCCGCGCGTCGGCGGGGATGTCGACACCGCGGTTGACCCGCATGCCGACCTTCACGACCTCACCCTGGGGTTCCACGGACGTCACCGTGCCCACCTCGACGCCGAGGACCCGCACGTCGGAACCCTCGTAGATGCCGACGGCCTTGTCGAAGTAGGCGGTGATCTCCGTCGTCCCGTAGCGGGTGAGGAACCACCATCCGGCTCCGGCGATCGCCACCGCGACCGCCGTGACCAGCGCGACGAGGGCGACGAGGCGGCCGCGACCCGTCCGGGCCTCACCGTTGTCGGTGTGCGCCATCAGTTGCCCCCTTCCAGACGGCGGCCGGGCTCACGGTAGCCCGGGATCTCGGGCAGGCCCGGCGGGGTGAGGTTCACGACCACCTGGTCGAACCACCGGCCGTTGCCGACCACGTTCGTGTAGACGCGGGCGAACGGTTCGTACAGCTGCATGGCCCGGTCGATGTTGTCGTTGTTCTCCTGGAGGATGTCGACGACCCCGCGCAGCTTCTGCAGCGCCGGCCCGATCTGCTCGCGGTTCTCCTCCACCAGGCCCGACAGCTCGGTCGACAACCGCTTGGTGCCCTCGAGCAGCTGGGAGATCGCCTGCTGCCGGTTGTTGAGCTCGGCGACGAGCAGCGCACCGTCGGAGATCAGCCGGTTGAACTCGGCGTTGCGGTCGGCGAGAACCTGCGAGACGTTGCCGGTCGCTTCGAGCAGCTTCTTCAGCTCCTGGTCACGGCTGGAGATCGTCTCCGACAACCGGCCGATGCCGTCGAGCGAGGCCCGGATGTCGTCGGGGGTGTCGGCGAACGCGTCGGACAGGGCCCGGAAGCTGTCGGCGAGCTGGTCCGAGTCGATCTCACCCAAGGTGGTGGCCGCCGACGAGAACGCCTCGATCACGTCGTAGGGCGCGACCGTGCGTTCCAGCGGGATCCGGTCGTCGGGGTTCAACACCTCGCTGCCGCGCGGGTCGAGCGCGAGGTACTTCTGCCCGAGGATCGTCTTGATCTGGATCGACGCGGAGGTGTCGTTGCCGATCCAGGCGTCCTTGACCTGGAAGGACACGACGACCCGGTCGCCTTCGAGTTCGATCCCGGTGACCTTGCCGACCTTGACGCCGGCGATGCGCACCTCATTGGTGGGTTTCAGGCCCGCGGCCTCGCTGAACTCGGCCTTGTAGGTGGCCCCCGCCCCGATGATCGGCAACGAGTCGAGGAAGAAGGCGGACAGTGTGGCCAGCAGAATCACGACGATGCCCAGGGCACCGGCGGCAGCCGGACTGCGGCGTTTGCTCATCGTCCCTGCAACTCCTGCATCCCCTCCTGCGTGCACCTCTTGGCCGCATTCGTGTAGATGGGTTGATTCACCGTGGGCAGCCCCGTCGGCAGGTTCAGATACGGCACGGAGCCGGGGCCCGCGATGATGTCGATACCGCACAGGTAGAACTGGAACCACGAACCGTAGCTCGCGACGCGGCCGAGCTTCTCCAGCTTGACCGGCAGGTTCTCCAGCACGGCGTCGACGGAGTCCCGCCGGCCGTTCAGCGTGCCGGTCAGCTGATCCAGGGCCGTGATCGACTGGGCGATCGACGGTCGCGTGGGTTCGAGGACGTCGGAGACCGCGTCGGTCAGACCGGCCATCGACTGCACCGCCGCGCCGACGGTGTCGCGGTCGGCGGCGAGCCCGCTGACCAGCGCCTGCGTGTTGACGAGCAGCGAGTCGAGTTGCTCGTCGCGTTCGTCGATCGTGGCGAGCACGGTGTTGAGGTTGTCGATCACCGCACCGATGACGCGATCCTTGTCGGCGATGGTGTTGGTCAGCGTCCCGGTGCTGCGGACGAGTTCGTCGACGGTGCCCCGCTCCCCCTGGAAGACCTGGATGATCTGGTACGACAGCTTGTTCACGTCCTCCGCGCTGAGCGTCTGGAAGAGCGGACGGAAACCGTCGAACAGGGTGGTCAGGTTGACCGCCGGCTTGGTGCGGTCGAGCGGGATGGTGTCGCCCGAGGTCAGCTTCTCGCCCTGCCGGCCGTCGCCCTGACCGAGGGCGATGTACCGCTGGCCGACGAGGTTGCGGTAGCGGATGGTGGCAGTGGCGCTCGCGGGCAGCCAGTCACGTTGCTCGAGCGAGAAGGTCACCTTCGCCTCGCGCTCGTTGACGATGGAGATGTCCTCCACCTGGCCGACCCGCACACCGGCGATGCGCACGTCGTCACCCTTGTTGAGGGAAGTGACGTCCGAGAAGATCGCGTGGAACTTCGTGCCTCCTCTTCCCCCGACGCTCGCGATGGTCGCGGCGAGGACGGTCGTCGCGAGGATCGTGACGACGGCGAAGATCACCAGTTTGACGAGGGGTGCAGTCAGTCCTCTCACTGGAAGCTCACCTCCGCACCGCGCATGGCGGGAGCGCCGAGCCGGGTGGTCCACGAGGGGACCTCCTCCGGGTCGACACCCGTGGCCTGGCCGTAGATCACGTCGAGGGTCTCCTGCTCCATGCGCGAGCCGGCATACGAGACGGGGGTGGCGGCGTCGTCACCGGTGAGACCGATGATCTCGCTCACCGAATCGGGAACACCCGAACCCTCCGGCGCGGGGAAGTAGCTCATGTTCGCCGGACCCGGATTGCGGGACGGCACCTGGTAGGAGCCGTCGTTGATCGACCCGCCGGGGTACTGCGGGAAGGGCCGCCCGGGCTCCCGGACGTCGTCGTAGCAGGCAGGGCCCCGGTCGTCGAGCATGCGGGGCTCGTCCTGGTTGGGCAGGTAGCGGCCCTTCGGGTTCGTGAACTGGATGTTCGCGCGCACACCGGGGAAGGGATCGTCCGCGGCGAGGAGATCGGTCGCGGCCGGGAGCGCATCGGCGAAGCCCCGGAGCATGCACGGATAGGACGGCGAGTACCGGGCCAGCAGCTGCAGTGCCTCCTTCGAATCCGCGGACAGCGAGATGATCGACCGCGAGTTCTGCTCGACGAAGTCCGCGGTGAGCGACGACGCGGTCGTGCCGCTCGCGAGCAGTGTGCGGATCTGGTTCTGCTTCTCGACGACGGTGTCGCCGGTGGTGCGCAGGTTGTTCAGCGCGTCGACCAGGTCGGGGGCCGCGTCGGCGTAGGTCTGGGAGAAGTCCGCCAGCCCGCGCAGGTCCTCCTGGAGGGTGGGCAGTTCGACGTTCACCTCGCGGAAGATCTGCTCGAGGTTGTCGACCGTCCGGCCCAGGGTCTCGCCGCGTCCGCTCAGACCCTGGGCGAGGGCGCCGAGGGTATTGGCGAGATCCTGCGGCGGGATGGCCTCGAGCAACGGCAGCAGCCCGTCGAGCACCTCGCCGAGTTCGACGGTGCGCTCGCTGGTGTCCTGGTGGAGAACGTCGCCGTTGCTGATGGGCGGGCCCGGGTCCTCCGGGATGATCAGCGAGACGTAGCGCTCACCGAAGAGGGTCTTCGGCAGCAGCTGCGCGGTGGCATTGACCGGGATCAGGTCGGCCTTGTCGGGCTGGATGGCCAGGTGCGCGGTGACGTTGCCGCCCTCGGCGCTCGTGCCCCGCACCTCACCGACGATCACGCCACGGGCCTTGACGTCGGCGTTGAGCGGCAGCGCGTTGCCGATGCTGTCGGTGCGCAGGTCGACCTCGACCACCTTCGTGAACGTCTTGTTGTAGAAGGCGATCGTGATGTACAGGAACAGCGCCACCACGAGGAAGAAGATCACGCCGAGCACGCGGCGACGCAGGACGGAGGTCGTGGGTTCGCTCATCCGGCCACCCTCACCGTGGTCGTGGTGCCCCAGATCGCGAGGCTGAGGAAGAAGTCAAGGACTGCGATGGTGACGATCGCGGTACGCACCGCGCGACCCACCGCCACACCGACACCGGCGGGACCGCCACTGGCGTGGAACCCGTAGTAGCAGTGGATGAGGATCACGACGAACGCGAACACCAGCACCTTCGCGAACGAGTAGAGGACGTCCTCCGGTGGTAGGAACAGATAGAAGTAGTGGTCGTACGAGCCGCTGGACTGGCCGTTGAACAGGGTGCTGATCACGCGGGTCGCGAGGTAGGCCGCGAGCAGGCCGATGATGTACAGCGGGATCACGGCGACGAAGCCGGCGATCATCCGGGAGGTCACCAGGAACGGCACCGACGGCACGGCCATGACCTCGAGGGCGTCGATCTCCTCGCTGATGCGCATGGCTCCGAGCTGTGCGGTGAAACCGCAACCGACGGTCGCCGACAGGGCGAGCGCCGCGACGATCGGAGCCAGCTCACGGGTGTTGACGTAGGCGGAGAGGAAGCCCGTGAGGACCGAGGAGCCGAGCTGTTCGAGCGCCGCGTATCCCTGCAGACCGACGACGACGCCGGTGAAGCCGGACATCATCGCGATGACGCCGATCGTGCCGCCGATGACGGCGAGCGCGCCGCTGCCGAAGGTGACCTCGGCGAGCAGCCGCAGCACCTCCTTGCGGTAGTGCGTGACGGTCCGCGGGGTCCACGCGACGGCCCGCGCGTAGAAGGACATCTGATCCCCGGCGCGGTCGAGCACGTTCAACGGTGCGCGCACCGCTCGGCGACCCCGGAGAAGCAGGAGATCTCCGCGGCCTCTGGAGACTGTCATCTGGTCAGGATCCCTTCGCAGGAACGATCTGCAGGTACACCATCGTCAGGATCAGGTTCGCGAAGAACAGCAACAGGAACGTGATGACGACGGTCTGGTTCACGGCTTCACCGACGCCCTTCGGCCCGGCTCCGGGGTGCAGCCCCTTGTAGGCGGCGACGACCCCGGCGATCAGGCCGAAGATGAGGGCCTTGAGCTCGGCGACGTAGAGATCGGGGAGCTGCGCGAGAGCCGAGAACGAGGCGAGATAGGCACCCGGTGTACCTCCCTGCAGGACCACGTTGAAGAAGTAGCCGCCGGCGATGCCGATGACGGACACGAGTCCGTTGAGCAGGACGGCGACGAACATCATGGCGAGTACACGGGGGACGACGAGGCGCTGGACGGGGTTGATGCCCAGCACCTCCATGGCGTCGATCTCCTCGCGGATCGTGCGCGAACCGAGATCGGCGGTGACGGCCGAGCCGGCGGCACCGGCAATGAGCAGGGCGGTCACGATGGGACTGCCCTGCTGGATCACCGCGAGGACGCTCGCGGCACCGGTGAACGATTCGGCACCGAGCTGCTTGATCAGCGACCCGGTCTGCAGCGACACGACCGCACCGAACGGGATCGCGACGAGCGCGGTCGGCAGGATCGTCACACTGGCGATGAACCATGCCTGCTCGATGAACTCGCGGAACTGGAAGGGCCGGCGGAAGGTGTTCCGCACGACCTCTACGAACAGTTCGACGATGTTCCCGGCCTGGGTGAGTGCCCCGTGCACAGGGCGCACGAGTGAGCTACCAGCCCCCATCTACTCTCCTACTTCGTCAGCCCCGGGGCTGTGCTAGTTCTGGGCCTGCGGCTGCTGGGGTCCCTCCGGGGAGTAGACCGGGATGACCTGGGTGTCGTCGTCCGCGTAGCCGTGCTGTGCGGGATAGCCGGAGTGAGCGGGGGCGACGCCGCCGTGCTCGAGGTCTTCGAGGATGGCCTGCTGAGCCTTCTCTGGCAGGGTGTGCAGGATCGAGCGCACCCGCTCCTGGCGGCGCCGCACGGCCTTGCGTTCGGGCATGCCGGGGGTGGCCTGCATCTGCGGGACGATGCCCTCGACATCCTCGACGCCACCGGCGTGGTGACCGGCCTCGACGAGCGCCTGCTCGTGGGCCATAGTGGCCTCGTCCTTCTCCTCCGACATGCCGATCGGGCCGATCATGGTGCCGTTGAGGAACTGCTTGACGACCGGTTCGTCGGAGGTCAGCAGCACTTCGCGAGGTCCGAACATGACCAGCTGTCGGCGGAAGAGCATGCCGATGTTGTCGGGCACCGTGCGTGCCAGGTTGATGTTGTGCGACACGATCAGGATGGTCGCGTCGATCTCGGCGTTGATGTCGATCAACGTCTGCGAGATGTAGGTGGTGCGAACCGGATCCAGACCCGAGTCGGGCTCGTCGACCAGGATGATCTCGGGGTCGAGCACCAGGGCGCGGGCCAGGCCGGCGCGCTTGCGCATACCGCCGGAGATCTCACCCGGGAGCTTGCTCTCGGCGCCGAGCAGACCGACGAGCTCGAGTTTGCTCATCACGATCTGCCGGATCTCGGATTCGGACTTCTTGGTGTGCTCGCGCAGCGGGAACGCGACGTTGTCGTACAGATTCATCGATCCGAACAGCGCACCGTCCTGGAACAGCACCCCGAACAGCTTGCGGATCTCGTAGAGCTCCTTGCTCGAGCACTGCAGGATGTCGGTGCCGTCGATGACGATCGAGCCCTCTTCGGGACGCAGCAGACCGATCAGCGACTTGAGGAACACCGACTTGCCGGTGCCCGACGGGCCGAGCAGTGCACTGACCTCACCCGCCGGGAGCGTGAGTGTCACGTCCTGCCAGATTCGTTGCGAGCCGAAGGACTTGGTCAGCCCCTCGACGGAAACCTCGACTCCCACCATTACCTCCGCGCTGTCCGATGCAGTAGCCCCCACGTGTGGGTTGGGCCACTCTATCGCATCGAAGTGGTAGCTGTGACAACCGATCCTACTAATGAGTAAGGATCGGGTACAACCGCAGCGACATAGGTCAACTTATGCAGTGACCTGCAGGAACGCAGGCTTCCGCCACGGCACCGACGGGCGGGAGATCGACGGGCCGTACCCGGCCCGGATACGCCGAAGGGCCGTTCCCGCGAGTGTATTTCGCGGGAACGGCCCTTGCAGGCTTACCGTCCGACAGGCGTCGGAGACGCCCACCGGGAGGTGGAAACCGTCTTACTTGACGGTGACCTTGGCGCCGGCCTCCTCGAGCTTGGCCTTGGCAGCGTCGGCAGCGTCCTTGGCGACCTTCTCCAGGATCGGCTTCGGAGCACCCTCGACGAGGTCCTTGGCCTCCTTCAGGCCCAGGCCGGAGACGATCTCGCGAACGACCTTGATGACCTGGATCTTCTTGTCGCCGGCACCCTCGAGGATGACGTCGAACTCGTCCTGCTCGGACTCGGCCTCAGCGGCACCGGCGGCCGGAGCACCGGCAGCGGCGACGGCGACCGGAGCAGCAGCGGTGACCTCGAAGGTCTCCTCGAAGGCCTTGACGAACTCCGAGAGCTCGAGCAGGGTCAGTTCCTTGAAAGCGTCGAGCAGCTCTTCGGTGGTGAGCTTCGCCATGGTGGCGGTCCTTCCTGATAAGTCCCATCTCGCCGTGTGGCGACCGGATGGGAGGGTGCGTGCCGGGGCACGCATGGATGTTTCTTTCGCAGTGATGCCGATTCGCCGTGGGGCGGATCGAAATCAGGCAGCCTCTTCGCCCGCCTTCTTCTCCTGCAGAGCGGCCGCGAGGCGCGCCACCTGAGAAGCGGGGGCATTGAACAGGCCGGCAGCCTTTGCCAAGTTGCCCTTCATCGCGCCGGCGAGCTTGGCCAACAGCACCTCGCGGGACTCGAGGTCCGCGATCTGGTTGACCTGCTCCACGGACAGCGCAGCGCCGTCCATGTAGCCGCCCTTGATGACGAGAGCCTTGTTGTCCTTCGCGAAGTTCTTCAGAGCCTTCGCAGCGTCCACCGGCTCGCCCTTGACGAACGCGATGGCGGTCGGACCGACGAACAGGTCGTCGAGACCCTCGACGCCCGCCTCAGCGGCGGCACGCTTGACCAGGGTGTTCTTGGCGACGGAGTAGGTGGCACCCTCTCCGAGAGCGCGACGCAGCTCGGTCAGACTTCCCACCGACAGACCACGGTATTCCGTGATCACGGCAGCCGTGGAGGTCTTGAACTGCTCGGTGATCTCCGCAACTGCGGAAACCTTCTCGGGCTTTGCCATACTTCGCCTCCTCTCAGTAACAGTCGTTTTCCCGGTGTCCCGATTGGGACGCCCCACCGGGGACCGAAGGGCGCCGGAAACGACGAACGCCCCGGGCGCAGGGCACACGGGGCGTACAGGAGGAGGAACATCGATCGCGCCCGAGAGCGCAGTCGGAGTTCGCATCTCCCCTAACCTCGTTCACCTGCGTGGGCCGCCGGATGGATCCGGACCTTCAATCGATTCCGCACGCGGAAGCGATGACCAACGGTCTTGGGTAGAACATGATCGGGGTGAAGATCGGCACACGCCGAACTACCCGACCACTGTAGCCGACGACGTGCGGAGAATGCAAAACGACCGGCACAGCGATGCTGTGCCGGCCGTTCCGTGAAGAGTACGAGGGGTACTCGCTGCGGGAGCGAGAACCTTACTCGGCGTCCTCGAGAAGGTTACGCGTGCGCTGCGGGTCCACCGGGATGCCCGGGCCGGTGGTCGTGGCGATCGTGATCTTCTTGATGTAGCGGCCCTTGGCGCTGGACGGCTTGGCACGGAGCACCTCGTCCAGAGCGGCGGCGTAGTTCTCGACCAGCTTGTTCTCGTCGAACGAGGCCTTGCCGATCACGAAGTGCAGGTTGGCGTTCTTGTCGACACGGAAGTTGATCTTGCCGCCCTTGATGTCGGTGACGGCCTTCGCAACGTCCGGGGTGACCGTGCCGGTCTTCGGGTTCGGCATGAGGCCACGGGGACCGAGGACGCGAGCGATACGACCGACCTTGGCCATCTGGTCCGGGGTCGCGATCGCGGCGTCGAAGTCGGTCCAGCCGCCCTGGATGCGCTCGATCAGGTCCTCGGCACCGACGACGTCGGCACCGGCGGCCTCGGCCTCGGCGGCCTTCTCGCCGACCGCGAAGACGACGACGCGAGCGGTCTTACCCGTGCCGTGGGGCAGGTTGACCGTGCCGCGCACCATCTGGTCCGCCTTACGGGGGTCCACACCGAGTCGCATGGCGACCTCGACGGTGGCGTCGTAGTTCTTCGACGACGTCTCCTTCGCGAGCTTCGCAGCCGCGAGCGGGGAGTACAGGTTGTTCGAATCGATCTTCTCGGCGGCGGCGAGGTATGCCTTGCTGCGCTTTGCCATGTTCTGTCCTAACTTCTCACCGGACGGTGAATGGTTCGGGGGTGGTAGCGGGCCTGGCCGGCCCTCCCACACGTGCTGGTTCGATCAGCCTTCGACCGTGATGCCCATCGAGCGCGCGGTGCCGGCGATGATCTTCGCGGCGGCCTCGATGTCGTTGGCGTTGAGGTCTTCCTGCTTGACCTTGGCGATCTCGCGCAGCTGGTCCATGGTCACGGAGGCGACCTTGGTCTTGTGCGGCTCGCCGGAGCCCTTCTGCACACCCGCTGCCTTGAGCAGCAGCTTGGCGGCCGGCGGCGTCTTCAGCTTGAAGTCGAAGGAACGGTCCTCGTAGACCGTGATCTCGACCGGCACGACGTTGCCACGCTGCGACTCCGTCGCGGCGTTGTAGGCCTTGCAGAACTCCATGATGTTGACGCCGTGCTGACCCAGCGCGGGGCCGACCGGCGGAGCCGGGTTGGCCTGACCGGCCTGGATCTGGAGCTTGATGAGCCCGGCGATCTTCTTCTTCTTGGGGGGCATCTCTATTCCTAGTTTCTTGCTCGGTGTGGATCTTGCGTATTGCTACTGCAAGCTTGTGTGCGCCGGGTGCCGGCGCCGTCGGATCCTCGCGACCGTCAGATCTTCGACACCTGGTTGAACGACAGCTCCACAGGAGTCTCGCGGCCGAAGATCGACACCAGGACCTTGAGCTTCTGCTGCTCGGCGTTCACCTCGCTGATGGAGGCGGGCAGCGTGGCGAACGGGCCGTCCATGACGGTCACCGACTCGCCGACCTCGAAGTCCACCTCGATGGTGGGCTTGGACACGGCGGCAGGAGCCTGCTCGCCGGCCGTCTGGGCACCGGCAGCGGGCTTCTTCGCGGCCTGCTGCGGGAGGAGGAACTTCACGACCTCCTTGATGGTCAGCGGCGACGGGCGCGAGGTGGCGCCCACGAAACCGGTCACACCGGGGGTGTTGCGGACGGCGCCCCACGACTCGTCGTTGAGCTCCATGCGCACCAGGACGTAGCCGGGCAGGACCTTGCGGTTGACCTGCTTGCGCTGACCGTTCTTGATCTCGGTGACCTCTTCGGTGGGCACCTCGACCTGGAAGATGTAGTCGCCCAGGTCCAGGTTCTGCACGCGGGTCTCGAGGTTGGTCTTGACCTTGTTCTCGTAGCCGGCGTAGCAGTGCACGACGTACCAGTCGCCGGCCTCACGGCGCAACTGCTTCTCGAGCTCTGCAGCCGGGTCGACCTCGGCTTCGGCGGCCTCGGGGGCGTCGCCCTCCGTCTCGTCGGCGGTCGCGTCGGCGAGCGGGGTCTCGGACTCGAGGGCCTCGGTGCCCGCCTCCGCCGACTCTGCCGTCGCGTCGTCAACCAAGGCCTCGTCCGAAACGTGCTCTTCGGCCGAAGGCTCGTACGAGTCGTTCTCGGGGGTGCTCACCGGGCACTTTCCTCTCGTCGATCACATTTTTCGTCTCGCGCGCTGTGCAGGACAGGCGCTAGCCGAACAACCAGCTGACGCCCTGTACGAACGCCAGATCCAATCCGAAGATGAACGCCGTCATGGCAGCCACGAACACCAGCACGACGATCGTGTAGGTGGTCAGCTGCTTGCGGTTCGGCCAGATCACCTTGCGGAGCTCGGCGATGACCTCACGGAAGAAGCGGCTGAGGCGCTTGAAGATGTTCTCGGACTTCTTTGCGGCGGGACGGTCGCCCACGGCCGTGGCCGAACGGGTCGTCTTCGTCGTGGACACCGCGGTCTTCTCGGATGCCGAGGAACCGGCTCCGCGACGGGCGGCGCGCTTGCCGCTCGGACGAGCGGCCGCAGAGGAACCGTCGGGGGTCGCGCCGGTGGTCGTGTCAGCGTCGCCGGGGGTGGACCCTGCTGTGCCGCTGTCGCGCTGACCGCGCTCCTCGCTCACATCGTTCCTCTCGGTCGCTGGCAGTCCGGGGGCAGGGGCGACAGGACTTGAACCTGCAACCTGCGGTTTTGGAGACCGCTGCTCTGCCAATTGAGCTACGCCCCTTTGGTCGATCCTTCGACCGCTCGCCTCACGCGAGGGTCCGGAATCGACCCATCTGCGACCACATGACACGCGCGCCACTCCGTCGGGCCGTTACGGCCTTCGAAGAGCAGCGCGCTGCTATGCGATCCCAGAAGCCTAAGTGTACTGCATTGCCCCGGGACAAACCCAATCCGCTGGCCGTCAGGCCAAACGGACCGTTGCCGTGGCCCGACCGAAGATCTTACGACCCTCGGACCTTGCCACTATAGCGACCACTGCTGTCTTGCTTTCCGCGTCCATCGACTTGATCTTGCCGGTGAACTCGATCGCGGCGGCCTTGTCGGCCTCCACATATACCGGACTGGTGAACCGAACGTTGTATTCGGTCACCGCTCCGGGGTCTCCCAGCCACTCCGTGACGAAGCCGGCTGCGATGCCCATCGAGAGCATGCCGTGCCCGACGACATCACGCAAGCCGGCGAGCTCGGCGACCTTGTCGCTCCAGTGGATCGGGTTGGGATCACCCGACACACCCGCGTAATGGACCAGGTTACCGCGGGTCAGAGTGACGGTCTTGGGTGGGAGTTCGTCCCCTACGGAGACGTCCTCGAAACTACGGAGCGACATGCATCACCACATCCTTGACGGCGTGAGCGATGTTCTCGTCGACCTCTCCGCCGGACCGGGCCACGAGCGTCGTCCACGAGGTGAGCACGAGGTTGTCGTACGCGTCGGTGATGACGTTCTTCGTGGTGATGATGTCGCTGCCGGCGGCCTGACGGAAGTCGTCGAGGTAGACGTCGCAGAACAGGCGATCACCGGCCACGATCGGGCGGTGGTACACCATGCGCTGGTCCGTCTGCATGATCTGGCTGAGGTCGTAACCGGTGACGACCTCCTCGAACAGCTTGCGCTGCGCGATCATGCCGATGATGGAGACGAACGTCAGGGGGGCGATCACCCCGTCGTAACCGAGACCGCGGGCGGCCTCGTCGTCGTGGTGTGCCGGGTGGAAGTCGCGGACGGCTCGGGCGTACTCGCGGATCTTCTCGCGCCCGACCTCGTAGTAGTCGGCCACACGGTAGTGGTGCCCGACCATCGACTTGGCGTGCGCGGCGGCGTCGAACGGGATCCCGGCCTGTTCGGTCGCCTCCACAGATTCCTGGTTCACGAGCAAGTCCGTCATACGCAAAACCTCCGCAATTCCGGCGACGCCAACTGGCGCGGTCGGTATTGCGGAGACCTCACGCGTCGACGTCTGTCCGACTGGCTACTTCGACTCGCGGTGCGTCTGATGCGTACCGCAGTTCGGGCAGAACTTCTTCAGCTCGAGCCGGTCGGGGTCGTTGCGCCGATTCTTCTTGGTGATGTAGTTGCGGTGCTTGCACACCTCGCAGGCCAGGGTGATCTTCGGCCGAACGTCAGTAGAGGAGGCCACGGGATGCCTTCTTTCGCGTCAATCCGATCATTAACGATCAGGGTGGATCCATTGAACTTTGGTAGCGGTGACCGGACTTGAACCGGCGACGCAACGATTATGAGTCGTTTGCTCTACCAACTGAGCTACACCGCCTCGGTGTCGAGTGTCGCTACGATGGCGGCACCTCAATCCAGCGAGCCCCCTGACGGAATCGAACCGTCGACCTTTTCCTTACCATGGAAACGCTCTGCCGACTGAGCTAAGGGGGCGTGGCCACCGGAGCATCTCTGCTCGCTGCGGCCTCCAAAAGATTACACACACTCGGTCCCAGTACAAAATCCCCAGGTCAAAGGCCCAAAACCGGGCGCTTTTCGACCACCCGGATCCACCTCCTCTCCCCTCCCCTGCGCCGCACCGCTCCCGGGAGGGCCGGCCCGTACCGCCCCGGAGCCGCCAGGCGGTCCGGAACACGGACCCGGACCGGAGTGCACGGCCCCGGAACACGGACCCCGGAATGCAGAAAGGCCCCGGTTCCGAAGAACCGGGGCCTTTCCGGTGGCAGGTGTAGGATTCGAACCTACGTAGGCATACGCCGACGGATTTACAGTCCGCTCCCATTGGCCGCTCGGGCAACCTGCCGGGTGCTATCGGGATCACGTCCTCGATGCGTTTGGAAGAATACAACGCATACCCCCCCGAAACGCAAACCGGGTGGTCACGGCGCTGTACGAACCGATAGCGTCGGTGGGCGGAAACCCGTTTGCAATCGACCCGAAAGTGGAGTGAGACGTGGCAGATTCGTCGTTCGACGTGGTGAGCAAGGTCGACCGTCAGGAAGTGGACAACGCACTGAACCAGGCGGCCAAGGAGATCTCCACCCGCTTCGATTTCCGGAACACCGGCGCACGCATCGAGTGGTCGGGCGACGAGGCCATCACGATCACCGCCGAGACCGAGGACCGTGTGCGCGCCGCCCTCGAGGTCTTCAAGGAGAAGCTGATCCGCCGCGACCTGTCGCTGAAGTCCTTCGACGCCGGTGAGCCGGTCCAGTCCGGCAAGACCTACAAGATCACCGGCACCCTGGTGCAGGGCATCAGCCAGGAGAACGCGAAGAAGATCTCGAAGCTCATCCGCGACGAGGGCCCCAAGGGCGTCAAGGCCCAGATCCAGGGCGACGAACTGCGTGTGAGCGGCAAGAAGCGCGACGACCTGCAGGCCGTGATCGCGCTGCTGAAGAACGCAGACCTCGACATCGCGCTGCAGTTCGTCAACTACCGCTGACGACCCCGAAACATGGAACGCCGCCCGCGACGGTTCGTCGCGGGCGGCGTTGCACGTTCAGGTGTCGGTGAGGGCAGCCCCGGGTCAGCGGATCCCGGCCATGCGCTCGAGACGGGCGATGCGGTCCGCCATGGGCGGGTGGGTGGAGAACAGCCGGCTCACCTTGTCGCCGGCCCGGAACGGGTTGGCGATCATCATGTGCGACTGCGCGGCCAGCTGCGGCTCCGGCGGCAGCGGCGCCGCCTGCGTGCCCATCTCGAGCTTGCGCAGCGCCGACGCGAGCGCCAGCGGATCCCCGGTGAGCTCGGCGCCCGACTGGTCGGCCTGGTACTCGCGGGACCGCGACACGGCCAGCTTGACCACCGTCGCCGCGATCGGCCCGAGCAGCGAGACGAGCAGCAACGCGAACGGGTTCGCGCTCCCTTCCCGGTTGCCGCCGAAGGCCGACGCGAAGAACGCGAAGTTCGCCAGGCCCGAGATGACCGAGGCCATCGCGCCGGCGATCGAGGAGATCAGGATGTCGCGGTTGTAGACGTGGGCGAGCTCGTGCCCGAGCACCGCGCGCAGCTCCCGTTCGTCGAGGATCTGCAGGATGCCGCTCGTGCAGCACACGGCCGCGTTGCGGGGATTGCGGCCCGTCGCGAAGGCGTTGGGCGCGTTGGTCGGGCTGATGTACAGCCGCGGCATCGGCTGGTGCGCCGTGGTCGCCAGCTCCCGCACGATCCGGTACATCACCGGCGCCTGGACCTCGGTGACGGGCTGGGCGTGCATGGCCCGCAGGGCGAGCTTGTCGCTGTTGAAGTACGCGTAGGCGTTCATGCCCACCGCCAGCACGATCGACAGCAGCAGGATCGTCGAGTTCTGGAACAGCGCGCCGATGAACACGATCAGCGCGGACATTCCGATCAACAGACCCGCCGTCTTGAGCCGATTCGAATATCCGTGCACGTCACAACCCTCCGCACCACGATCCTGCCACTCGTTCGTCCAACGAACGAGCAACAGGTCCCGGTTCCCGCGGGTCAGCCCACGCGGGCGATGGTGAAGTCCACGAGCCGCCGCAGCGCCTCGTTCGCCGGCCCCTGAGGCAGGGCCGCCAGTTCCTCGCGTGCGCGGTCCGCGTAGGTCTGCAGGGTGCGCTTCGCCGCGTCCATGCCCGGCGACCGCGACAGCAGCTCCAGGGCCTCCGCGACGTGCTCCTCGTTCTCGATCGGTCCGACGAGCAGCTCCCGCAGCCGGTCGGCCTCCGGTCCGGTCTCCTTCAGCGCGTAGAGCACCGGGAGGGTGTACACGCCCTCGCGGAGGTCGGTGCCGGGGGTCTTGCCCGACTCCGTGGTGTCCGACGAGATGTCGATGATGTCGTCGACGATCTGGAAGGCCGTGCCGACGGCGTCGCCGAGCCGTTCGAGGCGCGCGACGTGGTCGGGGTCGGCACCGGAGAAGGTGCCGCCGAAGCGTCCGCTCGCCGCGATGAGCGAACCGGTCTTCTCCCACACCACGCGCAGATAGTGCTCGATGGGATCGTCGTTCTTCCGGGCGCCGATGGTCTCGCGCATCTGCCCGGTGACCAGCTCGGCGAAGGTCTCGGCGATGATCTGCACGGCGGACGGGCCGAGCGTCGACACCAGTCGCGACGCGTGCGCGAACAGGTAGTCGCCGGCGAGGATGGCGATGCTGTTGCCCCACCGGACGTTGGCACTCGGGGCGCCGCGCCGCATCGTGGCCTCGTCCATCACGTCGTCGTGGTACAGCGTGGCGAGGTGCACGAGTTCCACGACGGTCGCCGCGGTGACCACCGCGGGGTCGTTCGGATTCGGGCCGAGCTGGGCCGTGAGGATGGTGAACAGCGGCCGGAACCGCTTGCCCCCTGCCTTCGCCAGATGCAGCGCGGCCTCGGTCAGAAAGTCCTCGCCGTCGGACAGCTCCTCGACGAGAAGTTTCTCCACGCTCGCGAGGCCGTCCCTGACGGTCGCCGCGAGAACCGGATCGCCGAGTTCCACACCGGCCACGACGGTGCTCGGCGCCGCGTCGGCCGAACCGGCGGTCCGAGCCGCCCCCTCAGTGCTCACGATGACGTACCCATCCTGTTCTGTCGCCTCGACTTCACGGTAGTGAACCTAGCCGTTCGGCCCTCGCTCCACCTCGCCGAGGCGGCAGAGCGCGGCCTGAGAAGATGGACCGGTGGTGGCCGAACACTCCGCGCACGATCCGCGGCAAACCCCGTCCCGTGTCCCCGACAGTACCGATGTCCTCGTCGTCGGCGCCGGTCCAGCCGGTTCCGCGGCCGCGGCGTGGGCTGCCCGAGCGGGCCGCGAGGTGCTGCTGGTGGACGCCGCGACCTTCCCCCGCGACAAGACGTGCGGTGACGGACTGACCCCGCGCGCCGTCGCCGAGCTCGACCGTCTGGGCCTCGGCGACTGGCTGCGCACCCGCACCACGAACCGCGGTCTGCGTCTCGAGGGCTTCGGTGGCCGCTTCGAACTGCCCTGGCCCGAGTCGTCCTTCCCCTCCGAGGGCAGCGCCGTGCCCCGCACCGAACTGGACGCGCGGATCCGGCAGGTCGCGCTCGACTCCGGGGCCCGGGCGGTCGACGGGGCGAAGGCCGTCGACGTCGAACGCGACGGCAACCGGGTCACCGCCGTGGTCCTCCGCACCGCCGACGGCCCGCGGACGGTGCACTGCCGGAGTCTCGTCGTCGCCGACGGGGTGCGTTCCCCGCTCGGCAAGGTGCTCGGCCGACGTTGGCACCGGGACACCGCCTACGGCGTGGCCGCGCGGGCGTACGCGACGTCGCCGCGCAGCGACGATCCGTGGATCACCTCGCACCTCGAGCTGCGGGACGACGCGGGGGTCGTGCAGCCGGGTTACGGGTGGGTGTTCCCGCTCGGGACGGGTGAGGTCAATCTCGGGGTGGGCACGCTCGCGACGGCCTCCCGGCCCGCCTCGGGGGCGCTGAAGCCGCTCATCGAGCTGTACGCGCGGCAGCGCCGCGACGAGTGGGGTCTGGGCGAGGTCACCCGGATGGCGTCGGCGCTGCTGCCGATGGGCGGTGCGGTCTCGAACGTCGCCGGGACGAACTGGGCGCTCGTCGGCGACGCCGCGGCGTGCGTCAACCCGCTCAACGGCGAGGGCATCGACTACGGCCTTGAGGGTGGACGGCTGCTCGCCGAACTGCTCGGCAGCGAGGATCTGACCGAACTGTGGCCGCAGACCCTGCGCGAGCACTACGGCCGCGCGTTCTCCACCGCGCGGCGCCTGGCCGGTCTGCTGACCGTCCCCCGCTTCCTGCCGTCGACCGGCCCGATCGCGATGCGGTCGCGGGCGATGATGTCGGTCGCGGTGCGGGTGATGGGCAATCTGGTGACCGAGGAGGACGCCGATCTCGTCGCGCGGGCATGGCGCGCGAGCGGGCACCTGTCGATGCGCTGGGACCGGCGGCCCCTGTTCGCCTGAACCGCTCGCGCCGCGGCTACGTGCGGACGGCGTGGTGCAGGGCGGTGATGCCGCCGGTGAGGTTGCGCCACTTCACGTCACCCCAGCCCGCCGCCTCGATGCGCCGGGCGAGCGCCTCCTGGTCGGGCCACGCCCGGATGGATTCGGCGAGGTAGACGTAGGCGTCGGGGTTGCTGCTGACCGCCCGCGCGACCCGCGGCAACGCCCGCATCAGGTACTCCATGTAGACAGTGCGCAGGGGTTCGCGCACGGGAGTGGAGAACTCGCACACCACCAGGCGGCCGCCGGGCTTGACCACCCGCGCGATCTCGCGCAGGCCTGCATCGGGATCGGCGACGTTGCGCAGGCCGAAGGAGATGGTCGCGGCGTCGAACACCGCGTCGGCGTAGGGCAGGCGCATCGCGTCGCCGGCGACCATCGGCACGTTGCGGAACCGTCCGGCCTGCAGCATGCCCTTGGAGAAGTCGGTGGCCACCACCCAGGCGCCCGACCGTCCGAGTTCGACGGTGGAGACGCCGGTGCCGGCGGCGAGGTCGAGCACGCGTTCGCCGGGCTTCAGGTCCAGGGCCGCGCGCGTCGCACGACGCCAGCCGCGGTCCTGACCGAAGGACAGGACGGTGTTGGTGAGGTCGTAGCGTGCCGCCACGCCGTCGAACATGGACGCGACCTCACGCGGATCCTTGTCGAGGGACGCGCGTGATCCGTGAGTTCTTGCCACGGCCGAGACGTTACCCTCTCCCCTCCCCCGCTCCGGCGGCTCAGGCGGGCGGGAACCGTCGGCGCAGCCACAGCAGGATCGGCACCGCGATCAGCCATGTGACGAGAATCACCGACCCTACGGGGATCAGCGCGACGCGGGCGTCACGTCCGGTTACGCGGACGAGATCGGGATCGCTGCGCGCGTACTCGACGGCGATGCGCTGGCCGGTGGTCAGCCCGGTCGGATAGAGAACTCCCAGCTCGGGATTGTGCGTCACCCCGTCGGGTGTGACGAACCTCACCGCCGAGCGCAGCGACCCCGCGGACAGCACCTCCGCGACCGCGGTGCCCATGTCGGAGCGGATGGTGTGGTCGTTGCGCAGCGCCCCGAGGAACAGGATCACCGAGAGCGCCGAGACGGCCACGGCGACGACGAGAACCGCGCGGTACGCGCGGGTGGGCCCGCTCACAGCTGTGCCCGCACCGCCGCGTGCAGCTCGCGCAGACCGGCCCGGTCGGTGGTGATCTCGAGCACACGGATGCCCCCGGCCGGTGGCTCGGGATCGGCGAGCGCGACGGCGAGTCCCTGCAGGTCGGGCCGCTCGTGCGGAATCCGGTAGGCGGCGCACAGTGCCGCGAGGTCCATGCCGTGAGGGGTGCCGAAGACCCGCTCGAAGACCCCCGCGTACTGCGGGTCGCCCTGTTCGAGGAGCTCGAAGATGCCACCGCCGTCGTCGTTGGCCACGACGATGGTGAGATTGCGCGGCCGCGGCTCGGACGGGCCGATGAGCAGGCCCGACGCGTCGTGCAGGAAGGTCAGGTCGCCGAGCAGCGCGACGGTGCGGCCCTCCTCGTAGGCCAGTGCGGCGCCCACCGCGGTGGACACGGTGCCGTCGATTCCGGCGACACCGCGGTTGGACAGCACCTTCACGTCCCGCTTCGGGTAACTCACCAGGGCGGCGTCGCGCACGGGATTGGATGCGCCGAGCAGCAGCTGGTCGCCGTCGCGCAGGGCGTCGGTCACCGTGGCGGCGACGTGCAGGCCGGTGGCCTTGGGATGCGCGTCGAGCTGGGCGCGCACGACCTTGTCGGTGTGGGCGGACAGTTGCCGGCACCGTTCGAGCCACGCCTCGTCCGGCTGCCCCGAGGTCACGGCGCGGGTGCCGGTGGCGAGGACGTTGCCGGACACGTCGGGCCAGCGCGGGCCGGTGGTCAGCGCGTACACCGCGACCGACGGGTCGGCGAGCAGCGCCGAGACCGGGCGGTGCAGGGTGGGGCGGCCGGTGATGATCGCCTGCCGCGGCTTCAGGTGCGGCAGGGCCATCGGGTGCAGCGGGATGCCGTGCAGCGGCGCCGTGGGTTCGGCGACGGTCGGCAGGTGCGACAGCTCGGGGCGGTAGGCGGAACCGTGCCCGGAGATCACCACGGTGTCGGGTGTGAGATCGATCTCGAGGGGGACGTCGAGGGTGGCGTTCACCGTCGTGGTCCAGGCCCTGCCGTCCGGGCGGCCCTCCGGCACCGGGCCCTTGGGGTCGAGCTCGGGCACGAGGGGCTCGCGCAGCGGGATGTCGAAGTGCACCGGGCCGGCGTTGCCGGAGCGGGTGCCGCGGGCGGCGGCGAGCACCCGGCTGACCGCCGAGCGCCACTGGCTGTTCTGTTCGATGCCCTCCGCCAGGCCCAGGCTGATGGTCGCGCGCACCTGGGTGCCGAACAGTCCGAGCTGTTCGACGGTCTGGTTGGCGCCGGATCCGAGCAGTTCGTAGGGGCGGTTGGCGCTGAGGACGATCAGTGGCACGCGGGCGTAGTTCGCCTCGAGCACGGCCGGTGCGAGATTCGCCACAGCGGTGCCGGAGGTCATCACGACCGGCACGGGCTGTCCCGAGGAGAGCGCCAGGCCGATCGCGAGGAAGCCGGCGGTGCGTTCGTCGATGCGCATGTGCAGGCGCAGTCGTCCCTCGGCGTCGGCGGCCTGGAGCGCGAACGCGAGTGGGGCATTGCGTGATCCCGGACACAGTACGACGTCCCGGACACCGCCTCGGGCGAGTTCGTCGACGACAGCGGTGGCCTGGGCAGTGGACGGATTCACGTCGTCCAGGGTAGTTGCGCCGCCGGTGTGGTCAGAATGGAGACCGTGCGCACAGTCTTCGACCCCGCCGAGACGAGTCCCGGTCGCTTCTACCGCCTCCTCACCGCCACCGTCGTCCCGAGACCGATCGCGTGGGTGTCGACCGAGTCCGCGGACGGGGTGCTCAATCTCGCGCCCTACAGCTTCTTCACCATGGCGAGCACCGCGCCTCCGGTGGCGCAGTTCACGTCGGTGGGCCGCAAGGACAGTCTCCGGAACATCGAGGAGACCGGGCAGTTCGTGATCAACATCGCGACCGTCGAGCTGATGGAGAAGGTCAACGCCTCCTCCGCACCGTTCCCCCATCACATCGACGAGTTCGCCGAGGTGGGTCTGCACGCCGAGCCGAGCGCGCGGGTGCGGCCGCCTCGGGTCGCCGAGTCGCCCGCCTCCATCGAGTGCAGTCTGCACCGGGTGATCGAAGTCGGCGACTCGTTCGTCGTCATGGGCGATGTGCTCGCGGTGACGGTCGCCGACGAGGTGCTCGCCGCCGACAACGCTCCGGACTTCGCGGCGCTCGGCGCGGCGAGCAGGCTCGGCCGGAACGAGTGGGGTCTGACGCCCGCGGTGCGGACCCTCGATCGGCCGGGCGGATGAGCAGGCGGAGCAGCCTCGTCAAACCCGCGTCCCGGCGGATGGTGCGGGCCCGGGTGCTGGCCACCGATCGCATCAGCCCGACCTTCGTGCGCATCACCGTCGGCGGTGAGGACGTGAACTCGATCACGCCGATGGGTTTCGACCACTGGTTCCGGATGTTCTTTCCCACCCCGGAGCAGGACGCGCTGGTGCTGCCCGCCGCGACGGACGACCGCTGGTGGCCCGAATACCGGGAGATGCCGGACGATTCGCGTCCGGTGCTGCGCAACTACACGATCCGCGGGATCCGGCCGGCGGTTGCGGGCCGGTTCGGGGAGCACGCCGAGATCGACATCGACTTCGCCTCCCACGGGGATCTCGGGCCGGCCTCCGCATGGGCGAGCCGGGCGGTGCCGGGTGACGAGATCGGCATCCTCGACGAAGGCATCAACGATCTCGGTCTCGGGGAGGGGCGGTCGCTGCTCCTCGTCGGGGACGAGAGTGCGCTGCCGGCGGTGGCGGGGATCCTCGACTCGGTGCTCGTCGCCGATCCGCTCACCGAGACGGACGTCTTCGTGGAGGTGCCGCATCCGGACGATCTCGCCGCCCAGGAACTCGCGTCGGGCGCGAACGTCCGTGTGCATCCGGTGATCCGGACGGATCCGGCGGCGGTACCGGGTGGTCTCGTGGCGGAGGCGGTGCGGGCCGCGCGGTTACCGGCGGAGCCGGGCTGCGCGTTCGTCGCGGGCGAGTCGGCCCTCGCGACTGGGGTGCGGCGTCATCTGGTGCGCGAACGGGGTTGGGACAAGAGCACCGTCACCTTCGTCGGCTACTGGAAGTACGGCGAACCCGTCTACTGACGGATCCTCCTCTCGGCCCCGGAAAGGACGAACGTCGCGATGCCGACCGGTGAGAACCGGTGCGGCACCGCGACGTTCGCGTATCGGGCCGAGATCAGCCCGCGTGCTTCTCAATCAGGTCGCCGACGCGCGGCAGCGCCTCGACGACGTGCTTCTTCGCCGACGGGCGCAGCGAGTCGTAGACCCTCTTGACGCCGGTCTTCGACGTGCCCGCGATCCGCTCGTCCGTCACGCCGAGAAGAGCGTCGGCGACGACCTCACCACGCGCGACCAGGAAATCGGCGAACGAGCCGTTCCCTGCGTACTCCTGCCAGAACGGCTGGAGCTTCTCGACGAATGCGGGCAGCAGACCCTCCACTGCGCTCGGCACGATGCTCGGGCCGACCTTCTTCACCGCGGCGTATCCCCCCTTGAGGGCGAGACCGGACGCACCCTTCTTGTCCGACACCTCGGCGTCGATCAAAGCTTCGACGTCTGCCTTGACCGCCGGGAACCTGTCGGCGCTCAGGAGGGCATCGCCCAGAGCTGCAACCACTTTCACTGCCTCCGTAGATGTGACGTTCATTGGACCGATGGACGCGGGGAACGATATACGACGAACCCGCCGAGTCATACCCCGCGCCAAGCGAGCACCGAGTGGCACCGCCTCACCCGATCGTGCCACCACCGCACGCGGTCGGGTGCGGCCCGTACGGCGTCGAGCATCGCGGGCTCCGGTGAGACGTCGACGACGTCCAGTGCCCCATCGGACATTCCGGGCAGGGTCGCGACGTCGGCGGTGAAGAATCCTCCGGTGCCGAGCCCGCAGGCGTAGGGCAGTTCCGGCAGCGCGGCCGCCGCGGCGAGCCCGGTGGCGATCCCCACAGCGGAGTCGAGGGCGCTCGAGACGACCACCTCGACCCCGTGGCCGGACAGTTCCCCGGCGAGCGCGACGAGGCGCCGCACGCCACCGAGGGGCGCGACCTTCACCACGGCGACGTCGGCACCGCCCGCCCGCACGACCCGCATCGGGTCCTCGGCGCGGCGGATGCTCTCGTCGGCGGCGATGCGCACCTGCGGCAGCCGCCGCCGCACCTCGACGAGTTCGGGCACGCTCGCGCAGGGCTGCTCCGCGTATTCGAGCGGGGCGTCGGCGCTGAGCGCTGCGAGGGCGCGGACCGCCTCGTCGACCGTCCAGCCGCCGTTCGCGTCGATCCGGACGTTCGGGACGTGCTCACGCACCGCGCGGACCCGCGCCAGGTCCTGGTCGAGATCCTGTCCCGGTTCGGCGACCTTCACCTTGGCGGTGCGGGCGCCGGGGAACCGGGCGAGGATCTCGGGCACGCGCTCGGGGCCGATCGCGGGGACGGTGGCGTTGACAGGGATGCGGGAGCGCCGCGCGGGCAGCGGACCCTGCCAGGCCGCCTCGATCGCCGAGTGCAGCCAGTGCGCCGCCTCGTCGTCGCCGTACTCCGGGAAGGGACCGAACTCGCCCCAGCCCGCGGGTCCGCGCAGCAGCAGCACCTCGCGTTCGGTGATGCCACGGAAGCGCACCCGCATGGGCATCGCCACCACGACGGCCCCGTCGAGCAGTTCGTCGACGGAGGGCAGCGCTCCGGTCACGGCTGGCCCGGCAGGAGCTGGATCATCAGGGCCTCGCAGTCGGCGAGGAGTGTGCCCTCGGTGTCGCGCAGTTCGGCCGAGCAGAAGATCTTGCGGCCCTCGACGCGGTCCACTCGGCCCTCGACGACGAGTTCGGTCTCGAGCGGCGTGATCTTGCGGTAGTTGACGTGCAGGTAGCCGGTGCGCGCGATGGGGTGGCCGGCGGCGTGGACGATCATGCCGAACAGGTCGTCGAACAGCAGGGGCAGGGTGCCGCCGTGCGCGGCGCCGTTGCCGCCGCGGTGGAAGAGTCGGAAGACACCGCGGGAGCGGACCGACTCGGCATCGTACTTCTCGATCGTCCAGGGCAGCATCAGCAGGCTGCCGCGACCGGGCAGGTCGGGATTGAACCCGGCCGGCGACCTGCCCTCCGGCACCCGGTACGGCTCGAGGAGGTCGCCGAGGGCCTCGGCCTGTTCGATGGCGCGGGTGATCACGTCGTCGGGGGCGTGGGTGGACACCGCGAGGTCCTGCAGGCGCCGCAGGGCCTCGACGAAACGACCGAAGTCGGGTCCGGCCTTCACCGGTTCGTAGACCGGGAAGCCGCCGTGGTGCTCGTAGTCGTCCCGGGGGTCGGTCTGCTCGCTCATGTCTGTGCACGTTATCGGGCGGCGGCTCCCGTCGTGATGGTGCCCGGCCCTTTATGGTGACGAGGTGACCTTCGATCCAGAACTGTGGCGCCCGGTACCCGGGTTCGAGAATCTCACCGACATCACCTACCACCGACACGTCACGCAGGGCACCGTCCGCGTCGCCTTCGACCGTCCGGAGGTGCGCAACGCGTTCCGGCCCCACACGGTCGACGAGCTCTACGCCGCCCTGGACCACGCCCGGACCAGCTCCGACGTGGGTGTGGTGCTGCTGACGGGCAATGGCCCGAGCCCGAAGGACGGCGGCTGGGCCTTCTGCTCCGGCGGCGATCAGCGCATCCGCGGTCGCAGCGGCTACCAGTACGCGAGCGGCGAGACCGCCGACACCGTCGACAAGGCCCGCGCCGGCCGCCTGCACATCCTGGAGGTGCAGCGGCTGATCCGGTTCATGCCGAAGGTCGTGATCGCGCTGGTCAACGGCTGGGCCGCGGGCGGTGGGCACAGCCTGCACGTCACCTGCGACCTGACCCTCGCCTCCCGCGAGCACGCCCGGTTCAAGCAGACCGACGCCGACGTGGGCAGCTTCGACGGCGGCTACGGCAGCGCCTATCTCGCCAAGATGGTCGGCCAGAAGTTCGCGCGGGAGATCTTCTTCCTCGGCGACACCTACACGGCCGAGGAGATGCACCACATGGGTGCGGTGAACAAGGTCGTCGACCACGCCGAGCTCGAGAACGTCGCGCTCGAATGGGCGGAGCGGATCAACGGCAAGTCGCCGCAGGCCCGGCGCATGCTCAAGTACGCGTTCAACCTGCAGGACGACGGGCTCGTCGGCCAGCAGCTGTTCGCGGGCGAGGCCACCCGTCTGGCGTACATGACGGACGAGGCCGTCGAGGGCCGCGACGCCTTCCTCGAGAAGCGCGATCCCGACTGGTCGCCGTACCCGCACTACTACTGACCGTTCGACCCCGTCGGTGCAGTTCGCGCGGTGAACCGTTCCTCGCCCCTGCTGCAGGGCGCGCGAGGATCGGTTCACCGCGCGAAGACGTTCAGGCTCGGGTCGCCGCCGATCGTCCGGCCCCGTCGCGGCGACCCTCAGGCACCGTCGCGGCGACGCCGGCGACCCTCATGCACAGTCGCGACAGTAGGGCTGCTCGCCTTCGGCCGAGGCCTTGCGGCTGTGGTGCTGGACGAGGAAACACCGCATGCAGGTGAACTCGTTCTCCTGCTTCGGCACGACCTGGACGCTGAGTTCCTCGGCGGACAGGTCGGACAGGTCCGCGCCGGGCAGATCGAGCGTCTCGAGAACGTCCACCTCGTCGGTGTCGGCGGTCGCGGCCGGCTTCAGATCGAGATCGTCGAGCGCAGTTCCGCCGCCACCCAGGATGTCGGTGGTGCGGGGAGCGTCGTAGTCGGTCGCCATGGCAGTTCTCCTCACTCGATGTCGGTCGGTGTGTCTCCGGCACATCCGGTGTGATGTCCGGAAGTACACGAGGGCCGACGCGGGGCTGTCGTGGGCACCGCGCCGTCGGCTATGACACCTTCTATGTCCACTTCGATGCTTCGTCAAACTCGCTGCTGAGAGTTACGCGTCCGGCGTGTGCTGTCCGGCACACTGTGTGCCATGACCGACCGCGACACGCCGCATCCCGCCCACATCCGCCCGCCGGGCGTCACCGACGCCACCGTGAAGGCCACCGGAAAGCTCTCCGAGGCGCTCGAGACGGTCGAGCAGGCCCGCGGGCACCTGTACGCCTTCCACCAGCTCATGGGCCGCGCCGACCTGCTCACCGGGGAGGCCGAGGAGCTGCTGCGCGAGGCCGGACACGAGGGGATCGCCGACCGGCTCGCCGCCGAGATCATCGGTCGCAACATCGCCGAGGGCCGCTGGACCTTCCAGCTCGTCGAGGAGTTCGACGACGGCTACTGGTCCGATTTCCGGAGTTTCGAGAAGCACGTGCGCGACGAGCTGGTGGCAGGCAGGCGTCATCTCTTCGAGGCCGAGATGAAGGAGGCGCGCCGGACGCACGGCCGTCGCCACCACGAGGCCCGTCCGGCCGAGGAGCAGTGACGTGGAGGTTCTGGGCAGCCGCACGATCCTGCGGCCGCGCGACTACGAGGCGGCCCTCGAGTTCTACGGCACCACCCTCGGCCTGGCGATCTCCCGGGAGTATCCGGGCGGCACGGTGTTCTTCGCCGGGCAGTCCCTGATCGAGGTCGCCGCGCACGGCCGGTCCGACGACGACGCCCCGCAGGTCTTCCACGGCGCGCTGTGGTTGCAGGTGCGCGACGTCTACGAGGTGGAGGCCGAGCTCGCCCTGAAGGGTGTGCGCATCGTCCGGGGTGCGAAGCAGGAGCCGTGGGGGCTGCACGAGCTGTGGATCGCCGATCCCGACGGGGTCCCGATCGTGCTGGTGCAGATCCCTCCGGACCATCCGATCCGCCGCGACGTCCGCTGAACCGGCGGCGGTCGCCCCGGCCGGTCCCGGGGCGACCGCCGGGCAGCGGTGATCTTGCCCACAAGCCGCGCGGTCTGCTCTTCGCTCCGCTCATGGTCGGGGTACCGAACTCCCACGTCGCCGGGCGCGATCCACACGAAGTTCACACCACCGTCGCTGTACATTCACACACCTGCTACCCCACAATCGACAGACGTGACCGCAGAGTTCGTCGTGCTCCTGGTGGTGGTCGTCACTGCCCTCGCTTTCGATTTCACCAACGGCTTCCACGACACCGGCAACGCCATGGCGACGTCCATCGCCACCGGTGCCCTCAAGCCCAAGGTTGCGGTCGCACTGTCCGCGATCCTCAATCTCGTCGGCGCCTTCCTCTCCGTGGAGGTCGCCGCGACGGTCGCGAAGGGTGTCGTCAACCTCGACACCGTCGGCGGCTCCGATCTGTTGCTGATCGTCTTCGCCGGTCTGGTGGGCGCGATCCTGTGGAACATCTCGACCTGGCTGTTCGGCCTGCCGTCGAGCTCGTCCCACGCGCTGTTCGGCGGTCTGATCGGTGCGGCCCTGGCCTCCATCGGTACGAGCGGCGTGGTGTGGGACGGGGTCCTGGGCAAGGTCCTCCTGCCCGCCTTCCTCGCCCCGGTGGTCGCGGCCCTGGTCTCCACGGTCGGTATCTGGTCGATGCACCGGCTCACCCGGCCCGTCTCCACCGAGACACGCGACCGCGGTTTCCGGATGGGGCAGATCGGCACCGCCTCCCTGATGTCCCTCGCGCACGGCACGAACGACGCGCAGAAGACGATGGGCGTGATCTTCCTGGCGCTGGTCGCGCACGGCAGCATCACCGCCGACACCGAGATGCCGTTCTGGGTGAAGGTCGCGTGTGCCGTGGCGATCGCCCTCGGCACCTATCTCGGCGGCTGGCGCATCATCCGCACCCTGGGCAAGGGCCTGGTCGAGATCGCCCCGCCGCAGGGTCTGGCCGCCGAGTCGTCGTCCGCCGCGATCATCCTCACCTCGAGCCATTTCGGTCTGCCGCTGTCGACGACGCACGTCGCCACCGGTTCGATCCTCGGCACCGGGCTGGGCACCAAGGGCGCCGAGGTGCGTTGGTCGGTCGCCCGCCGCATGGTCGTCGCGTGGGTCATCACCCTGCCCTGCGCTGCCTTCGTCGGTGCGATGTGCTGGACCCTCGCGCACGTGATCGGTGGTATGCCGGGTGTGCTGGTGGTCTTCGGCATCCTGTGCGCTCTGGCGCTGTTCATGTACTTCCGTTCGCGGCAGCAGCCCGTCGACGCCTCCAACGTCACCGCCGACTGGGAGGACGGCTCCCTCGCTCCCGCCGGCAGTTCGTCCGACGCCCTCGCACCGGAGGCCCGCCCGTGAACCTGCTGACCCACACCCTCGACTCCCTCTGGCAGGTCGTCCTCGTCGGTCTCCTGCTCGGCGCGGGTCTGCCCTCCCTGTTCGCCCTGGGGATCCGCGCGCTCGACACGGGACGCGGCAGCGACGGTTCGCCCGCTCCCCTGGCCGTCGCCGGGGCCGTCGTGTGCTTCGCGATCGTGGCCCTGGCCGTGCTGGCAGGCATCCTGCTGCTGGCCTCCGACTTCCTCGCCGGAACGTTCGGCATCGAAATCTTCTGATCGGGGTGACGGGTGGCTCTCCCGCCGTTTCTCGCTTCCATCGTCGAATGGCTCCGCGCCGGCTATCCCGAGGGCGTCCCGGAGCAGGACTACGTGCCGCTGTTCGCCCTGCTGGCCCGGCGGCTGTCCGACGAGGAGGTCGCCCAGGTCGCGAACGCCCTGATCGAGAACGGTGACCTCCCGATCACCCAGATCGACATCGCCGTGCTCGTCAGCAAGATCACCAACAACATGCCCTCCCCCGAGGACGTGGACCGTGTCCGGCGCCATCTCGAGAGCAGCGGCTGGGACACCACGGAATACGAACTGTGACCGCCCTGCTCGAGACGCTGCCCGTACCGTCCGGACGCGACGCCCTGTCGGTGCTGCCCGCCCTGAGCCGCATGCTCGACGGTGACGGCCCCGCGCTGCTCCCCGTGCCCGCGGGTGACCCCCGGGAGATCCGGCGGCTCACCGACGCCCTGAGCCCCGGCGAACCGATCGAACCCGGCGTCGGTCTGGTGGTCGCGACCTCCGGCACGACCGGCATCCCGAAGGGCGCGCAACTGACCGCCGCCGCCCTGCGCGCGAGCGGCGAGGCCACCTACACGCGGATCGGGGGTCCCGGCTCGTGGCTGCTGGCGCTGCCGCCCCACCACATCGCGGGCATGCAGGTGCTCCTGCGCAGCCTGCTCGCAGGCACCGAACCCGTCGTCGTCGACGTCTCGCACGGTTTCGATCCCGCCGGGCTGCCCGCCGCGGTGGACGCCATGCCCGGCCCCCGGCGATACAGCTCGATGGTCCCCACTCAGCTGATCAAGGTGCTCGACCATCCCGCGGCGGTCGACGCCCTGGCCCGTCTCGACGCGATCCTGCTCGGCGGTGCCGCCACCCCCCTGCCGGTCCTCGAGCGGGCCCGTGCGGCCGGGATCACGATCGTCCGCACCTACGGGATGAGCGAGACCTGCGGCGGCTGCGTCTACGACGGGGTGCCCCTCGACGGTGTCCGGGTCCGCGTCGGCGACGACTCGCGGGTGTGGGTCGGCGGCGCGACCCTCGCCTCCGGCTATCGGGGCCTGCCCGATCATCCCGCCTTCGCCGAGGCCGGCTGGTTCCGCACCGACGACGCCGGTCTGCTCGAGGACGGGGTGCTGCGCATCGTCGGCCGGCTCGACGAGGCGATCTCCACCGGCGGGCTGACCGTGGTGCCGCAGGTGGTCGAGGCCGTCCTGATCGGCCACCCGGCTGTGCGGGAGGTCGCGGTGGTGGGCCTGCCCGACGAACGGCTCGGCAGCCGCGTCGTCGCGGTCGTCGTCCCGGCCCCCGGCACCGACCCGACGCTCGCCGAACTGCGCGAGCACGTCGAGGCCTCCCTGGATGCGACGGCGGCGCCGCGCGAGGTCCATCTCGTCGACGCGCTGCCGCTGCGCGGGCCGGGCAAGGTCGATCGGCGCGCCCTCGTCTCGCGCTTCTCCTGACGGGTCGCCGCGCTCGGCGGTCGCCGCCGGGTGCGAAGATCGATCCATGGCAACGGCTGGTCAATGGATCGAAGGCGCTCGTCCGCGCACCCTCCCGAACGCGATAGCCCCCGTGCTGGCGGGCACCGGCGCCGCCGCGGCGCTCGGTGAGGCGGTGTGGTGGAAGGCACTGCTGGCCTTCGTCGTGGCCATGGGCCTGATCATCGGCGTGAACTTCGCGAACGACTACTCCGACGGCATCCGCGGCACCGACGACGAGCGGGTCGGCCCGATGCGGCTGGTCGGTTCCGGTGCCGCGAGCCCCGCGGAGGTCAAGCGCGCGGCGTTCGTGTGCTTCGGTATCGCGGCGGTGGCCGGTCTCGCCCTCGCCGTCACCACCGCCTGGTGGCTGGTGCTCGTCGGCGTGATCTGCATCGCCGGAGCCTGGTACTACACGGGCGGTAAGAACCCCTACGGCTACAGCGGTTTCGGTGAGGTCGGCGTCTTCGTGTTCTTCGGGCTGGTCGCGGTGCTGGGCACGCAGTTCGTGCAGGCCGAGCGCGTCGACTGGGTGGGTCTGACCTGCGCCGTCGCGGTGGGCTCGATCTCGACGGCGGTGCTGGTGACCAACAATCTGCGCGACATCGCGACGGACGCGGAGACCGGCAAGCGGACCCTGGCGGTCAAGCTCGGCGATCCGCGGACCCGCACGCTGCACCTGGTGCTGCTCGTCGTGCCGTTCGTGATGTCGGTGGTGCTGGTCGCGGCGACGCCGTGGGCGCTCGCCGGGTTCCTCGCGGCACCGTTCGCGTTCCGCGCGCACAAGCCGGTGCGTGAGGGTGCGCTCGGTCTCGCGCTCATCCCGGCGCTGGGCGACACGGGGATGGCGATGCTGGTGTGGGCGCTGGCGACCGCTCCCGCGCTGGCCTTCGGCTGAGCGCAGGCGGGAGCGGCCGGGGCGGTCAGTCCCGGTCGGGGACGACGATGCCCAGGACGAAGTTCACGATCGCGATGATCACACCGCCCCAGAAGGCCGCCCAGAAACCGTCGATCTCGAGGCCGTAGTCGGTGAACCCGCTCAGCCACGCGGTGAGCATGAGCATCAGAGCATTGATCACCAGCGTGAACAGGCCGAGCGTGAGGATCAGCAGGGGCAGCGACAGCAGCTTCACGAGTGGCTTGATGAAGGCGTTGACGATCGTGAAGATGATCGCGAGCACGACCAGGGTGACGATCTTCCCGGTGGTGTCCTCGGCCCCCTGAGGATCGACGTACTCGATACCTCCGACGAGTTCGACCGCGAGCCACAGGCCCACGGCGTTGATGATCAGACGCAGAATCAGCGACAGCATGGGTGCCACTGTGACACAGGATGCGCCCGTCACAGGACAGACCTGCGCGGTCGGCTGCGGTGCCACCGGCGCTCAGCGACCTCTCAGCGGCGAGGGGTAGCGTCGATCGGCGTGCGTTCACGTCCCACCCCTCTGCTCCTCGCCCTGATCGGCCTCCTCCTCGTCGCCGGCGGCACACTCTCCGCCTGGTTCGACGACCCGGAGGTGACGGTCGCCACCGGCTCCGAGTCGACCCCGGCCGCACCGTCGGCCGAGGGTGTCGCCGAGGCGCGAAGCAACCTGCAGCGGGCCGGTCTGCCGCTGTCGGTGCTGGGCAGCGGCGTCGGACAGCTCACCGAGGGCAGCGCCCAGCTCGACGACGGTGCCCGTCAGCTGTCGGACGGACTGCGACAGGCGCGGGACGGCGGGGAGCAGCTCGCCTCCGGGCTCGAACAGCTCGACGGCGGGGTGGGTCAGCTCGGCGACGGTGCCCGCCAGGTCAGCAGCGGGGTCGACGAGGTCGTCGGCCGGCTGACCGGTTTCGGCGCGATGCAGGGCGAGGTGACCGCCCAGCTCACCTCCGTCGCCGATTCGCTCGGCGCCTCCCCCGATCCGGTCTCGCAGAACGCGGCGGCGACGCTGCGGGGCCTGGTCCACACGCTCGACACCGAAGGACTCGGCCCGGACACCCTCGACCAGCTCGGGCAGCTGCGCGACGGGGCCCGGCAGCTCGCCTTCGAGCTGACCGACCCGAACGCGCAGTTCGTCGCGGGCATGTCGCAGGCCGCCGACGGATCGCGGCAGCTCCGCGACGGTCTGGTGCTCCTCGACGACGGCGGTCGCGCCCTGACGGACGGCACGGGACAGCTCGTCGACGGGGTGGGTCCGGTCGCCGATGTGGTCGGCGGCATCGCGGACAACGTCCGGTCGGCGACGGAGGCGCTGCCGCGCACCGCGGGCACCTCGGCCGCCGATACCTCGGACGTGCAGGCCGATGCAGTGGTCACGACCGGCGACCGGCAGTGGTGGCCGTACGCGGTGATCGCGCTCGGCACGGTGCTGCTCGTCGGCGCGGTCGCGCTGCCCCTCGTCCCCGCCCAGACCGGGCAGCGCCGCGCCGCGGACCGAGGGTGATCTAGGCGGACGGCTCCCAGCGGCCGGTCGCGGCGAACGTTTCGAGTGTCGCCGTGGGAGCGGTGAGGTCGAGTCCCTCCGCGGCGACCCAGTCGTCCGAGAAGTAGGTGTCGGCGTAGCGTTCGCCGCCGTCGCACAGCAGCGTGACGACGCTGCCGGAACGTCCCGCCGCGAGCATTTCGGCGATCAGTCCGAAGGCGCCCCACAGGTTGGTGCCGGTGGAACCACCGATGCGACGGCCGAGGACCGCGCTGGCGTGCCGCATCGCGGCGATCGACGCGGCGTCCGGGACCCGGATCATCCGGTCGACCACCTCGGGCACGAAGGACGGCTCGACGCGGGGCCGGCCGATCCCCTCGATCCGCGAGGGCATGCCGGTCGTGTACGCGGCGGAACCGGTCTCGTAGCCGCCGAAGAAGGCCGAGTTCTCGGGGTCGACGACCGCGAGCCGGGTGCTGTGGCGGCGGTAGCGGATGTAGCGGCCGATGGTCGCGCCGGTTCCACCGGTGCCGGCGCCGACGACGATCCACTCCGGCACGGAGTGCTGTTCGAGCTGCATCTGCGAGTAGATGCTCTCGGCGATGTTGTTGTTGCCGCGCCAGTCGGTCGCGCGCTCGGCGTTGGTGAACTGGTCCATGTAGCAGCCGCCGAGTTCGTCGGCGAGCCGCTGCGCCTCGCTGTAGATCTCCGGCGCCCGGTCGATGTAGTGGCAGCGACCGCCCTGCGCCTCGATGAGCGCGACCTTCGCCGGGGAGGTCTTCCGCGGCACCACGGCGACGAAGTCGAGGCCGAGCAGACGCGCGAAGTAGGCCTCGCTGACCGCGGTGGAGCCGGACGATGCCTCGATGATCGGGGTGCCCTCACGGATCCGGCCGTTGCACAGTCCGTACAGGAACAGCGATCGGGCGAGACGGTGCTTGAGACTGCCCGTGATGTGCGTGGACTCGTCCTTCAGGTACAGGTCGACATTCCAGTCCGCAGGCAGCGGGAACCGGAGCAGGTGCGTGTCGGCGCTGCGCTGTGCGTCGGCCTCGATCAGCCGGACGGCGTTGTCGACCCAGTCGCGCGGCGCGCTGCGGTCGAAGACCGCGCCCGTCCCGTCCCCCGCGTCGGTCACCGGCCGCCCTCGCCGCGCAGACGGTTCTCGAGGTCCTCGCGGGCGGCGCGTCGACGCTCGTCGACCGCGGCGATGCTCTCGTTGACGCGGCGGCGCAGCGACGCGAAGAGCACCAGCGACAGCGGCAGCGCGATGAGCACCGCGAACAGGGCCGCGATCAGGAGCGGGATTTCCACCCCGAAAGCGCGGGGGACGTACAGAATGAGGAGGGCGAGCACGACCACCAGGGCGAGTCGCGCCACCGAGTACAGAGCGACGTCCCGGACCAGGGTGCCGGTCGTCGACGAGCGGCCGGCCGCGGGACCGTCACCGCCGTTGTGTGGGGGGCGCTCGGAGGGGGTATCCGCGGGATCGTTCCGGTGTTCGTCGTTCACCAGTCCAGGTTAACCGGCACGACGAAAGGCGAGTTCGGACGCAGCTTCCACCGAGTAGGACACTCGTCCGATTTGTCCATTACTTCCGCTTTACCAACCGTAGACCGTTCGAGCAACCAGGGGTTCCGGTGCAACCATGTGCTTGGACATCCCGATCGAACAACTCGATCACGACAACCGGGAGGACATTCGCAATGAGCGCACCCACTTTCAACGGCGCGAAGGAATCCCTGCTGACCCCCGGCCAGGTGGCGGCACTGTTCCACGTGGATCCCAAGACCGTCACCCGTTGGGCGCACGCCGGCCGGCTGGGCTCGCTGCGGACCCCGGGCGGACACCGTCGCTTCCGCGAGTCCGAGGTCCTCGCGCTGCTCCGGTCGCTGACCACCGAAGCGACCCGCTGATTCCGGGACGGGCACACCCGTCCCCACCTGCGATACCGACGGGTTCGCCCGTCTCCTGCAGCACCGACCGTGCCCCTTCCGGGGAGTACGGGGCGCGTCGGCGCCGAGGGCCTTCGGGCGCGTCGGCGCCGAGGGCCTTCTGCGCGCTCGAGCCGGTGCCCTCGACGCGGGCCCTTCGCCCCGGGAGTACCTGCACCTTTCGACGCAGGTGACCTGCCTGCCGATCGGCCGTCCACGCGCATAGACTGTGGAAGAGGGGGCGGTACGACCTGCCGACCCCGAGCGCACGACGGGGATCACCCCATGTCGGCGCCGCCACGGCCAGGAGGTGCAACGTGCTCTATCTGTTGGCACTCATCGGTGCGGTGACCCTTGCCGTCCTGCTGTGGAAGGCATACGGGCCTGCCTCTCGCCCTCCGACCCGCGTGGTCGGCCCCGACGACGATCCCGAGTTCCTCTGGAAGGTCGAACGGGAGGTGCACCGGCGCCGGACCGAGGGCACCTCGGGTCCGGACTCCCCCAGCGGCGACTGATCACCCGGCCCTTCCGGCCGCGCCCCGGGCGCGGCCGGTTCCGCATGTGCGTCAGTTCAGGCCGGCGTAGGAGTGCAGGCCCGAGACCACCATGTTGATGATGAACAGGTTGAACAGCATCGCGACGAAGCCGGCGACGTTGATCCACGCCGCGCGCGTGTTCCGCCACCCCGACGTCGCACGGGCGTGCAGGTAGGCGGCGTAGACCACCCAGGTGATGAACGAGACCGTCTCCTTGGGATCCCAGCCCCAGAAACGTCCCCAGGCCGCCTCGGCCCAGATCGCACCGAGGATGATGCCCGCACCGAACAGCGGGAAGCCGATGATCGTGGTGCGGTAGGCCAGCCGGTCGAGGGTCTGCGCGTCGGGCAGCCGCTGCGCGATCACCCCGAACACCCCGCCGCGCTCCTCACCCTTCGGGTAGCGCAGGCGCAGCAGGAACAGCAGGCTCGCGACACCGGAGACGAGGAAGATGCCGCTGCCGACACTGATGATCGTCACGTGGATGGGCAGCCAGAACGAGCGCAGGGCGGGCACCACCGGGGCGGCGTCGGCGTAGAGCACCGTCGCCGCGAGGAACATCAGGATCAGCACCGGGACCAGCAGGTACACCCACATGGTCCGGTAGGCCTTCTTACGCAGCACCACCAGCCCGAAGACCACCGCGGCGGTGCACGCCATCGACACGAACTCGTACATGTTGCCGAGCGGGAACCGCTCGGTGGCGAACCCGCGCAGCACGATCGAGGCGATCTGCAGGCCGGCGACGACGTAGACCAGTGCGCGGCCCATGTTGCCGAGGCGTTCGGAGAGGGTGCGCCTGGGCGCCTCCTCGATTCGGCCCGGCCCCTGCGGGGTGGTCGAACCGCCGCCCGCGGCGACGAGCTCACGCTCGGCGACCACGTCGGCGCGGTGGGTCGCGTATTCGGCGACCAACAGGATCAAGGCCAGCACGAGCACGGCGAACGCCGACTCGAAGGCCAGGTCGCTGTACTGCGCGAGGGTGTCGTTCTCTGTCATGCCTTCTTCTTCTCCTGTGCCGCCGGGGCCTGATTCGCAGGGGCTCCCGCCGAAGCCGTGGGGGCATCGTCACCGAGGAGCCGGTCGACCAGCCGGTCGAACTCGTCTCCCCACCCGGCCTGGTCCGTCCGCGCGAGACCACCGAGCTCTACTACAGTCCGTCGTTCACCGTCGACCACTGTACCGTCCGGGTACACCCGCGCCCAGACTCTGCGGCGCTTGACCAGCAGCGACACGAGCAGACCCGTCATCATGAGGATCGCGGCGACCAGCACCCACTGCTGGGCGGGATCGTGCGAGACCTGCAGGTTGACGAAGTCGGTCGCCTTGTCGAACCGCACCTCGGTGCCGTCGGCGAGTGTCACGCTCTCCCCCGGCCGCAGGTTGACGCGCTCCTGCTTCACGAGACGGCCCTGGTTGATCAGTTCCTTGTTGAGCGAGAACAGCGACTGCGGGCTGCCGGTGTCGAGACCGGAATCGCCCTTGTAGACGTCGATGGCGACGGCAGGGTCCATCATCGACGGGAAGATCGAGGTCAGCAGCGTGCCCTGGAACGCCGCGGTCGGCGCGAACAGGCCCTCGATCGCGATCTGGTTCTTCCGGCGCTCGTCGGCGTCGGGGAACATGCCGCCCGGCGGGTCGAAACGCATCGCGCCGCTGCTGAGGAAAGTCGTCGCGTCCTCGGGCGCCCACTGCACGGTCTCGGTGCGGGTCTCGCCGTTGGGCCAGGTCACGGTGAACGTCGGGGCGTAGCCGTGGCCCTGCAGGTAGACACGGTCGCTGCCGACGCGCAGCGGATGGTTGACCTTCAGCTGCGTCTCGCGCCAGGTGTCGGTAACCAGGTCGTCGTCGTACTGGTACTCGATGTCGGAGGTGAACATCTCGGCCTGGCCGTTGTCGAGGTAGTCGGCGACGAAGCTGTTCACCCGGATGCACATCGGGGTCAGGCCGGTGCCGTCGATCGTCGAACCGGCGCGGAACGAGTCGAAGGAGGCCGGGGAGGTCGTGCAGAACTCCTCACCGTCGGCGACGAGGATGCGCTGGCCCTCGTAGCCGAGCAGCTTGCCGGCGGCGACGGCGAGGAGCAGACCGACCAGCGAGATGTGGAAGAGCAGGTTGCCGGCCTCGCGCAGATAGCCCTTCTCGCCGGAGAGGGTCAGCTCGCCCTCGCGACCGCGCTCGCCACCGTCGCGGCGCACGACCTTCCATCCGCGCAGCTGCCCCTGGATCCGGTCGAGCACCGCTTGCGGGGCGCCGTCGACCGTGGTCCTCGCGTGGTGCGGCAGGCGCTGCAGGTTGCGGGGCGCGGCCACCGGGGGTGTGCGCAGGGCCCGCAGGTGTTCGACGCAGCGCGGCAGGATGCAGCCGACGAGCGAGACGAACAGCAGCACGTAGATCGCGGTGAACCAGAAGCTGCCGAACACGTCGAACAGTTCGAAGCGGTCCATGATCGGGCCGAGGGTGGGGCGGGCCGCGATGTACTCGTCGACCTTCTGCGTGTTGAGGTCGCGCTGCGGCAGCAACGCCCCCGGGATCGCGGCGAGCGCGAGGAGGAACAGCAGCACCAGCGCGGTGCGCATGGAGGTCAGTCCCCGCCAGGTGTTCCGGACGACGGCCACGGCCCGCCCGGCGACGCCCTGCCGCGGCGGGGGCGCCGGTTGCGGCGCAGGGGTAGGGGTGTCTGTCGCGGTCATACTGGCAGCACTACTTCCGAGATGAACGAGTCCCGCACCCAGGACACGAACAGGTCCCACGCGCCGGTGACGAGAGCGATACCGACGGCCATGAGCATCAGGCCGCCGAGGATTTGCACGGTGCGCGCGTGGGTGCGCAGCCAGCCCACCCCGCGCAGGGCCCGCGCCGAACCGAGCGCGAGCACGACGAACGGCAGGCCCAGACCGAGGCAGTAGGCGACGATCAGCGTCACGCCGCGCGCCGCGGTGGTGCCCTCGGTGCCCGCCGCCAGCGAGATCACTCCGGCGAGGGTGGGGCCGAGGCAGGGAGTCCAGCCGAGCGCGAAGACCGCGCCGAGCAGGGGTGCGCCCGCGAGATTGGAGATTCGCCGCGGTTCGGGTCGGGTGTCGCGCTGCAGCGCCGGGATGAGGCCGAGGAAGACCAGGCTCATGACGATGGTGACGACCCCGCCGATGCGCATGAGCAGGTCGCGGTTGACGGCCAGCGCCGAGATCGCACCGAACACCGAGGCCGTGGCCAGCACGAACACCACGGTGAAGCCGAGGACGAACAGCGCCGCGGCGCCGGCGACCCGCAGCCGCCCGTCGGTGCGCATCGTGGTGGTGCGCGCCCCGGCCTGTTCCGCGGTGACGGCGGGTGCCTCCGCTCCCACGACTCCGGCGAGGTAGGACAGATAGCCGGGGACGAGCGGCACCACGCACGGTGAGGCGAACGAGACGAGACCGGCGAGCAGGCACACGCCCATCGCGAGCAGCAACGGGCCCGAGACGGCCGCGTTCTGGAAGGTCTCCCCCACACCCGACGCAAGGATCACGGTTACTGCTCCGCATCCTCTTCGGCCGCGACCCGCTCCACGACGGGCCGGAGGTCCTCGGCGAGCAGTTCGGTCAGGAACACCGCGGCTACGCGGTGCTGCCGGTCGAGCACGACTGTGGTGGGCACCACCGAGGTCGGGTAGTTGCGGCCGAGGGCGAGCAGCGACCGCATCGCCGGGTCGTAGATCGACGGGTAGCCGATCTGCTGGTCGACGACGAAGTCCTGCGCCTTGTCGCGCTGGTTGTCGCGCACGTTGATGCCGAGGAACTGCACCCCGAGGTCCTTCGTGTCCTCGTGGACCTGCTCGAGGTCGTCGGCCTCGCTGCGGCAGGGGGCGCACCACTGGCCCCACACGTTGAGCACGACCACCTGGCCCTCGAAGTCGTCGAGGGAGATGGTCTCGCCCTCGTTCATGAGGTCCTCGCCGGACAGTTCGCCGAGGGTGCCGCGGTCGGCGGGCGGATCGTAGAAGATGCGGGTCTGGCCGCCCGGGGAGACGAAGTCGAAGGTGCCGCCGGTCGCGACGGCGTCGTCACCGGTGGCGCAGGAGGTGAGGACCACGACGCCGCACAGCGCGGCGACCACCGCGCGCAGCGACGTCGCGACCGATCGGGGGAACACTCGGATCATGCGCCGTGCACGTTCGGGTCGGAGGCGCCGGCCGGTTCGGAGTAGACCAGGTCGACGAGGGTGTCGCCCTCGTAGACGAGGGAGGTCAGCGACGCGAGGCTGCACTGGCGGCGGCGCGGGTCGTGCCACAGACGCTCGCCCTCGAGGAAGCGGCGCAGCGTCCACACGGGCAGCTGGTGGCTCACGCACACCGCCTCGCGGCCGGCGGCGGCCACGCGGGCGGCGTTGACGGCGGCGAGCATGCGGTGCGCGATCTGCAGGTAGGGCTCGCCCCAGGACGGGGTGAACGGGTCGCGCAGCTTCCACCAGTGCCGGGGCCGGCTCAGGGCGCCGTCGCCGACCGCGACCTTGAGGCCCTCGAAGTCGTTGGCGGCCTCGATGAGGTTCTCGTCGGTGTGGATCTCGAGACCGTGCTTCTCGGCGATCGGCGCGGCGGTCTGCTGGGCCCGCTCGAGGGGGGAGGCCACCACGTGGGCGATGTCGTGATCGGCGAGGGAGGCCGCGACCGCCCGGGCCTGGGCCTCACCGGTCACCGACAACCGGAAGCCCGGCAGCCGGCCGTAGAGGATGCCGGAGGGGTTGTGCACCTCTCCGTGGCGGAGCACGTGCACGATCGTGCGGGTCTCGGACGGGGCGGCTTCGGTCACGTGGATGTTCCTCGGAGGTGTCGATGAGGCGGGACGGCTACGGGCGGAGGTGCGGCAGGTCAGGGCGCGGTCGCCGCGGCGGCCGCGCGGGCGGCGTGCGGCAGGGCGTCGGCGATGCGGGAGAACGCGTCGTCGTCGAGCGCGGAGGAGACGAACCAGGTCTCGAAGGCGCTGGGTGGGGCGTACACGCCGTGCTCGAGCAGGGCGTGGAAGAAGTCGGGGAAACGCCAGGTCTGCGCGGCCTTGGCCTGCGTGTAGTCGGTCACCGGCTCGTCGGTGAAGAACACGCTGAACATGGTGCCGGCGTACTGGACGCGGTGCGGGACGCCCTCTGCGGTCAGGGCTTCGTCGATCAGGCGGCCGAGCGTCTGCGCGTTGCGGTCGAGCGCGGCGTACACCTCGGCGTCGGCGGCGCGCAGGCTCGCGAGCCCGGCGGCGACGGCGACGGGGTTACCCGAGAGGGTGCCGGCCTGGTAGACGGGTCCGGTCGGGGCGAGGTGCGCCATGACGTCGGCGCGCCCGCCGAAGGCGGCGGCGGGCAGACCACCGCTCATGACCTTGCCGAAGGTCATGAGGTCGCCGGCGACGCCGTCGATGCCGTACCAGCCGGTGGCGCTCGCGCGGAAGCCGGTCATGACCTCGTCCATGATCAGCAGGGCGCCGTGCTCACGGGTCAGCGCGCGCAGGCCCTCGTTGAAGCCGGGCAGCGGCGGAACGGTGCCCATGTTGCCGGCGGCGGCCTCGGTGATGACGGCGGCGATCTCGCCGGGGTTCGCCTCGAAGGCGGCCCGCACGGCGTCGAGGTCGTTGTAGGGAAGGACGAGGGTGTCGCCGGCCTGCGCGCCGGTCACGCCCGGGGAGGTGGGCAGCCCGAAGGTGGCCACGCCCGAGCCGGCGTCGGCGAGCAGCGCGTCGACGTGACCGTGATAACAGCCCGCGAACTTCACGATCTTGGATCGTCCGGTGAATCCGCGCGCCAGACGCACCGCGCTCATCGTCGCCTCGGTGCCGGAATTGACGAGCCGGACCTGCTCGACGGGCTCGATGCGCGCGACGATCTCCTCGGCGAGTTCGACCTCACCCTCGGTGGGGGCGCCGAACGACAGGCCGGAGGTCGCGGCGCTGCGGACGGCCTCGACGACGGCCGGATGCGCGTGCCCGAGGATCATCGGTCCCCACGAACACACCAGGTCGACGTAGGTGTTGCCGTCGACGTCGGTGAGTGTGCTGCCCGATCCGGACGCGAAGAACGGCGGGGTGCCGCCGACGGATCCGAACGCACGGACCGGGGAGTTGACGCCCCCCGGCGTCACCTTCGATGCCCGGTGGAAGAGTGCGGTGGAACGGGTGTCGCGGGTGGAGGATGCATCGGGGGTCGCAGTCACGGCTTCCAGTGTCCCAGTTTCGCGAGATTTGCCAAAAATGCGGGCGGTCAAACCTCATGTGTTTCTTCTCCCGGACCAGGCGAAAGGGACACCGATGGTGACCTCACGCACTTATCGTCGAAGACATGCCGACCACAGCTGAACACCTCCGCAGGGCACTCGACGGGGCGTGGCACGAGGCCCGCGAACGGGCCCGCGCCGACCTGGCGCACGAGAAGTTCGCGCCGCATCACACCCCGGAGCTCGACAAGGCCCGGGAGATCACGCTCGAGCAGATGCGCATCCTCGCCTCGCACGGCTACGCGGCCTCGGGGTTCTCCGTCGAGTCGGGTGGGACCGGGGACGCCGGTGCGGCCGTGGCGTCGATCGAGATGCTCGCGATGTCCGATCTGTCGCTGATGGTCAAGGCCGGCGTGCAGTGGGGGCTGTTCGGCGGGGCGATCGAGAACCTCGGCACCGAGCGGCACCACGAGAAGTACGTCAAGCCGCTCATCGACCTCGACCTGCTCGGCTGCTTCGCCATGACCGAGACCGGGCACGGCAGCGACGTGCAGGCGCTCGAGACGACGGCGACCTACGATCCGGGCACCCAGGAGTTCGTGATCCACTCCCCCACGCCCTCGGCCCGCAAGGACTACATCGGCGGGGCGGCGCAGCACGCCCGCTACGCCGCGGTGTTCGCGCAGCTGGTGACGCAGGGCGAGACCCACGGCGTGCACTGCTTCGTGGTGCCGATCCGCGACGAGGACGGCAACGACCTGCCCGGCGTGACGACCTCCGACTGCGGCTACAAGGGCGGCCTGCCGGGCGTGGACAACGGGCGCATCGTCTTCGACCGGGTGCGGATCCCCCGGGAGAACCTGCTCAACAAGTACGCGGACGTCGAGCCGGACGGCACCTACGTCTCCGACATCGACAATCCGAGCCGCCGGTTCTTCACGATGCTCGGCACCCTGGTCCGGGGCCGCATCACGGTCGGTGGGTCGGCGGGCGCCGCGGCGCGCGTGGCGCTGTCCATCGCGACACGCTACGCCGAGAAGCGCCGCCAGTTCGACGCGCCGGGCCGCGACGCCGAGGTGCCGATCATGGACTATCTCGTCCATCAGCGGCGCCTGCTGCCGCTGATCGCGCAGTCCTACGCGCTGGGTTTCGCCCAGAACGAGCTGATCACCACCATGCACCGGCTGCAGACGACGCCGCTGACCGAGCTCGACCCGCAGGAGCAGCGCGAGCTCGAGGGCCGCGCGGCGGGCCTGAAGGTGGCCAACACCTGGCACGCGTCGCGCGCGATCCAGGAATGCCGAGAGGCCTGCGGCGGCGCCGGTTACATGGCGGAGAACCGGCTCACGGCGCTGCGCGCGGACGTGGACGTGTTCACCACCTTCGAGGGCGACAACCACGTGCTCACGCAGCTGGTCGCAAAGGAGCTGCTCACCGCCTACGCCGACGAGGTGCAGGGCATGAGCCCGGTGGAGTGGATGCGTTTCGCCGCGACGACGATCTCGGACATCGTCAAGAAGCGCACCGCGGCGCAGCAGATCATCCAGACGATCGTCGACACCCGGCAGGACAACGAGGAGGACGGCAGCCTCTTCAACCGCGGCACGCAGGTGACGATGTTCGAGGACCGTGAGCAGTACCTGCTGTCCACCGCGGCGCGGCGTCTGCAGGCTGCGATGAAGCGGGAGGACAACCCCTTCGACGCGTTCAACTTCGTGCAGGACCACGTGCTGCACGCCGCTCGCGCCCACATCGACCGGGTGGTGCTCGAGGCGTTCGTCGCGGCGATCGAGGACTGCAAGGACGAGACCGCGCGCGACCTGCTGTCGGAGCTGTGCGACCTGTTCGCGCTGACGGTGGTCGAGGACGACAAGGCCTGGTTCATGGAGCACCGGCTGTTGTCGGTGGAGCGAGCGAAGGCGGTGACCCGCGGGATCAACGAGCGGTGCCGCTCGCTGCGGCCGCACGCCCTCACGCTCGTCGAGGGTCTCGGTGTGCCCGACTATCTGCTCGGTTCGGCGATGCTCGAGCGTGAGGGCGCGGTGGTGCCGCCTCAGGACGCGAGGGTGTAACCGGCTTCGTCGACGGCGGCGGCGACAGCGGCACGATCGAGGTCGCCGTTGCTGTCGACGACGAGCCGGCCGCTCTCGAGGTCGACGTCGACGGCGGTGACACCGGGGACGGCGCCGACCTCCTCCTTCACGGCGGCGACGCAGTGCCGGCAGGTCATGCCCTCGACGCGGTAGGTGCTCTGCATGGCTGATTCCTTTCGTGGACCACCCCCGAATATACCCCCCGGGGGTACCACAGCGGGGAGCCCGTTCCGATCAGCCGGCGACCAGTTCCTCGAGGCAGGCACGCAGACCCTCCGCGTCCTTCGCCCAGGCCCGCACCAGTCCCCCACCGCGCAGGCGCAATCCGATCGCGGTGCGGCGGCGCGGGACGTCCGCGAGTTCCCCGAGCGACCGCGCGACCTCCCAGCGCTGCGGCTCCCCGGACGGGTCGGGTGGGGGCAGCACCGCCTCGATCTCGGCGATCGGCAGCACCTCGGTGCCCTGCCGCAGGGTGGTGGCGGTCAGTTCGACGCTCACGTGCCGGCGCGCGGCGACCACCATCACGTAGGTGAAGGCAGCGAGGACCACGGCGAGGATCGGCAGCGCCACCCAGTGCACGACCGGGCCGGTGACCAGTTCGAGCACCAGCGCGACCGCGCACAGGATGGGCCCGAGCACCACCGCGCGCCGGCGGGCCCCGGGTTCGTGGAAGAGAGGCGTCGCGGCGCCGTCGACGGGGTGACCGGTCAAGCGGAGAGCGCCCCGGGGATCACCAGCAACAACGTCGTCAACAGTCCGAGGACGGCGATGAGAGCGATCAACACCAGTTCGCGACGACGACCATAGGGCCGCGGTTCCACCTGCATGACGTCCTTACGCTCGACGGGAAAGGGCCGTTGGGCCCCGACGGTGAGCCCACCGTACTCTTCCCCCGACGCGAATCAAACCCCCTTCGGAGAGAACTCCGCGACCGAAATCACTGTCCCGGCTTGTCTTCCGGGAGGTGCAGGAAGAAGCGGTTCGCCTCGCCCCGGTGCATGAGCACGATCGCACCGACGGTCGCGACGGCCTGGAGGATGCCCACCATGCCGAGCACCCAGCTCGCCCCGCCGTCGCCGACGCCCACCCCGAAGACCGTCGGGAGGGTGGTCAGCGACATGAACACCCCCAGCAGCGTGAGCAGCATCCGCGCCCAGTTCTTCGCCCGAAGCAGTTGCCGGACCACGAGATACAGCAGTCCGACCACCACCAGCCCGATCGCGCCGGTGATCACCAGGAGGACGGGGACGGCGGACTCGAGCTGCTCGGTGGTGATGCCCTCGAGCGCCTCCTGCTCGACCATGTCGGTCATCGTCGCCACCAGTTCGCCGCGCCGGTTCCACATGTCGACGAGGCTTGCAAGCAGGCTCACGATCGCGAGACCGAGTACCGCACACCACAGTTGGTAGGCCGTCGTGACGTCCGCCGGGACGGGTCGATCGGCGGCCGGACCGGGCCCGGACGGCGGGGCGGGAAAGCTCATGACAGCCTGCTCGCGACCTCGGCGGCCCAGTAGGTCAGGACGATGTCGGCGCCGGCCCGGCGGATGCTCGTGAGGGACTCGAGGATCGCGGCGTCGCGGTCGATCCAGCCCTTCTGCGCGGCGGCGGTGATCATCGAGTACTCACCGGAGATCTGGTAGGCGGCCACCGGCACCGGGGACCGGTCCGCGACCTCGCGCAGCACGTCGAGATAGGACATCGCCGGCTTGACCATCACCATGTCGGCGCCCTCGGCGAGGTCGAGGTCCACCTCGTGCAGCGACTCCCGGCGGTTCGCCGGATCCTGCTGGTAGGTGCGGCGATCGCCCTGGAGGGACGAGCCGACGGCGTCGCGGAAGGGACCGTAGAAGGCCGAGGCGTACTTCGCGGCATAGGCGAGCTGCCCGACCTCGGTGTGGCCTGCCTCGTCGAGCGCGGCACGGATGTGGCCGATCTGGCCGTCCATCATCCCGCTCGGGCCGAGCAGGTGGGCGCCGGCCTCGGCCTGCGCGACGGCCATCGCCGCGTAGCGCTCGAGCGTCGCGTCGTTGTCGACGGCCCCGGTGTCGGTGAGCACGCCGCAGTGCCCGTGATCGGTGAACTCGTCGAGGCAGGTGTCGGCCATGAGGACCGTGGAGTCGCCGAGTTCGCTGCGCAGCGACCGCAGAGCGCGGTTGAGCACACCCTCGGGGTCGCTCGCGGCGGAACCCTCGGCGTCCTTGTCCTCGGGGCGCGGCACACCGAAGAGCATCAGGCCCCCGACACCGGCGGCGACCGCCTCGGCCGCGGCCTTCTTCAGGGAGTCGGCGGTGTGCTGGTAGACGCCGGGCATCGACGCGATCTCACGCGGCTCGCTCAGGCCGTCGGCCACGAACATCGGCAGCACGAGATGCCGCGGCTCGAGGGAGGTCTCCGCCACCAGCCGCCGGATCGCGGGGGTGCTGCGGAGTCGGCGGGGACGGATCTCGGGGAACATCGGGGTGAGCACCTTCCATACGGGTCGTGCATACGGGTCGTGCGCGGCCCCGGTGGCAGTGACCACCGGAACCGCGCACGAGCGATCATCGGGACGCGGGAACCATCAACGGCGAGCGCGCGACTTCTTCCGCGGCGGGGGCAGGGCGCCCTCGGCCCGGAGCCGGGCGGCGTGCTCGGCGAGCGCATCGACCAGCGGACCGACCTGCGCGGTCTCCGGCTGCACGTCCACCCGCAGACCGAACTCGATCGCGGTCTCGGCCGTCTTCGGGCCGATGCACGCGACGATGGTGCGGGCGTGCGGCTTGCCGGCGATACCCACGAGATTGCGGACCGTCGACGACGAGGTGAAGCACACCGCGTCGAACCCACCGGTCTTGATCATCTCGCGGGTCGCGGCCGGCGGCGGAGCGGCACGGACGGTGCGGTAGGCGGTGACGTCGTCGATCTCCCAGCCGCGTTCGCGCAGCCCCTCGGCGAGGGTCTCGGTGGCGATGTCGGCGCGCGGCAGCAGCACGCGGTTGACCGGGTCGAAGACGTCGTCGTAGGGCGCGAACTCGGCGAGCAGGCCCTCGCTGGACTGCTCGCCCTTGGGGACGAGCTCGGGGATGATGCCGAACGAGCGCACCTTCGCGGCGGTGGCCTCACCGACGCAGGCGATCTTCACGCCGGAGAAGGCGCGGGCGTCCAGGCCGAAGGCCTCGAACTTCTCCCACACGGCGCGCACGGCGTTGGTGGAGGTGAACACCACCCACTGGTAGCGGCCGTCGACCAGGCCCTTGACCGCACGCTCCATCTGGGCGGGGCTGCGGGGCGGCTCGACGGCGATGGTCGGGACCTCCATCGGGATGGCGCCGTGCGTGACGAGCCGTTCGCTCATCTCGCCCGCCTGCTCCTTGGTGCGGGGCACGAGCACCGTCCAGCCGTAGAGGGCGCGGGACTCCCACCAGGACATCTTGTTGCGGTGCGAGACCACCTTGCCGACGGTGACGACGAGCGGTCCGACGAGTTCGGAGCCGGCGTCGTTGAGGGTCGCGAGGGTCGCCTCGACGGTGCGCTGCTGACGGGTGGTGCCGCGCACGGTGATCGCCGCGGGGGTCTGCGGCGCGAGGCCGTGTTCGACGAGGGCACTGGCGGTTTCGGCGAGGTGACCGGCGGTGGCGTGCAGCACGAGAGGTCCGGGGGCAGCGGCGAGTGCGGCCCAGTCGACCTCTCCGCGCACGTCGACCTCGGTGTGGCACGAGCCCAGCGCCATCCCGGCGTAGCTCGGCACCGCCGAGCCGGCGGGCAGCCCCGGGAGGACCTCGAAGACAACCTGGGTGCGGGCGACGGCGTTGACCTCGGCGATGACCGAGTCGGTGGTCAGCGGGTCGCCGGCCACCAGACGCACCACGTCGCGCCCCGTCTTCGCTTCCGCGACAAGAGTTTTCGCGACCTCGGCCGGTTCACCGAGAGCCGGCCGGACCTCGGCGACGGGTTCCCCGGTCTCCGGGTCGGTGCCGTGGTCGACACCGACGAGGGCGACGACGCCCTTGTCGACGTCGGGGTCGGTGAAGGCGATCGTGGCACCCGCCAGCACGTCGCGTGCGCGCACGGTGAGCAGCGCCGGATCTCCCGGACCCGATCCCACGAACAGGATCCGCCCGGGGTTGTGCTTACGGACTCGGCTCATCGGTCATTCTCCAGTGCGATCGAATCAGCGGTAGGGGCAAAGCGGGTGACGGGTGCAGCAGCGTCGGTCCTGGGGTCAGTCATCGGCCGGTTCCTGCTCGAGGACCACGCCGTGGGACACCATGAGTTCGCGCGCGCCGAGATCGAGCAACTCGCGGGCGACCCTGCGGCCGAGTTCCTCGGCCTGCTCGGGAGCACCCACCGCGCTCGCGCGCAGCACGTCCGACCCGTCGAGGGCGGCGGCACAGCCACGCACCGACAGCTCCTCGATCACGCGGCCGTCGTCGTCGAGCGACTCGACGACCTCCGCGATCGCGCCGACGGGGGCGGTGCAGCCCGCCTCCAGTTCGGCGAGCAGCGAGCGTTCCGCGACCACCGCCGCCCGGCTGGGCGCGTGGTCGAGTTCGGACAGCAGCTCGATCAGCTCGGTGTCGTCCGCGCGGCACTCGACGGCCAGGGCACCCTGCGAGGGCGCCGGCAGCATCTGCACCGGGTCGAGCGTCTCGGTGATCCGGTCGGTGCGACCGATGCGCGACAGTCCGGCGCGGGCGATGACGATCGCGTCGAGTTCCCCGGACTCGACCTTGCCGAGCCGGGTGTCGATGTTGCCGCGGAGCGGCTCGATCTGCAGACCCAGGCCGAGGGCGGCGAGCTGCGCGCGGCGGCGCGGCGCGGAGGTACCGACCTTCGAGCCGGGCGGCAGTTCGCCGAGCACCATGCCGTCGCGGGCGACGAGCGCGTCGCGCGGATCCTCACGTTCGGGCACGGCCGCGATCACCATGCGCGGGTCCTGGAAGGTGGGCAGGTCCTTGTAGGAGTGCACCGCGACGTCGACCTCACCGGCGAGCAGGGCCTCGCGCAGCTCGGCGGTGAACACGCCGACGCCGATCCGCTGGACAGGTCCGGGGGTGACGTCGCCCTTGGTGGTGATGACGACGAGCTCGGCGGGATGCCCGGCGGCGATGAGCGCGTCGCGCACGGTGCCGGCCTGAGTGGTGGCGAGCACACTGCCCCGGGTCCCGATCCGCAGGGGGCGGTCCTGCCGTGCGGTGTCGGTCCGAGTAGCCGATGCGGCCTCGGTGCTCATGCCTTGCCGTCCTTTCGTGAAGCCTGCAACTCCGTGGTCACGGCAGGGTCGAGGGCGGCGGACAGGTCCGCCGACAGGGTCGGGTCGGTCAGCGACTTCAGTTCCTTGGTGGGCGTCGCGACGGCCTCGACCGAACCCGGCCGCAGTTCGAACAGCTCCCGCAGCGCCTCGGCGTACTGGTCGCCGCCCGGGGTGGAGGCGAGCTGCTTGACCCGCACCGTAGGGGCGTGGAGGAGCTTGTCGACGACGCGCCGGACGGTCCGGGCGACCTCGTCGCGCTGGCCGTCCTCGAGATCGGGCAGCCGTGATTCGAGGCGCAGGAGTTCACCCTCCACGACCTCGGCGGCGCGCTGACGCAGCGCCGTGACGGTCGGGGTGATCTCCGCGAGCCGCTGCGCGGTGAGGTACTGGGCGAGTTCCTCGGCGACGATCTTGCGGGCGGCGTCGGCGTCGTTGGCGGCGGCTCCGGCGGAGGGATCGCGCTGCAGCGACTCCATGTCGAACACCCGCACGCCGGGCAGTCCGGCGACGGTGGTGTCGACGTCGCGGGGCAGGCCGAGATCGCAGATGGCGAGTGGACGGTCGCCGCGGCCGGGCTGGGCGAGCGCCAGGTGGGCGTCGGCGAGGGTGACGACGGTGCCCACCGCACCGGTGCAGGTGACGGCGACGTCGGCGCGGGCGAGAGCGCTCGCGAGGTCGTCGAAGGCGACGACATCGGCGTCCACCCCGTTGCCGCGGGCGGTCTCGGCGAGACGCTCGGCGCGTTCGCGGGTGCGGTTGGCGACGACGATCGACTCCACACCGGCGCGGGTCAGGTGCGCGACGGCCAGGCCGCCCATCGCACCGGCACCGATGACCGCGGCGGTGCGGCCGCGCAGACCGTCCTCACCGAGGAAGGCGGCGGCCTTGTCGAGGGCGACGGACACGACCGAGGCGCCGGCGGCGTCGATGCCGGTCTCGGAGTGCACCCGCTTGCCCACCCGCAGCGCCTGCTGCGCGAGTTCGTGCAGGGTGCGGCCGGCGGCCTGCTGGGCATCGGCGGCGGCGTAGGCGGTGCGGATCTGGCCGAGGATCTGCTGCTCGCCGACCACCATGGAGTCGAGACCGCTCGCGACGGAGAACAGGTGCTCGACGGCGGCTTCGCTGTACCGCACGTAGGCATGCTTGTGCAGGTCGGTGACGGGCAGACCGGAGTGCTCGGCGAGCAGTTCGCTCACCGTGGCGAGGGCTCCGTGGAAGGCGTCGACGACGGCGTAGATCTCCACCCGGTTGCAGGTGGAGACGATCATGGCCTCGGAGATCCGGTCCGATGCCAGCATCTTGTCGGTGAGCTTGGGGCGGTCGGTGTCGGCGACGGCCACCTTCTCGAGCACCGGGACCGGTGCGCTCCTATGCGAAATCCCGACGAGGAGAACACTCACGGCGCGATCACCGATCCGTTTCTGGTCGCGGCCGAGCCCATCGGACCCGCCTTTCCTGTTGTGGTACGCCGGGCAGAACTGCGCGTGGAGACCCGCGGGAGGCCGGCAGGGCGTACGTCGCCGGCAGCGGGACGGACATCATCGGAGGCCGCGGCGCGGACCAGCTCGTCGTTGCGGGCGCTGTTGAACGACAGGACCTGCATCTCGACGGACAGATCGACGCGGCGGATCTCGACGTGCTCGGGCACCTCGAGTTCGACCGGCGCGAAGGAGAGGATGCTGCGCACCCCGGAGCGCACCAGCCGGTCGCACACCTGCTGGGCGGCTTCCTCGGGGGTGGCGACGACACCGATGGTCGCGCCGAGTTCGCGGGCGTCGACCTCGAGATCGTCGACGTGGCGCACCACCAGGTCGCCGACGCGGGTGCCCACGACCTCGGGGCGGGAGTCGAACAGACCGGCCATGGTGAAGCCGCGCCGGTCGAAGCCGGGATAACGGGCGAGGGCACGGCCGAGATTGCCGACGCCGACCAGCACGACGCGGTGGCCGCGGTCGAGGCCGAGGGCGGCTTCGATGCGGGACTGCAGCCGCACCACGTCGTAGCCGACGCCACGCACACCGTTGGGTCCGAGGAAGGACAGATCCTTGCGGAGCTTGGCCGATCCGACCCCGGCTGCAGCAGCGAGTTCCTCGCTCGAGACGATGAGGGTTCCGGATTCCGCGAACGCTCCGAGGACCCGGAGATAGGTGGCGAGACGCGTCACAGTAGCCTGTGGGATATCGCGCACCGGCACGGCGGGAGTGGCACCCCCGCCGGACCCGGCGGTGCCGCGGGCATCATCGCCCTGCGGTGGGTGCAACTGCGTCACGGTACGTGGCTCCTCGTCCGGCCGGTGGATACACGCCTGGCCTCACGGTGATCCGGAAATCGTTCACACCACGGTAACCGCTTGTGAAGCCATGCACAAAGTTGCTCGAAGGCCCCCGAATGTGCTTTCCACCTGCTGTACCACCGGACGGCGGGGGGCTCAGCGGGCGAGATCGGCGCGCAGCCGGGGCTCGTCCACCTCCCAGTAGCTGTGCTCGCGTCCGTCGAGCAGGACGACGGGCAGACGGTCGCCGTATTCGGCCCTCAGTTCGGGATCGGTTGCGGCAGCGACATCCACGTCGATGCAGGTGACCTCCACCCCGAACTCGGCGCCGATCGCCTCGAGCCGCTCGCGGGCCGGGGCGCACGCACCGCAGCCGGCGCGCACGAGAAGGGTGAGGCTGTGGCGGTTCGCGGAGTCGTCCGCGGCGGGGGAACGATGCTCGGTCATGCCTCCACTGTGCGATACGACCAGTCGAGATGAACGTCACACCCTGCCACAGCGGTGGCGGCCTCGCTGAACCGGGGGTGGGTGCGGGCTAGGCTTGGCCCGGGTCGCCGTGCGCCCCACGGCCCGGCCGCCTCCGGATCGGAGCGCGGAGGGGCCGCGGAATCCGCGGACACGACCTGCCCGTCACGACACCGGAGGTGCGAGTGCCAGGACGTTCGTTTCCCTACGGATGGGGCATGGGTGAGACATGGGCGCGCATCATCCGGCCCGGACGTCGACTGCTGTCCCGCAAGTTCGGGCCGAGCGAGGAAGAGGTCCGCGCCAACCTCGCGGGTGAGGCGAGCGCCGACGCCGCCCTGGCCCTGCAGGAATCCCGCAGCCAGGAGGCCGGCCCCGAACCCGAGCCCTCCCCCGAGACCGAGCCGGTCCCCCGCGACCTGACCGCGGCGGCGTTCTTCGACGTCGACAACACGATGGTGCAGGGCGCGTCGATCATCCACTTCGCCCGCGGTCTCGTCGCCCGCGACTACTTCGACAAGTCCGACCTGTTCGAGTTCGCCTGGCAGCAGATCAAGTTCCGGCTGACCGGCAAGGAGAACATGAACGACGTGGCCTCCGGCCGCGACAAGGCGTTGTCGTTCGTGCAGGGCCGCTCCACCGAGGAACTGCGCCGGCTCGGCGAGGAGATCTACGACGAGATCATCGCCGACAAGATCTGGCCGGGCACCCGTGCCCTCGCCCAGATGCACCTCGACGCCGGCCAGCAGGTGTGGCTCGTCACCGCCACCCCGGTCGAACTGGCCGACGTCATCGCCCGGCGGCTCGGCCTGACGGGCGCGCTCGGCACCGTGGCGGAGTCGAAGAACGGGGTGTTCACCGGCCGGCTGGTCGGCGACATCCTGCACGGTCTGGGCAAGGCGCACGCCATCCGGGCGCTCGCGATCCGCGAGGGCCTGAACCTCAAGCGGTGCACCGCCTACTCCGACAGCCACAACGACCTGCCGATGCTGTCGGTGGTGGGCACCGCCGTGGCGATCAATCCCGATCCCGACCTGCGGCAGGTCGCGCGGACCCGCGGCTGGGAGATCCGCGACTTCCGCACGGCCCGCAAGGCCGCGAAGGTCGGGGTGCCGACGGCCATCGGTCTCGGCGCCGCCGGTGGTGCGGTGGCGGTCCTGGTGGGGCGCCGCAAGGACCGCGCGGCCTGACGGCGGGTCCTCCTCGGCGAAGCTAGCCGAGGAAGACGTTGCGGCGGCGCGTGAGCAGTTTGTAGAGGGTCTGCTGGATCGTCTCGCGCACGTGGTCGGTGACCTCGAACAGCACCATCGGATCCTCCGCCGCCGCCTCGTCGTAGACGTCGGTGGGGATCGGGGTGCCGAACTCGATGTACCACTTCGACGGCAGCGGCACGAGACCGAGCGGGCCGAACGCGGGGAACAGCGGCGTCACCGGGAAATAGGGCAACCCCAGCAGACGCGCCAGCGAGGTGAGGTCGGCGATGTTCGGGTAGATCTCCTCGGACCCGACGATCGAGCACGGCACGATCGGCGCGCCCGTCCGCAGCGCCGCCGACACGAAGCCGCCACGCCCGAACCGCTGCAGCTTGTAACGCTCCCGGAAGGGTTTGCCCAGGCCCTTGTAGCCCTCGGGGAACACCGCGACCACCTGGTCCTGGGTGAGCAGGCCCTCGGCGTCGGGATGGCACGCGAGGGTGTGACCGGCCTTGCGGGCGACGGTGCCGACCACCGGCAGACCGAACGCGAGGTCGGCGGCGAGCATGCGCAGCGGCCGGTCCGCGTAGTCGTGCACGGCCACGGAGGTCATCAGCGCGTCGACGGGCAACGTCCCGGCGTGGTTGGCGACGACGAGCGCCCGCCCCTCGACCGGGATGTTCTCGACGCCGCGAACCTCGACGCGGAACCACTTGTCGAACAGCGGCCGCAGGATCGGCATCACGACGTGTTCGTTGAAGTGGGGATCGAAGCCGAAGTCGTCGACCTCGTAGTCGCCGGTCAGGCGGCGCCGCACGAACTCGGCGGTGCCGGTGACCTGCTCGATCAGGGTGCTGCGGAGGTCCTCGACGAACCGCTCGGTGCGGCTGAGCTGCTCCGGGGTGGGTGGGGGTCCCATGGACGGGTGCGGCATCCGCCCTGGTGCCCCGCGGCCCGGCCGGCGGCTGCCGCCGTGCAACGGGATGACCTTGGCGACCTCCGTCATCGCGCCTCCCTCGTGTCTCCGAGTACGGAGAGCGCCAACGACTCGGCCTTGTCCACCCATTCGGTCCTGACGATGCGTGTGAGGGCGAGTCCGCGCGCGAAGTCGTCGAGCGCTTCTCTCGTGGTCCAGCGTGGTTCGAATCCGAACTCCCTGCGCATCCGCGTGGTGTCGAGTCCGCATCCGAAATGGAAGTAGTCGAGCTCCTCCTTGGTGAAGGAACTCATCAGCGAGCCCATCAGTGTGTGTCCCAGGGTGCGGAACATCATGTAGGGCATGGGGACGGTGATCCCGCCCGCCCGGCGGACGGCCTGGGTCATCGTGACGATGCCGTCACCGGCGATGTTGTAGGTGCCGGGCGGACCGGCGATCACGGCGTGCTCGAGGGCGCCGAGGGCGTCCTCCTCGTGGAGCAGCTGCAGACGCGCGTCGCGGCCCAGCACGTTGGGGACGAGCGGCGAGGTGAGATAGCTCGACACCGAGCCGGGCAGCCGGTTGCCGACGGTGGGCGCCAGCCGCAGGATCGTCGTCGCGATGTCGCTGCGGCGGCGGGCGACGCCGCGCAGATAGCCCTCGACCTCGATCATGTCGCGGGCGAACGCGCCGGTGGGCCGGCGCCGCGCGCTCATCTCCTCGGTGAACTTCGCCGGGTCCTTCGCGCTCGAGCCGTAGACCACCGAGGAGGACCGCAGCACGATGCGGCGCACGGTGGACGCCTTCTGGCACACCGCGAACAGCTGCATCGCGCCGAGGACGTTCATGTCCTTCATGGCGGTGCGGCTGCCGGACTTCGGGGCCTTCGTGAGCGTGGAGGCGTGGACGACCGTGTCGACACCCATGTTGCGGATGATCTTGCCGATCAGCGGGTTGCGGATGTCGGCGAGGACGAACTCGGCGCGGCCCATCCGGCGCAGCATGTCCTTGCTCGGGGACTGGGTGTCGACCCCGATGACACGCTCGATGTCGGGATTCTGGGCGAGCCGGGTGACGAGGAAACCGCCGAGAAACCTGCTCGCGCCGGTGACCAGCACGACCCGCGGCCGGTCGGCCTCGTTTCCCTGCGAACCCACTGACACCCCCTGTAGCAGTACGCGCTCCCGGTCACATTCGACCCGCACAGTATGCCGTCCCACAATACGGCCACTTCCTCGGTCGTGCACGACTCGTACGGAACCGTGTGCACGGCCTCCTCGAACGAACGATGCCCGCCACCGGGACGGTGACGGGCATCGATCTAGTACTCGAGGCTCACTTGCCGAGTTTACGACGCTGCACGCGGGTGCGGCGGAGCAGCTTGCGGTGCTTCTTCTTCGACATGCGCTTGCGGCGCTTCTTGATCACAGATCCCATGTGGGCATCCCTCACGTTCCTAATAGCGTTCCTGCGCACGCCGGTGACGTACGCCTGATGGATGTCGACGCTGGGCCTCGTGGCGACGAGTAACAGCGCCTCACGACACCGGCTGGCCGGTACGACGACAAGCAATCGTACCGGGGCGGCTCACCGAGATGAAACCGAGGTCCGCTCCGTGATGCGCCTGCCTGCGTGCTGCGGTGATCCGACGCTCCGCGAACGGAGGGCCGGACGTCCGCCTACGGTCCCTACCCGACGTCGAAGTACGAGGTCTCCAGGTAGTCGTGGACGGCCTTCGCGTGCACGCGGAACGACCGTCCCACGCGCACCGCCGGCAGTTCACCGCTGTGCACCAGCCTGTACACGGTCATCTTCGATACCCGCATGAGTGCCGCCACTTCGGCGACCGTCAGGAACTGGGTACCGGCGAGAACCGACTGTCCGTCTTGGGGTTGCCCCTTGGACGGCGTGTTTTCTGAAACCATTACACACCTCCGGCACGCCCGCGCCGCCGGCTTCCCCTCCGGCGGAACAGACACGCACGTGCTGATTCGAGCTTAGCGTGACGAATGGTTCCTGTGCGACGATGCAGCTGGGAAATTCCGGGTGACGCTCCGTTCGACGCAACGGTACGCCCCTCCCGGAGGTTCTGTCAGGAAGCTGCGGAAGGTTGGTCCGCGACGGCACCGAGCTGCGCCGAGCGACGCTTGGCGGCCTCGAGCGCCTCGTAGAAGGCCGTCCGCACACCGCCGCGCTCGAGCTCCCGGATCGCCGCCGCGGTGGTACCGCCGGGCGAGGTGACCGCGGCCCGCAGGTCCGCGGCGTTGTCGCCGGACTTCGCGAGCATCGCCGCGGAGCCGGTCATGGTCTGCACGACCAGGTCGGTGGCGACGGCCCGGGTGAGGCCGAGCGCGACACCGGCGTCGATCATGGCCTCGGCCACGAGGAAGAAGTAGGCCGGTCCGGAGCCGGAGACGGCGGTGACCGCGTCGATCTGGGACTCGGGGACCACCGAGACGGTGCCCACGGCCGCGAGGATCTCCCGCACCGTGTCGAGGTGCTGCTGCTTGACGTAGCGGCCGGCCGCCATCACACTCGCGCCCTCCCCGACCAGCATCGGGGTGTTGGGCATGACGCGCACGACGGGGGATCCCGCGGGCAGCTTGGTCTCGTACCGCACGGTGGGGATGCCGGCGGCGAGGGAGACGATGATCTGCTCGTCGGCGCTGTCACCGGCCGCTGCGGCCAGGGCGGTCACCACCGCGTCCACGTCGTTCGGCTTGACGGCGACGACGATGACGTCGGCGCCCTCCACGGCGTCGGGGGTGCTGTCGGTGACCCGGATCGCGTACTCGCGGGCCAGTTCCTCGCGGCGCTCGTCGAACTTCTCGGCCACCACCAGATCCTTGGTGGCGAAGCCGTTCTCGAGCAGACCCGAGACCAGGGCCTCACCGATCTTGCCGCCACCGATCACTGCGATTCTCGTCATGAGGGACAGCCTGCCACGGCGGGCACTGTGGCCCGCATCGCGGTGACCGTGTTCGAGCAAACGGGGTGGCATCGTTGCCGTAGCAACGGGGTGCCGGCGGCGCCGATCGCGACGGATCAGCGCAGCATCAGCGCAACATCATCGCGGCATCATCGCGAGCTGCCTCGACTGCACGACGACCGCGCCGGTGGAGTCGACGACGGTGTGATCCTCCTCGAACCAGGTGCTGCCGAGGACGCTGCTCTCGGCGACGACCCGCAGCCAGCCCGGGGCGGGGACCCGCCGCAGATAGGCGGTGAGCTGCACGGTCGGGGCCCAGCCGAACAGGCCGCGGTTCATCGTGACGGGCGCCGACACGTCGCCGCACATGAGGGCGAACAGCACGGCGGTGTCCACGTCGGCCTCGTCGTCCGGCAGCGGCCGCGTCCACATCGACACGACGGGTTCGCCCTGCTCGCCCTTCAGGAAGCGGGCGGTGGACCCGTCGACCCGGATACGGGAGGTCGCGGCGAACTTCACGACCTGGCCCATGGGGTGGTCGGGGGTGACGTCGACGGCCTCGGCGGGCGGTTCGGCGGGAAGCCGGGTCGCGCGGTGCGGCACGGTGTGGACCGGGTCGTCGGAGTCCGGGCTGCCGAGGGTGACGTTCGCGCGCACCGCGACGCGGCCGGCCTGCGACAGTTCGACGTCGACCACGGCGATCTGCTTGCCCTGCTTGCGCAGGACGGTGGTCAGTTCCACGTCGCCGGGGTCGGGTGCCGAGACGAACGAGGCGCTGACCGCGACGGGCCGCACGACGGGGTCGGCGCCCTGTGCCCGCAGCGACTGCAGCGCCGCGGACGCGCACACGGCGAGCATGCAGCCGCCGTGCACCTTGGGGCCGATGGTCCAGGTCGGGCCGATGTGGGCCTGCCAGTGGGCCGTTCCGACATCGTCACCGGCGGTGTCGACGCGGGTGACCGAGGTCAGGTCGCGGAAGGGATGGTCGGTGGTCACTGTCGCTCCTGGGAGTCGGGTCGGGCCGGGACGGCACCGGAGGCGGACGGATCGCCGAGCCCGAGGATCCGGGCGGCGAGATGCTGGTGAGCGAGCCGGCGCAGGGCCGTGAGGACGGGCTCGTAGAGGGCGGTGCCGAGGACGGCGGCCTCGATGGTCGCCTCCCGCGACCCGGTGGGCAGCAGTTCGAGGTCGACCTCGGCGATGGCGCGGATGTGCCGGCCGTAGGCGTCGAGCCGGTGCTCGTCCATCTGCAGTCCCGCGGCTTCCAGGGCGGCGAGGGCCTGTTCGAGCTGCGCGACCGCGGTCGAGCGCGGGTCGTAGCGCTGCCCGAGGCGTTCGAGCACCCGACGGGCGCGGGGGCTGTCGCTGCCTGTGTCGGCGACGTAGGGCGGCAGGGCGGCGATGGCGCGTCCGAGTGCGGTGGACAGGTCGTCGCGGGGATCGTCGACCAGGTCGACGACGGTGCGGATCTTCTCGAGCGGCAGTCCCTGGGAGGCGAGCGCCCGGACGAGGGCGAGCCGGCGCACGTGCCGGTCGTCGTAGCTGGCCGAGGTGGCGCTGGTGGCGGCGCCGGGCATGAGGAGGCCCTCGCGCAGGTAGTACTTCACCGTCGGCAGCGGCACTCCGCTGCGCTCGGCGAGTTCCGAGATCCGCATCGTCCCCCCCCCTCTCGCCGCTGGATACTACAACTATCCAGCGAGGGCGGAGACGGGCGTCTCAGGTGTCCTCGGGCTCGCCGGGATCGGTGCCCTCGGGCCCCGCCGTCACCCGCGCGACCCCCGTCGACCGCGGGGTCTCCGGTCCGACGGTGATGGCCCGGGTCGCCGGCCGGTCGAGATGGGTGCGGGCGAACGCCAGCGACCGGGCGAGCATCGCGGCCCGTTCCGCCCGGGTGCGCGCGCTCTGCGTGCTGATCTCGAGCACCACGTGCCCGGCGAAGTCGCTCGCGGCGAGACGACGGCAGATCTCGGCGCACGGCTGGGTGCCCGTGCCCGGCACGAGATGCTCGTCGAGGGACGAACCACGACCGTCCGCGAGGTGCAGATGCGCCAGCCCCTCCCCCATCCGGTCGGCGAGGGCGACGGCGTCGGCACCGGCGGTCGCGGTGTGCGACAGGTCGAGGGTGTAGTGGGCGAAACCGGTGTCGGTGGGGTCGAGGGACGGGCTGTACGCCGACACCGCCCGGCCCGGCCCCCGCTTGCGGAGACGCTCGGCGCCGCGGTCGCGGCCGCCGAACACGACGTCCGCCCGCATCGGGTACATGTTCTCCACCGCCACCACGACGTGGCTGTCGGACTCGAGTTCACCCACCTGGTCGACGAACCCCTCCGCGTACCGGCGCTGCCACCGGAAGGGCGGGTGCACCACCACGGTCTCGGCGCCGAGGATCTCGGCGGCCCGCACCGACCGGGCGAGCTTCGCCGCGGGATCGGACCCCCACACCCGCTGCGAGATGAGCAGGCACGGCGCGTGCACGGCGAGCACCGGCACCCCGTACTCGCGGACGAGGTGCTCGACCGACGCCAGGTCCTGGCTCACCGGCTCGGCCCACACCATCAGTTCGACGCCGTCGTACCCCAGGTCCGCGGCGAAACGGAAGGCGGCCTCCGTGTTCTCCGGATAGACCGAGGCCGTCGACAGTCCTACCCGGATCCCCCTACCGGTCGCCATCGGCTCACTCGCCGGGGAGCAGGAACAGGAGTGGACCGAAGGAGACGAAGGCGCCCACGGCGAGCGCGATGAGCTGGCTGGTGATGTCGTCGGTGCGACGCAGGACGCGCACGAGCGCCACCAGGCCCACGATCACGACCAGGGCCAGCGCGAACGCGACCCAGGGCATGAGATCCCACAGCCGCTCGAAGCCCTTGAACAGCAGGCCGCCGGCGACGATCGCGGCGATGCTCTCCCCCACGAGCAGCGCCCACTGCTTGAGACCGCTCCCCTTCGCCTCCGCGGTCTCGTCGCGGGCGGTGTCGTTGCGGGCGTCGGCGGTCGTCCCGGTGCCGGTCGCGGGCGACGTGCCGTCCGGACCGGGAGTCTCGGTGTCCTCCTCGTCGGCGCCGCTGGCCTGCAGGTCGCTGGCAGGACCGGACAGCAGTCGCGGTTCGGCGACGCCGGCCTTGCGCAGGGACGGGCCGGTCGTGGACTCCGGTGCGGCGGTCTCCTCCGCGGCCCCCGTGCGGGCGGTGACCGTGACGACGGAGTCGAGATGTTCCCGGGCCCGGCGCGGAAGGGCGTCGGGGCGGATGATCTCGGTGGGCGACTCGATCTTGGGCGCCACGCGGGTCGGCGGGCTCGACTCGGTCTTCGCCGCGACCGGTTCGGGCTTCCCAGCCGTATCCGTCTTCGCAACCGCGTCCGTCTTCGCAACCGCGTCCGTCTTCGCAACCGCGTCCGTCTTCACGGCCGGTTCGGACTTCACCGCGACAGCGGGCACCACAGCGGTGGCCTCCGCCGACGGCTCGGGGGCCGGAGCGGTCTCCGCGACCTCGGGCGCCGGAGCGGCCTCCGCGACCTCGGCCGCCGGAGCGGGTTCGTCCTTCGGCTTCGGTTCCGTCGCGGGCTTGTCCCCCGCCGACCGCGTGATCGGGATCTCGCCGGTCAGCTCGGCGACCGAGATGCCCCCACTCGCACCCCGTCGCCGGCGGCCACCGGACCGCGTGCTCACCTTCTGCCCGTTGCGCGCCAACAACTCGGCGACGGAGATCTGCCCCGTGTCGGTGCTGTGATTGTCGCTCATCCGGCTGCCACCACCAGTTCGCCACCCATATCCGTATCGAGCTTCCGAAGAATCAGACCCTCCCGCAATGCCCACGGGCAGATCTGCAAGGTCTCCACCCCGAGGGCACGCATGGCGGCCTCGGCGACGAGGGCACCTGCGACGAGCTGCTGGGCCCGGTCGGAGCTGACGCCCTCGAGTTCGGCCCGGTCGGCGGCGGTCATACGCGAGATGAATGCGATGAGCTGCCGGAGCCCGCTTGCGGTCAGGGTCCGCTTCACCCGGAGGCCCGCCGACGACGGCGCGGCGCCCGTGAGCCGGGCGAGGGTGCGGAAGGTCTTGGAGGTGCCGACGCACAGGTCCGGGTCGCCGGCCGCGCGGATCTCCTTGGCGGGTGCGGCGAGTTCGGCGTCGAGCCAGTCGCGGAGCGCGGAGATGCGACGCTTGCCCGGCGGATCCTCCCGGAACCAGTCGCGGGTCAGACGGCCGGCTCCCAGCTGGAGGGAGTAGGCGATGTCGGGGTCCTCGTCGCCACCGAAGGTCAGCTCCAGCGAACCCCCGCCGATGTCGAGATCGAGGATGCGTCCGGCGCTCCAGCCGTACCAGCGGCGCACGGCGAGGAAGGTCAGCCGGGCCTCCTCCTCGCCGGAGAGCACGTCCAGGCTGACACCCGCTTCCTTGCGTACCCGGGCGAGGACGTCCTCGGAGTTGCCGGCGTCGCGGACCGCGGAGGTCGCGAAGGCCATGAGCTCGACGCATCCGGAGGTGCGGGCGATGGCGGCGAATTCGGCCGCGGTCTCGACCAGCCGGTCGGCACCGCGACGGGTGATGTCACCGTTGTCGTCCATGTTCTCCGACAGGCGCAGGGTGGCCTTCGTCGAACTCATCGGAGTGGGGTGCGCACCCCGATGGGCGTCCACCACCAGTAGGTGAACGGTGTTGCTTCCGACGTCGAGTACCCCTAAGCGCACATCAATACGGTACTGGGTCTACCGTCGGGTTCTGTGACAGCAGGTACGTCCCACGCCCCGCACAAGCTCGATCCGGCCCCCGAGGTACCTCTCGACTTCCCTCGTGAATGGGCCGAGTTCGTCGACCCGGACAACGACGAACACGTCATCGTCGCCGACATGACGTGGCTGCTCTCGCGCTGGACCTGCGTGTTCGGCACCCCGGCCTGCCAGGGCATTCTCGCCGACCGGCCCGACGACGGCTGCTGTTCGCACGGCGCGTTCCTCTCCGACGAGGACGACCGCAAGAAGCTGGCGAAGGCCGTGAAGCATCTCACCCCGGCCGACTGGCAGTTCATGGACAAGGGCATGGGCAAGAAGGGCTATCTCGAGTGGGACGAGATCGACGACGAGCCCAACCTGCGCACCCGCCGCTACAAGGGCGCGTGCATCTTCCTCAACCGTCCCGGCTTCGAGGGCGGTCCCGGCTGCGCGCTGCACACCATGGCGTTGCGCCGTGGCATCGAGCCGCTCGAGATGAAGCCGGACGTGTGCTGGCAGCTGCCGATCCGCCGCACCCAGGACTGGGTGGAACGCCCCGACGGCACCGAGATCCTGCGTACGGTGATCACCGAGTACGACCGGCGCGGCTGGGGCGAGGGCGGTCACGATCTCGATTGGTACTGCTCCGGTTCACCGGACGCCCACGTCGGTGAGCGCCCGGTCTGGCAGTCCTACGCACCCGAGCTCACCGAGCTCCTCGGCGCCGCGGCGTACGACGAGCTGGCCCGCCTGTGCCGGCGTCGACAGGGGCTCGGGCTGATCGCCGTGCACCCCGCGACGACGGCGGCCCAGGCGAAGGGCTGAACCCGGCAGGAGACGCCGGCCGCACGCGGTTCGGGCCTTCCCGGAGTCCGCCCCCTCAGGGTTCGAGCTTGTAACCGAGGCCGCGCACGGTGACGAGATGGCGCGGTTTGGCGGGGTCCGCCTCGATCTTCGAGCGCAGCCGCTTGACATGGACGTCGAGGGTCTTGGTGTCCCCCACGTAGTCGGCCCCCCACACCCGGTCGATGAGCTGACCGCGGGTGAGCACCCGTCCCGAATTGCGCAGCAGATATTCGAGCAGGTCGAATTCCTTGAGCGGCAACGCGATCGGGTCGCCGTTGACGTGCACGACGTGACGGTCGACGTCCATCCGCACCGGTCCGGCCTCGAGCAGACCGGAGTCGGCGGGCTCGGGGTCGGCGTCCGCGCCGCGCCGCAGCACCGCGCGGATGCGGGCGATGAGTTCGCGCGCCGAGTACGGCTTGGTGACGTAGTCGTCGGCGCCGAGTTCCAGGCCGACGACCTTGTCGATCTCGCTGTCGCGCGCGGTGACCATGATGACCGGGACACTCGACCGGGCCCGGAGCTGCTTGCACACGTCGGTGCCGCTCATGCCCGGCAGCATCAGGTCCAGCAGGACGATGTCGGCGCCCTGGCGCTCGAACTCGGCGAGGGCCGACGGGCCGTCGCCGGCGATCGTCGTCTCGAATCCCTCCTTGCGCAGCAGGAAAGCGAGCGGATCCGCCAGTGATTCCTCGTCCTCGACGATCAACACACGCGTCACGACCTGGTCCTCCGTACCTCTCTCGATGTCCGTCCGCCCGGCGGTCCGGGCGGGTTCTGCGTCACGATCCGGCGATCCTCCCGGCGTGCGGGAGGGCCTCGTCCTCGACGTGGGCCGGGATGAGCAGGGTGAAGGTGGAACCGGTACCCGGTTTGCTCCACAGCTTGATCTCGCCGTTGTGGTTGGCGGCGACGTGTTTGACGATGGCGAGTCCCAGGCCGGTGCCGCCGGTGGCCCGCGAGCGTGCCTTGTCTACGCGGAAGAACCGCTCGAACACCCGCTCCTGGTGTTCCTTCTCGATGCCGATGCCACGGTCGGTCACCGCGATGGCGACCTTGTCGTCACGCAGCGCCCGGCTGATCGTCACCGGCGACCCGGCCGGCGAGTAGGCGATGGCGTTCTCGACGAGATTGGTCAGGGCGGTGACGAGCAGCGTCCGGTCGCCGCGCACCTCGTGTCCCGAAGGCGCATCGGTGGTGATGGTGATGTCGGCGTTCTCGGCGGTGAGCCGGGTGCGTTCCAGGGCCTCGGCGATGACCGTGTCGACGTCGACGACCTCGAGATCGGGCAGTTTCTCGGCGCCCTGCAGCTTCGACAGTGCGATCAGCTCGGTCACCATGTTGCCCAGCCGGGTGGCCTCCTTCTGCACGCGCTCGCCGAAGTGCCGGACGGTCTCGGGATCGTCGACGGATTCGAGCAGGGCCTCGGCGAGCAGCGCCATCGCGCCGACGGGGGTCTTCAGTTCGTGGCTGATGTTCGCGACGAAGTCGCGGCGGGTGGCCTCCATGCGGACGTGCTCGGAGTCGTCGAAGGCGTAGAGCACGACGAACCGCGGGTCGTCCTCGATCAGCGGCTGCACGGTCACGCGCACCGCCACCCGCTCACGGCCGCGCGACGACTTGCTGCCGAGATCGATCTCGAGGGGTTTGCGGGTGTCGAGCACCCGGCTCGCCGCGACCCACGCGCGGTCGTCGAGGAGCCGGTTGCGGACGAGACCGAGCTCCTCGGCGCGCGGGTTGAACAGCACGACGTCGTGGAACCGGTCGACGACGGCGATGCCGGTCGTGGTGCCGCGGACGACGTGGTCGAGGACGTCGGCCATCGTGAGGTCCGCCTCGGCACGTTCCTGCGTGCGCCGGTGCACCTTCCGGGTGACAGCGACGGCGAGGGCCGCGCCGACGAGGGCTGCAGTCACGGCCAGCAGGAGAGCCTGCGTAACACTCACACAAGGGATCGTAATGACACCGTCACCCCACCGGACGCCGGGCCCTGCCCTTTTCCCGCACGTCACGCCGCATTTTTCGGGTGTTGGATCGGCGTTAACCCGGTGTTCGCCCGCCTGTCCGGCGCGTCCTCACCGTCGGCGCTCGTACTCGGAACGGAAACGACCCCGCCGCGGTGTGCGACGGGGTCGTCTGCCGGGTGTACCCGGAGGTGCTGTCCTGCCGGGTGTACCCGGCGATGCTGTCCTGCCGGGTGTACCCGGCGATACTGCCTGCTACCGGCAGGATGTCACTTGGAACCCTGGTTGGCGACGGCGGCGGCGCCGGCCGCCGCGGCCTCCGGGTCGAGGTAGGTGCCACCCGGGTTGAGCGGGCGCAGGTTCTCGTCGAAGTCGTAGCGCAGCGGGATGCCGGTGGGGATGTTCAGGCCGGCGATGTCCTCGTCGGAGATGCCGTCGAGGTGCTTGACGAGCGCGCGCAGCGAGTTGCCGTGCGCGGTGACGAGCACGGTCTTGCCGGCGAGCAGGTCCTGGGAGATCGTCGACTCCCAGTACGGGACGAGACGCGCGACTACGTCCTTCAGGCACTCGGTGAGCGGAACCTCGTCGAGGTCGGCGTAGCGCGGGTCGCCGTCCTGGCTGTACTTCGAACCGGCCTCGATCGGCGGCGGCGGGGTGTCGTAGCTGCGACGCCACAGCATGAACTGTTCCTCACCGAACTCGTCCTTGATCTCGGACTTGTTCTTGCCCTGGAGGGCGCCGTAGTGACGCTCGTTGAGGCGCCAGTTGCGGACGACCGGGATCCAGTGCCGATCGGCGGCGTCGAGCGCGTAGTTGGCGGTGCTGATCGCGCGACGCAGCACGGAGGTGTAGAGGATGTCGGGCAGCACGTTGTGCTCCGCCAGGAGGGCACCGGCCCTCTTGCCCTCGGCGATCCCCTTGTCGGTCAGGTGCACGTCCACCCAGCCGGTGAACAGGTTCATCGCGTTCCATTCGCTCTCGCCGTGGCGGAGCAGAACAAGCGTTCCGATACTCATGACTCAATCCTGACACGCGACGATGGCGATTTCGCCACGGGCGCCCCCCATCGTGGGCTATATCTGACAACACGCGTTGCCAGGAACGCGGGAGTCGGCGGCGCGCACCACGGTTCGCCACAACCGACACACACGGGGGTTCGATGTCACACGGGGGTCCGATGTCAGACGTACGCATGTCCCGCCGCTCCGTCCTCACCGCGCTCGGCGCGCTCGGTGCCGCCGCAGCCCTTCCGCCCACGGCGGCGGCCGACCCCGCCCGTCGCGCACCGGCGGTGCATTCCGGCGGGCGGCGCGTCGCGGTGCTCGGCGGAGGGATGGCGGGACTGACCGCCGCGCACGAGCTGATCGAACGCGGCTTCGAGGTCACGGTCTTCGAACCGACCGCGCTCGGCGGCAAGGCGCGCAGCATCCCCTCTCCCGGCACCGCGGCGGGCGGCCGCCTCGACCTGCCGGGCGAGCACGGTTTCCGTTTCTTCCCGGGCTTCTACCAGCACATCCCCGACACGATGCGGCGGATCCCCTTCCCCGGCAATCCCAACGGGGTCTTCGACAATCTTGTTGCGGGGCACGGTTTCCGGATGGCGATCCCCGGTGCCCCCGATCTCACGGCACCGGCGTCCATCGCGCCGCTGCGCTTCGACGTCTACGACCCGCTGAGCCTGCAGGAGAGCCTGTCCGCGGCGTTCTCGCTCGGCGGCGCGATCCCGCCGCACGAGCTGTCGGTGTTCATGCGCAAGCTGGTCATGTTCCTCACCAGCAGCATCGAGCGCCGGAACACCGAGTGGGAGAACGAGACCTGGGCGCAGACCCTCGAGTCCGACGGCAAGTCGAAGGGGTACCGCGAGATCCTCGTGACGGCGCTGACGCGGCAACTCGTCGCGGCCCGCCCGCAGACGGTGTCGACGCGCACCACCGGCATCATGGGCCAGGCGTTCGTGTGGAACGCGATGGGCACGGTGCCGGACTACGGTCATCTCGACCGTCTGTTGTCGGCGCCGACCAACGAGGCGTGGATCGATCCCTGGGCACAGCTGCTGCGCGATCTCGGAGTGCGGTTCGAGATGGGCTGGGCGGCGGAGGCTCTGGAGATCTCCGGCGGATGCATCACCGGAGCGCGGATGGTGGACCGGTCGGGCAACCGCCGCCGGGCCGAGGCCGACTGGTTCGTCGCGGCGATGCCGGCCGAGCGCGCGGTCGGCCTGTGGTCACCGGAGGTGCTCGCACTCGATCCGCACCTCGAGGCGATGAACGCCCTGCAGACCGACTGGATGGTCGGCATCCAGTACTTCCTGCGCCGGCCCACCCCCATCGCACCGGGACACGTGGCCTATCTCGGGTCACCCTGGGCGCTCACGTCGATCAGCCAGGCCCAGTTCTGGCGCAGCGACTTCGCGCAGCGTTACGGCGACGGGTCGGCGCAGGACTGCCTGTCGGTGGACATCTCCGACTGGGACACCCCCGGCATCCTCTACGGCAAGACCGCCAAGGAGTGCACGGCCGAGGAGATCGCCCGCGAGGTCTGGGCGCAGATGGACGCCTGCCTCGAGGACGGCTCCGGATCGATCGACGAGAACGACATCGTCTCGTGGTTCCTCGATCCCGGAATCCATTGGGGTGCCAGCGGAATCGTCAACGACACCCCGTTGCTCATCAACACTGCCGGGTCGCTGACGAACCGGCCGGAGGCACACACCGCGATCCCCAATCTGTTCCTCGCCGGCGACTACGTCCGCACCGACATCGATCTCGCGACGATGGAGGGGGCCAACGAATCGGCGCGCGCCGCGGTGGGGGCACTGCTGCAGACGGCCGGTTCACCCGCGACCCCCCCGGCGCTGTACAGACTGTACGAGCCGCCGGAGCTGGAACCGTTGCGGCGCATCGACGCCGACCGGCACCGGGCGGGCCTGCCACACCTGCTCGCGTGAAACGAGCGGGGTGCGCGGCCCCGGGCGGGAGCCGCGCACCCCGTCGGATCAGGCGTGAAGGGCCCGCAGATCCTTGCGGAGGATCTTGCCCGCGGCGGATTTCGGCACCGTGTCGATGAACTCGACCTGCCGCACCTTCTTGTGCGGCGCGACCCGCTCGGCGACGAAGGCGATCACCTCGTCCTCGGTGAGGGCCGAATCCTGCTGGCGCACCACGAAGGCCTTCGGGACCTCCTCGCCCTCGTCGTCGCGGACCCCGATGACGGCGGCATCGGCGATCTGCGGGTGGGTGAGGAGCAGGGCCTCGAGTTCGGCGGGCGGCACCTGGTAGCCCTTGTACTTGATGAGTTCCTTGAGCCGGTCGACGATCCGGACCGCCCCCTTGCCGTCGACGGTGGCGATGTCGCCGGTGTGGAGGAAACCGTCCTCGTCGAGGGTGTCGGCGGTGGCCTCGGGATTGTTCAGGTAGCCGGCCATGACGTTCGGTCCCTTGCACCACAGTTCGCCGGGTGCGGAGACCCCTTCGCCGGTCGGGTACTCGACCTCCTCACCGGTGGCGGGGTCGACGATCCTGCATTCCATATTGGCGATGGTCGGGCCGACCGAGTCGAGTTCGGTCTCGTCGTCGTCGAACGGGATCGCATGGGACACAGGCGACATCTCGGACATGCCGTATCCCTGGCGGACCCGGCAGCCGAGCCGCTTCGCGACGGCACCGGCGAGTTCCTTGTCGAGCGGGGCGGCGCCGGAGAAGACGGTGTGCACGCTCGACAGGTCGTACCGGTCGACGAGGGGGTGCTTGGCGAGCGCGACCGCGACGGGCGGGGCGATGAACACGTACGTGCACTTGTGCCCGGAGATGTTCGTGAGGAAGTCGACGAGGTCGAACCGCGGCATCGTCACCAGCGCAGCCCGGTTGTACAGGGCGGCGTTGAGCAGCACCGTCATGCCGTAGATGTGGAAGAAGGGCAGCACGGCGAGGACGCGGTCGTCGGCGGCGATGCCCATCCGCGGGGTGATCTGGCAGACGTTGGCGACGAGGTTGCGGTGCGTGAGCATGACGCCCTTGGGCCGGCCGGTGGTGCCGGAGGAATAGGGCAGCACCGCGAGGTGGGTCGCGGGGTCGAAGTCGACCTCCGGGGCCGGAGCGTCCTCGGTGAGCAGGTCCCGCAGCGAGGGGTGTCCCTCGGCGCCGTCGAGCACCACGATCAGCTCGTCGGGGATGCCGACGGTCTCGGCGGCCTTCTTGGCCTGCGGGAGCAGCGGGGAGACCGTGAACAGTGCGCTCGCGCCGGAGTCCTCGAGCTGCTTGACGATCTCGTCCGCGGTGTAGAGGGCGTTGATCGTGGTGGCGGTGGCCCCGGAGCGGAGGATGCCGTGGAAGACCGAGGCGAAGGCGGGCACGTTCGGGGACAGCAGGCCGACGACCTGGCCGACTCCGATGCCCCGGGCCGCGAGTGCACCGGCCACCGCGTCGATGTGGGCGATGAGGGTGCGATAGTCGGTCACCGTCCCGGACGCGCCGTCGACGAGCGCGGGGCGGTCGAGGTCGGCCTCATCGATGGAGCCGAACAGGAAGTCGTGGACACTCGATGCCGGGATCTCGACGTCGGGAAACGGGCTGCGGAAACTCATGGTTCTCCTCCGAGTGCTGATCACCGGCACGCCGTGCCGGACGGGTCGGGGTCACGCTACCGCACGGATGTGAACCCCGTCACAGATGTGCCGTGACCATACCCGACCACCCCTGGGACGCGGACGGGCCCCGCATGCGGATTCGCACGCGGGGCCCGGACCGGAGGTTCCGATCAGAGGTACTGACCGCAGACCGGCCACGCACCGACGCCCTGGCCGGCGAGGACGTTCTCGGCGACGCGGATCTGCTCCTCGCGCGAGGCGTTGCTCGCGAGGCCGCTGCCGCCGTAGGCCTCCCAGGTGCTCTGCGAGAACTGCAGACCGCCGTAGTAGCCGTTGCCGGTGTTGATGGACCAGTTGCCACCACTCTCGCACTGCGCCACGGCATCCCAGTTACCGGAGGCCGCATTGGCGGTGCCGGCCCCGAGGACGAACGGGGTCGCGACGAGGGCCGTGGAGGCGGCGACGGTGCCGAGGGCGCGCTTGATCGTGAACTTAGCCATGTGAATTGATTCCTTTCCGGCTGCTTGCGAGTGCACTCGACCGGATGTGGTTCCGCCGCTTTCGGATACGGCGGGGCCCGCGTGGGATGCGGTGGTCGGTGCCTGCGACTCGGATGCGGTGGAACCGCGGAGGATCCGATCGCTTTCGCTCCACCCCTCGGTAGGTTGTGTTTTCCGGAATCCCGCGGGGGTGGAACCAGCTGGCTGCGGGGCCGGGGTCTATCGCCCGTCGTTTTCGGGCCTGCAACCAAGGTAAGGGTTCATCACGGCCAGGTCACGGGTCGATTTTTCGGTACGGACGTGCAGAAAAGCCCAGGTCGGAGCGGCATCATGCCTGGTGATTAAGGGGAAACTCCGCGTTCCGCGCCCCCTTGGCGACCCCACGATTTGTGACGACGATCACTGAAACGCCCCGCGCAGACCTCGCGAATCGGTCATCGGCCACGGCCGGGTAACGGTGACGGAGGTGTCGTTACCCGTTCGATTCACGCGGTTCCGCGTCCTCGTCGTCGGCGAGTTCGGGCACGAACGGGGTGCCCGTCTCCTCCTCGATGAGGTGCCGGAAGGGCTCGAGATTGCGCAGCGGCTCGCCCCGCGAGACCCGCCACTCCCATTCGCGCTTGATCGACGTGAGGAAGCCGAGCCCCAGGATGATGTTGAAGTCGTAGTCAGCGGCCTCGAGGACCTGGCCGAGGACGGCGTCGAGTTCCTCGGGGGTCACGGCGTGCGCGGCGATCCGCCCCACGAGGTAGATGTCGCCGATCCGGTCCAGGGTGTAGGCCACGCCGTAGAGGCGGCGGTTGCGGCGCAGGAGGTACTTGTAGACCCCCTCGAAGTTCTCGTCGGGTTTGCGGCAGACGAACGCCTCGACCCGGACGCCGTGCTGCCCGACCGTCAGCAACGTGGTGGTCTTGAGCTTCTTCTCGCCGGGGAGTTCGACGACGAAGTGACCGCCCTCCTTCACGGAGAACTCGAGCTCACGATCGCGCAGCGTCGCGTCGATCAGTTCGGCGATCCGGTCGCTCATGCCGTGACTCCCCTCGTCCGTCGCAACTTCCACACTCCGCGCTGCCGCCGCAGCGAATGCTCCCCGGTGCCGAACGCGCGGTTGCGCCGCATCCCGGCCCGCCGGTAGCTGTCGAGCAGTCCCTCCGCGGTCCGTTCCCACGAGAACGCCTCGGCATGCTTCGGAGCGATCTCCGCGAGCCGCGCGAGCCGGTCGCGGTCGCTCACCAGGGAACGCAGCGCCGCGGCCCAGTCGTCGATCCGGTGCCCGTCGACGAGCATCCCCGTCTCCCCGTCGCGCACCGCCACGCCGAGCCCGCCGACGTTCGCGGCGAGGACGGGGGTGCCGCAGGCCTGCGCCTCGATCGCCACGAGACCGAAGGACTCCGAGTAACTCGGCACCGCCACCAGGTCGGCGGCCCGGTAGACCTGCACCAGGCGGTCCGCCGGCTGGGGCGGCAGGAAGGTCACCCGCGACGCGATGCCCAGCGCGGACGCCAGCTCGATGAGCGCGTCGGGCCGTTCGAGACCGGTGCCGGAGGGGCCACCGACGATCAGCACCCGCAACGGCAGGTCGGGGGCGTCGGCCAGGGCGCGGGCGGCCGCCTCGAGCAGTACGTCCGGGGCCTTGAGCGGCTGGATCCGGCCGACGAAGGCGACGATCGTCTCCCGCGGGTCGAGGCCGAGCGCGGCGCGCGCCGCGTCGCGGTCGCCGGGCCGGTAGCGGGTCAGGTCGGCGCCGGGTGCGACGACGTCGATCCGGCCCGGATCGGCGCCGTAGATCTGCTCGAGCTGCCGGGCCTCGTCGGCGGTGTTGGCGATCATCCGGTCGGATTCGGCGACCACCTGCTGTTCCCCGATCTGCCGGGCGGCCGGTTCGGGGGTGTCGCCCTCGGCGAGCGAAGCGTTCTTCACCGCGGCCAGGGTGTGCGCGGTGTGCACGAGCGGCACCCCCCAGCGGTCGCGGGCCAGCCATCCGACCTGCCCCGACAGCCAGTAGTGCGAGTGCACGAGGTCGTAGTAGCCCTGCGGGTGCCGCGCCTCCTCGCGCAGGACACCGGCGGCGAAGGCGCACAGCTGGGTGGGCAGGTCGTGCTTGTCGAGTCCCTCGAAGGGACCGGCCTCGATGTTGCGGACGAGCACACCGGGCGCGGCCTGCTGCACGGCGGGATCGGCCGACGAGGTGGCCCGGGTGAAGATCTCGACCTCCACGCCGCGCCGCGCGAGTTCGATCGCGGTCTGCAGTACGTAGACGTTCATGCCACCGGCATCCCCGGTTCCGGGCTGCGCCAGCGGTGAGGTGTGGACCGAGATGACGGCCACGCGGTGCGGGCGGCTGGGCTGAGACGTCACCCCTCCATACTGCCCTGCTCGTGATCTTCCCGTGTCGCCGCCTCCGCGGTAGCCCGCCGGGCGAACTCTCCGACCTCCGCCACGAATCGGTCGGGGTCCTCGACGAACGGCCCGTGATCGACACCCTCCCAGACGGAGGTGGTGGCCCGACGCAGCAGCGACGCCGCGTGGTGCGCGACGGAGACGTCGACGACGGAGTCGACGTCGCCGTGCAGGAGCAGCACCGGCACGTCCAGCTCGGCGAGCAGCTCGTCGTTGCCCACCGCCCGGTCGAACAGCGCGGCCCGCACTCGCGGCGGGGTGGACAGGCTCACTCCGAACAGGGCCTGCGACACCGCGCCCTTCCCCTCGACGGGGCCGGTGAGGGCGTGGCCGAACGAACCGAGGGCCTTCACCGCCTCGCGCGGGTCCTCCGACATCGCGGCGGGGATCGCGGCGCGCATCGCAGGGCCGACCCTTCCGCCCTTCTCGCCACGGCCGATGCTGGTGATGGCGCCGACGAGGACCAGCCCCGCGACGGCGTCGGAACCGTACTCGGCGAGATAGTCGCAGATGACCAGTCCGCCGTAGGACCAGCCGAGCAGCACCGCGGGGTTCGACGCGGAGACGTTCTCGGCGGCCAGGACCGCGGCGATGTCGCCGGCCCAGAGGGCGCGGTCGTCGTAGCCGGTCTCCGGGGCCTGCGAGTAGCCGTGTCCACGCAGGTCGACGGCGACGACGCGGAAGTCCCGCGCGAGGGCGTCGAGCACGTCGTCGCCCCAGCACCGCGACGACTGGGCCCATCCGTGGATCAGCACGAGGACCGGCGCGGTCTCGGAGCCGAAGGTGCGGTGGACGAGGGAGGTGCCGTCGGTTCCGGTCACTTCGCGAACTGCCATGGGCGTCACTCTAACCGGGTCCGCAGGTGGATCCCGGCGGCGCAGGTGACGGCGAGGATCCCGGCGCCGACGGCCACGAGATAGCCCGTGCCGGCGTCGGTGCGGTCGATGACCTGCCCGACCAGCGCCGATCCGGCTGCGACGCCGACACCGAGCCCCGCGACCGTCCAGGTGATGCTCTCGGTGAGCTGCGCGGCGGGCACGACCTGCTGGGTCAGTGAGGTCGCGACGATCATGATGGGCGACACGGCGCACCCGGCGACGAAGTAGAAGGCGGACAGGACGGGTATCGACCCGGCGGCCAGGAGCGGGCACAGCAGCACGGCGAGGGCCCCGGTCACGACCAGCAGCTGGCGGGTGGGTGCGGCCGTCCCCACCCGGGAGCCGAACACCAACCCGCTGATCGCCGAACCGGTGGCGAACAGCGAGACCGCCAGGGTCGCGGCGCCGGGGGTGCCGCGTTCGGCGGTGAAGGCGACGGCGGCCACGTCGATCACCGCGAACACCACGCCCATCGCGCCCATCACCGCGACGATCGCGAGGAGGACGGGCAGGCACAGGACGTTGCCCCGCTCCTCCCCGCCCCCGGCGACCTGCACGGGCGGTTCGGTGCGGCGTTGCGCGGCGAGCGCGAGGGTGCCCACGAGCAGCAGGACCGCACCGAGCAGGGGTCCGGCCTCCGGGAAGACCGCGACGCTCAGGCCCACCGACAGCGCCGGCCCGACGATGAAGCACAGTTCGTCGATCACCGCCTCGAGCGCGAAGGCGGTGCGCAGACGCGGGGTGCCGCCGTAGAGCTGCGTCCACCGGGCGCGCACCATCGCACCGATGGTGGGCATGAGTCCGGCCGGGATCGCGCACGCGAACAGCCACGGGGTGGGCACCCCGAGACGCACCCCGGCGAGCATCGCGACGGTCGCGGCGACGCTGACGGCGGAGGCGACGGGCAGGATCCGGTGCTGGCCGTACCGGTCGACCGCCCGCGAGACCAGCGGGGTGAGCAGCGCGTAGGACAACGCGAACAGGGCCGAGAGGGCACCGCCGAGCGCGTAGTCGCCCTCGAGCTGCGAGAACATCGTGACGATGCCGATGCCCACCATCGCGATCGGCAACCGCGCCACGAAACCGGCCGCGCAGAAGGCCGCCGCTCCGGGCTCGGCGAACAACTCGCGGTACGCGCCACCCATCCTCCGTGCCACCCTCACCTCGTCGTGTCCCGGCCGCCGGCGGCCGTCGCCGCGGGGTCCGCCGCGAATGCGGCATGTGTACCGGATTCACCGTATGGGGTATGCGGGGGCCGTGAACACGGCGTCCTTCTCCCCTCGGTCCCTGCTGTCGCGCTACCGCGCCTCGGGCGCGGATCTGCCCTTCGGCAATCCTCTCGCCGCGCACGGCGTCGCGATGGAGGGTTACTTCTGGCGGTTCACTCTGCCCGACACCGGGCGTGTGGTCATCGCCCTGTGCGGGGTCAATCGGCCCGGCGACGGCGCGCGGTGGGCGACGCTGGGCCTGGCCGCGCATCCGGGAGGCTTCCTCCGCACCACGGCGCATCCGGAGGGATCCGCCGATCCGCATCGGCTCGGTGCCGACGCCGGCGACGCCTTCCACGGCGACGCGGCGCGGGTCCGGATGGATCTCGGTGAGGACGCCCGCCTCGACGTGCGTGTCACGTCACCGCGCCCCTGGCCCCGGCGGCGCTTCGGCGCGTCGAGCGTCTTCCATTCGGTGCCGGCCCTGAACCAGTACTGGCATCCGTGGCTGCTCGACGGGGTGGCCGAGGGCCACGCGATCCTCGGCGACGAGAAGTGGGACCTCACCGGAGCGCACGTCTACGCCGAGAAGAACTGGGGAAAGGAGGGTTTCCCCGATTCGTGGTGGTGGGGGCAGGCGCACGGATTCGCCGACCCGGGTGCCTGCGTGGCGTTCGGGGGCGGGCAGGTGCACGCGGGGCCGTTGAGCACCGAGGTCACCGCCCTGGTCGTCGCGCTACCCGACGGCCGTCTGGTGCGCCTGGGCAATCCCGTCACCTCCCCGGTGCGGGCGACGGTCGGCGACGAGAGCTGGGTGCTGCGGGGACGCAACGCACGCTGGTCCGTGGAGGTGGTGGCGAGCGCACCCCTCGGCGCCGCGCACGTACTGCCGGTGCCGCTCCCCTCCGAGCGCCGCAACGTCGCCGGGTCGATCGAACATCTCGCCGGATCCCTGAGCGTCACCGTCCGTGAGCGCGACCGGCTGGTGTGGGCGGACGAATCCCCCCTCGCGGCGCTCGAACACGGCGGCCTCGACCGGGCGCGGGCGGAGCTCGCGCGGCGCGGGGCCCCCGCCGACGCGACGGACGCCCCGCCCGTGACGTGAGCGCTTCCCGCCCCACCCGGTCCGGACCGTCAGGAGGGATCAGGCGACGTCGGCGCGCTTCATCGCGGCGAGCGGATCGGAGTAGATCGAGCTCAGCGAGACGACACCCGCGGCGTGGGCCTGCACCCGGTTGCCGAAGCCGGTGATGCGGATGTCCTTGCGCGGCAGGGTCGTAGCCTTCGCGAACGCCTTGGCGACGTGCGGGACCGCGGCCGGGTACTCGGTGAACGCCTGGCCGCCGAGGATGACGCGGTCGGGGTTGAACAGGTCGCGCAGCATCCCGACGGTGCGGCCGAGCACGGTCGCCCGTTCGACGAGCAGCGCGTGGGCCGGTTCCGAACCGTCCCGCGCGAGCCGGTACAGCGACTGGATCGTCACGTCGTCCCGGTCCGGCAGGACGCCTTCGGCGCGCGCCCGGCGCACGAGGGCCTGGTCGCTCACCGTGGCCTCGAGGCAGCCGGTGCCTCCGCACGAGCACGGCGCCGACGAGCCGGTGGGCAGGTGCGAGACGGAACCCGGGCCACCGGTGGGGGTGTGCACCTTGCCGTCGAAAGTGATTGCCACACCGGCGGTCTCGCGGGCGTAGAAGTAGAGGCCGGTGCCCTTGGTCTCCGGGGCGTCGCGGTCCGGGGTGAGCAGGAGTTCGGAGGCGGCCATCGCCTCGACGTGGGCGGCCACCGACACCGGCAGGCCGAGTCCGCCGCCGACGATCGTTCCGACCCGGGCGTCGGTCCAGCCGAGACGCGGGTGGGTCACGATGCCGGTGGTCGAGTCGACGCGGCCACCGAGGGCGACACCGGCCCAGAGCGGGATGCGGCGGTGCCAGCGTCCCGCAAAAGCCTTGGCGCTGGCCGTGATCGACGCGAGCGCGGCGTCCTGGTCACCGCTCGGGGTGGGCACCTCCACCGCGCCGATGATGCGGCCGCGCAGGTCGCTGGCGACGATGCCGGTGGTGACCGCACCGATGTGGATGCCGATGGTGAGGTAGCGCTCGTGGTCGACCTCGACGGGCACGCGCGGGCGGCCGATGGCACCCGACTCGGCGAGGTCGGCGCGCTCGCGCAGCAGGCCGGCGGCCAGCAGCGCGGACACCTGGCGGTTGACGGTCGCGATGCTCGATCCGGTGACCTTGGCGATCAGGTCGCGGGAGACGGGGCCGCGGTTGGCGGCGACGCGGAAGACGGAGGCACCGGTGCCGTCGGCGATGCGCAGGTCCGGCGGCACGATCCTGACCTGGGCCGCTGCCGGGCGGAGCGTCCGGGTCCGGCCGACGGTGGCCCGAGCGGTTCCGCGGGTCAGTGTGGTCGCGGCGCGGCGCGGCGCCGGGGAACGGGACGGAAGGGAGGTCGACGGCGAGAGGGTGGGAACCGACACGGCAGTTGTCCTTGCTGCTGATGCGGGACCGACGGCCCCGGAAGGTACGGGCGGGAGGAGAGATCGACGCACCGGACCGCTCCGACGTGAGGACACGTGCGCAGCGCAGACCCGCAGGAGAAGGCGGGCGGTGCGGGGTTACTTACCGCAACAGCAACAACAGAGTTCGCGTGCCAGAGGCAGCCGAGATCCCAACGCGGCGGTCACGTACGTGACGCGCGGAGCGGAATTGGGGCCAACCGACATGCGGAACAAACTATCTCTGCAGCGGCCCACTGTCCAATCGACTCCCACCCCGGCGTGGGGCACGTCACACCCGCGCCACGCCCCGGCGAATTCCCCTCGAACGCAGGGTAAATACCCCGCACCCTCCACCGCGGCCGTTACCCCGACACTAGGATCGCCGCATGAGCATCTCCCCCGATTCCCGCATCGCCGTCGTCACCGGAGCGTCCTCCGGCATCGGTGAGGCCACCGCACGCACGCTGGCCGCCCAGGGCTTCCACGTGGTGGTGGGAGCACGGCGCCTCGACCGCCTGCAGAAACTCGCCGACGAGATCGGCGGTACCGCCCTGGAACTCGACGTCACCGACGAGGACTCGGTCGAGGCGTTCACCACGGTCCTGCCGCGCGTCGACGTCCTGGTCAACAACGCCGGTGGCGCGAAGGGCCTGGCGACCGTCGCCGAGGCCGTCGAGGACGACTGGCGCTGGATGTGGGAGACCAACGTCATCGGCACCCTGCGCGTCACCAAGGCACTGATCCCGAAGCTGATCGCCTCCGGCGACGGTCTCATCGTCACGATCACCTCCGTCGCCGCCTTCGAGGCCTACGACAACGGCGCCGGCTACACCACCGCCAAGCACGCGCAGGCGGTGCTGCACCGGACGCTGCGCGGCGAACTGCTGGGGCAGCCCGTCCGCCTGACCGAGATCGCGCCGGGCGCCGTGGAGACCGAGTTCTCCCTCGTCCGTTTCGAGGGCGACGAGGAACGCGCCGCGAAGGTGTACGAGGGCATCACCCCGCTCGTCGCGCAGGACATCGCCGAGATCGTCGGTTTCGTCGCGTCGCGGCCCTCGCACGTCAACCTCGACCAGATCATCGTCAAGCCGCGCGACCAGCACTCCGCGGGCCGCTTCCACCGCGTGCTCGACTGAGCTCGCAGCAGGGGCCCGGCGAAGGTCCCACCCCGTGGGTGGGATCCCGGCTATCGTCGCCGGATATGCGGCAACATCGCCTGACCGCCGGGCCCCTCCTCGACGCCCGCGGGGTCCTCGCCGAGGCCGGGTGGGCCACCGACGAGGTCCGCACCTACGACCGCTCCCGCATCGCGGCCTCACGCCTGCGGATCAAGGAGTGGGACTACTACTGCATCCTCTCCGACGGCGAATCCGGTTCCTACGGTCTGGCGCTGACCGTCGCCGACAACGGTTACGTCGGTCTGCTCGGCGTGAGCTGACTGGACCTGGCCACCCCCTCCCAGACCACCGAGCACGCCCTGATCCCTTTCCCTCTCGGCCGCATGCGGCTGCCCGCGAGCGCCGCGACCGGCGACGTGACCGTGCACCGCGGCGACCTGCGGATCGAGTACCGCCACGAGGAACACGGACGGCGGCTGATCGTCGACCACCCCGGCTTCGGTGGCGGACGCGGACTGACGGGCGATCTACTGCTGACGCAACCGCACACCGACCGCATGGTGATCGCGACGCCGTTCCCCCGCACGCCCAAGGCCTTCTACTACAACCAGAAGATCAACTGCCTGCCCGCGGAGGGCACGGTCACCGTCGGCGGCCGCGTCCACGAGTTCGCCCCCGACCGCGCGTTCGGGGTGTTCGACTGGGGGCGCGGGGTGTGGACCTACGACAACACCTGGTTCTGGGGGTCCGCGTCGGGGCTGCACGAGGGTGTGCCCTTCGGGTTCAACATCGGTCACGGTTTCGGCGACACCACCGCGGCGAGCGAGAACATGCTGTTCCACGACGGGATCGCCCACAAGCTCGACCGCGTGCACTTCCACCTCCCCGCCGGCACCTACGACGGTGCGCCGTGGACGTTCACCAGCAACGACGGCCGCTTCGAGATGGAGTTCGAGCCGATCCTCGACCGGGCCGCCGACGTGAACGCGCTCGTCGTCCGCTCCACCCAGCACCAGGTGTTCGGCCGGTTCAACGGCACGGTCGTCCTCGACGACGGCACCCGCCTGACGATCGAGAACCTCCTCGGGTTCGCCGAGGAGGTCCGCAACCGCTGGTGACCGTCAGACCGTGCAGTTCACGGTGACGGGTTCGGGGTGCAGGCGCACCCCGAAGGCCTCCTCCACCCCGTCGCGCACGGCCCGCGCCAGGGCGACGAGATCGCCGGTCGACGCCGCTCCCCGGTTGGTCAGGGCGAGGGTGTGCTTCGTCGACAGCCGGGCCGGGGCCTCCGCGCCCGGGAAGCCCTTGACGAAACCGGCCCGTTCGATGAGCCAGCCCGCCGACAGCTTCGTGCCGCCCTCGGCGGGGAACTGCGGGACCCGCACGTCGTCGCCGACCTTCGCGGCGATCGCAGCGAGCACCGCCGGCAGCCGGTCGTCGGGCACCACGGGATTGGTGAAGAACGAGCCGGCGCTCCAGGTGTCGTGGTCGTCGGCGTCGAGCACCATGCCCTTGCCGCGGCGCAACGCCAGCACCTGCTCGCGCACCTGCGCGGCGGGCCGTCGTTCGCCCTCCTGGGCGCCGAGCGCCACGGCCAGTTCCCGGTAGCCGATCGGCGCACTGGACCCGTCGGCCCGCACGTCCAGCTCGACCTCGAGCACCACGGCGGTGTCGGTGTGCTTGAGGATGCTGGTGCGGTAGCCGAGCCCGAGCTCGTCCGGCCCCACCCAGGTGTCCTCGCCCGTGCGCCGGTCCAACAGGCGCACACGACGCAGGATCGAACCGACCTCCACGCCGTACGCGCCGACGTTCTGCACGGGGGTCGCCCCCGCGGAGCCGGGGATGCCCGACAGGCACTCCAGGCCGCCGAGACCGGCGGCGACCGTCGCGGCGACGACCTCGTCCCAGACGGCGCCGGCGTCCGCGCGGACGAACTCGTCGGACAGCTGCATCCCGCCGGTCGCGATGCGCACCACGACGCCGTCGAAGCCCGCGTCGCCGATCACCAGGTTGGAGCCACCCGCGAGGAGCAGAAGCGGAACGCGCTGCTCGTCGAGGGTGCGCACCACCTCGACGAGGGTGTCGGTGGTCGTGCATTCGACGAGGTACCGCGCGGGACCGCCGAGGTGGAGGGTGGTGAACTCCGACAGCGGCACCTGCTCGGACACCGCGGCTCCCGCATCGACGAGACCGGCCCTGGTACGTGGATCAAGCACGACCAAACGGTAGCGTGCCGGGTATGGGCAGCCCTATCGACCACACCGCGAACCACTCGTACCCCGCCGCCGCGGTGCACGCGGCGTTCGTGGATCCGCAGTACTGGCACACCCGGCTCGCCGAGGTCGGCGGCCCCGGTGCGGCCGTGGACCGGATCGAGCAGGGTGACGGCACGATCGACCTCGACCTGCAGCAGGCCATCCCGGCCGAGCACCTGCCGAGTGCCGTGACGAGCATCCGTCCCGGTGATCTCGTCATCCACCGGCACGAGTCGTGGGGCCCGCTGTCCGGTGACCGCGCCGAGGGCCGGTTCTCCGCGGGCGTCGACGGCATGCCCGGCAAGGTGGAGGGCACCCTCACCATCGCCGGGGACGGCGACGCGTCGACGGTGATCGTCGAGGGGTCCGTCGAGGTGAAGATCCCGTTCCTCGGATCCAAGATCGAAGCGATGATCGTCGACCAGCTCGTGGCGCTGTTCGAGGCCGAGCGCACCTTCACGGAGCGCTGGCTGAAGGGCGATTTCCGGGCCTGATCACGGCCGGAGCGAGCCGGCACGATTTCCGCGTACCCGGCCACGGGCGGTATTCTGGCCGCCCGTGGCACGGCGCATGGACTATTCCGCCCGCTTCTCCCATCCACCGGAGCGGGTGTACGCGGCGCTCGCCGATCCGGAGCACTGGGAAGCGCGCATGACCGAGATGCGCAAGTACTCCGAGAACCACGTCCGGGAGTTCTCCGCCACCGACACCGGCATCTCGCTGGTGCTGCACCACGTGATCCCCCGTTCCGACCTGCCCGAGATCGCCCGCACGGTGATCAAGAAGGACATGGTCATCACCCGCAGGGAGACCTACGGTCCCTTCACCGAGCGCGCCTCGGGCCGCTACGAGGCGTCGATCCCCGGCGGCCCCGGCAGCCTGACCGGCACGATGGACCTCGTCCCCGCCGACGACGAGCAGGGCGCCGCGTGCGTCCTGCGCACCACCTCCGAGGCGAAGGTGAACATCCCCTTCGTGGGCGGCCGACTCGAGGAACTCATCCTGGACAATCTCGTCGACGTGTTCCGCGCCGAAGCGGCCGTCACCGCCGACTGGCTCGCTCGGCAGTAGCGCGTGCGGACACGAGGACCCATCGGTGTCGTCACGCGCGGCACCACCGGAATCAACCGCCTGCGCCGCAGCGACCGCTGGGCGATGCACGACCCGCACGTCACCCGGGCGCTCACCGATGCCGCCGCACCCCTGGTCGTCGACCTCGGCTACGGCGCCATGCCCGTGACCACCCTGGAGATGGCGGCGCGGCTGCGCCGGGTGCGTGCCGACCTGCGGGTGGTGGGTCTCGAGATCGATCCCGAGCGGGTGGTGCCGGGGCGCGACGGAGTGGAGTTCGCGCGCGGCGGGTTCGAGCTCGCGGGGCTGCGGCCGACGCTGGTGCGGGCCTTCAACGTGCTGCGGCAGTACCCGGAGGAGGCCGTCGAACCGGCCTGGACACGGCTGCGCGAGGGCCTGTCCCCCGGCGGTCTGATCGTCGACGGCACCTGCGACGAGCTGGGCCGGCGCTGCGCGTGGGTGCTGCTCGACGAGCACGGCCCCCGTTCCCTGACCCTGGCGTGGAGTCCCTTCCATGTGGACACCCCGTCCGATCTCGCGGAGCGGCTGCCCAAGGCGCTGATCCATCGCAACGTGCCGGGTGAACCCATCCATGCGCTGCTGCAGGCCGCCGACCGGGCGTGGGCGACGAGCGCGCCGCACGCGGCGTTCGGCCCGCGGTTGCGGTGGCGGGCGACGCTCGACCTGCTCCGGGAGCAGGGCGTGCCCGTGGTGGCGCAGCGCAGGCGGCTGCGTGACTGTGTGATGACGGTGCCGTGGAGTGCGGTCGCGCCGGGTGGTGCCGGCTGGGGTGCCGGGCCGTCCGGGAACCGTCAGCCGGCTGCGAGCAGCGCGAGTTCGATGCGGTCGGCGACGGCGGCCGGCTGACCGGCCACCGCGGCGTGCAGTTCGTCGGAGTCGACGCGGCCGAGCGCGAGCGCGTCGCCGACGAGTTCGTCGAGCACCTCCTGCGACACGCCGCCCGCCGCAAGGTCGACGGCGGTCCGCGCCGGGGTGGTGATGCGGAACGCCCCGACGGTCTCGCAGTCCTCGGGTGAGAGCGTCCGGTGGTGCAGGGCCAGCCGGTTGCTCGGCACGGTGCGCTGGTCGGGTGTGGACAGGTGCAGGAAGCGGGGCTGCAGATGCCCCATGCCGTGCAGGTCGGCGGCGCTCTGGTGCGAGACGACCGCCTGTCCCTCGTACCACGTGCACCACTGCGCGAACTCGTCGAACTTCGTCCGGGGGCTGTCGGCGAGCCGGAACAGGTCCACCTCGATCCGGATCCACAACCCGGCTTCGACCCGCTCGGCGAATTCGTGGGCGGCCACACCGTGGCTCACCGCCTGGCGGGCGGTGAAGAAGCCTGCCTGTGCGACGGCGAGGCGCCGTAGCGAGTCGTCGGCGTCGGCTCGCCCTGCTGCGTCGTAACCGGAATCCGTCCACCCTGTCATGGCGCCCAGCCTACCCAACCGATGTGGCGCACTTCACACAAATTCCCCATCCCGTGACCGTGTGCTCAGAGGATCCTCAGAGTTCTCCGGAACAATCGGTGGACATGACGCAACCCAAGCGCTCTCGCCTCGCCACGATCGTCGTGATCGTCGTCGTTGCACTGGTCGCCGTGCTCGTCGGCGCGGAGGTCTACATCCGCAACCGCGCGACGACCTGCCTGGCCCAGTCGTTCGAAAGCCAGCTCGGCACCGGGGTCGACGTCGACCTGAGCTGGAAGCCGGTGCTGCTGCAGCTGGTGGACCGGCAGATCCCGTCGGTGACCCTCGACAGCGACGACACCGCCTTCGGTCCCGCGAAGGAGATGCAGGTGCACGCCGAGGTCGAGGACGTCGACCTGCGCGACTCCGCGGAGGGAGCCGGCACCATCGGCAGCTCCAGCGCCGACGTCACCTGGCCCACCTCCGGCATCCTCGCCACCGTGCAGGCCCAGTCGGTCGGTGCGCTCGTCACCTCGGTGACGGCCGACGAGACCGCGGGCACGCTGACCTTCACCGTCGGCGGGCAGGGTCTGGCGGAGTTCACCGCGCGCCCGGTGGTCGAGGACGGTGTCGTCACCGTGGAGACCACCGACGCGTCGATCCTCGGCATCGGGCTGCCCACCGCCCTGGTCGACGGGGTCGTGCAGATCCTCACCTCGGGTCTGCAGCAGTACCCGCTGGGCATGCAGGCCACCGAGGTGAAGGTCACCGACTCCGGTGTGGACCTGCGCCTCGAGGGCGGCCGGTTCGTGCTGCCGGAGGCGCCCGCCGATCAGCAGCAACAGCAGAACAGCTGCGGTCTACTCGCCTGACGCGGCCTCGTCCGGCAACCCGTCGAGCACCGCGCGGGTGCCGGACAGGCCCAGGCGGGTGGCCCCCGCCTCGATCATCGCGACGGCGTCCTCGGCCGTGCGGATGCCGCCGCTGGCCTTGATCCCGAGCCGCCCGCCGACCGTCTCCGCCATGAGCCGCACCGCGTGGACGGAGGCACCTCCGGCGGGGTGGAAACCGGTGGAGGTCTTGACGAACTCCGCGCCGGCGCGTTCCGCCGCCCGGCACACCTCGACGATCGCCTCGTCGGACAGCACCGCCGACTCGATGATGACCTTGAGCACCGGGTCGAACCCGATGGCCTCGCGCACCGTGAGAATGTCGGCGAGGACGGCGTTGTAGTCGCCCGCGACCGCGGCCCCGACGTCGATGACCATGTCGATCTCGCGGGCTCCCTCGTCGACGGCCAGCCGCGCCTCCGCTCCCTTGATCAGCGAATGGTGCTTGCCGGAGGGGAATCCGACGACGGTCGCCACCACGACGTCCTCGGCGCGCAGCGGCAGCATCGACGGGGACACACACACCGCGTGCACCCCGAGTTCGCGGGCCTCGTCGACGAGGGCGCGCACGTCCTGCGAGGACGCCTCGGGCTTGAGCAGGGTGTGGTCGACGATCGACGCGGCCTGGGCGCGGGTCAGCGGTGTTCCTGGCATGAGTGCAGCTTCCCACACGCGCCGATCGAAGACCTGGCGCGACCGGGTGCCGCAACCCACAATGGCCACATGCTGATCCGCCGCGAACTGCCCGCGGACGTCGACGCGATCGCGGCCGTGCACCGCGCGGCGTTCGCTCCCTTCACGCCGCCGGGCGCCGAGCCGGTCGAGCCCGGTCTGGTCGCGGCGCTGCGGGCCGACACCGCGTGGCTGCCGCAGCTGTCGTTCGTCGCGGAGGGCCGCGACGGGAGGGTGGTCGGGCACGTGGTGGCCACCCGCGGCGATCTCGCGGGCCGGCCCGCGCTGGCGCTCGGTCCGCTCGGTGTCCTGCCCGAGCACGCGCGTTCCGGGATCGGGTCCGCGTTGATGCACGCCGTGCTCGGCGCCGCCGACACCCTCGGCGAGTCGATCGTCGTGCTGCTCGGTCATCCCGGCTACTACCCGCGGTTCGGATTCGTCCCGGCCGCCGAGCTGGGGGTGGTGCCCGACGTGCCGGAGTGGGCGTCGCACCTGCAGGTCCGCACGCTCACCGCCTACCGGCCGGGCATCGCCGGTGAGTTCCACTATCCGGCACCCTTCTACGCGCTCGAGGAGAACGGATGACTCCCGACCCCGGCTCCCCCGCCGACGCCTCCACCATCACCGACACCACTGCCGAGACCGCGCGCACCTTCGACGAGGCGAGCGAGTCCTTCGACGAGCTCACCCCGCTGGTGTGGGGTCCGGCCGGGCAGGTCCTGGCCTTCCGGACCGGCATCGGTCCCGGCGACAGGGTGCTCGACGTGTGCTGCGGCACCGGCGCGTCGGCGTTGCCCGCGGCGATGGCGGCCGGTCCCGACGGGCGCGTCCACGCCGTCGACATCGCCGACGAACTACTCGAGCACGGACGGCTCGTGGCGGAACGGCGCGGCCTGAAGAACATCGACTTCGTGTGCGCGGACGCCACCACCTGGGAGCCGCTCTCGGACGTGCCCGAGCAGGGCTACGACGCGCTGACGATCTCGTACGGAGTGTTCTTCCTCCCCCACATGGACCGTTCGTTCGGCCGCCTGGTGTCGCAGGTGCGGCACGGCGGCCGGGTCGGGGTGACGGTGTGGCGGGCCGGGGCGATGGAGGAGTTCTCCGACCTCGTGTTCGACGTCGTCGGCCGCTGGTCCCCCAGGATGCGCGACCGCGGGTCGTTGCGTCACCGCACACCGCTGCACCGCATCGACACCCCCGCGGCCCTCGAGGAGTGGCTGGTCGCGGCGGGCACCCACACCGTGGAGATCGGCACCCTGTCCAATCTGCTGCCGGCCACCGAGGAGCTGTGCTGGGCGCTGGTGACAGGCTCCGGGATGCGCGGGATGCTGGCCGGTCTCGACGACCCGCAGGTCGAGGAGGTCCGGCAGGCCCTCGCCGACGAGGTCACCGCCCGGGGCCTGCACACGATCGACGCGACGACCCTGGTCGGCACGGCGACGGTGCTGCGCCCACCGGTGTCCGGGTGAGCCCGGTCGGGCTCGGGCGGCGGCGCGCCCCCTCCCCTGGGACGATGCCGTCACCTGAGACAATGGCGGGCATGACGCTCGCCTCCTCCGTCGACGACCGACGTTACGTTCTGACCCTGGGCTGCCCGGACGCCACCCGGATCGTCGCCCGTATCTCCACCTTCCTCGCGGATGTGGGCGGTTCGATCGTGGAGGCCGCGTACCACGCGGATCAGGACAACGGCTGGTTCTTCACCCGGCAGTCGGTGCGGGCCTCGTCCATCCCGTTCGGCATCGACGAACTGCGCGAGAAGTTCTCCGCGGTGGCCGAGGACATCGGTCCGCAGACCGAGTGGAAGCTGTCGGACACCGGCAAGCGCAAACGGGTCGTGCTCCTGGTGAGCAAGGAGGGCCACTGCCTGCACGACATCCTGGGCCGGGTCGCGGCGGGCGAACTCGACGCCGAGGTGTGCGCGGTGATCGGCAACCACCGCGATCTCGAACCGGTCGCGCGGCGCCACGGCATCGACTTCCACTACGTGTCGTTCCCGAAGGACCCGGCCGAACGCGGTCCCGCCTTCGAGCAGGTCCGCAAGCTCGTCGACGAGCACGACCCGCACGCGGTGGTGCTGGCCCGGTTCATGCAGGTGCTGCCCGCGGAGCTGTGCGAGCACTGGGCCGGACGCGCGATCAACATCCACCACAGCTTCCTGCCGTCGTTCGTGGGGGCGCGGCCCTACCACCAGGCGTTCACGCGCGGCGTGAAGCTCATCGGCGCGACCTGCCACTACGTCACGGCGGAACTCGATGCCGGCCCGATCATCGAGCAGGACGTCATCCGGGTCTCCCACAGCGACAGCGTGAGCGACATGGTGAGGCAGGGCCGCGACGTCGAGAAGCTGGTGCTCTCGCGCGGTCTGCGCTGGCATCTCGAGGACCGGGTCCTGGTGCACGGCAGCAAGACCGTCGTCTTCGCCTGACCCTCGGCGTTCACCCGACCCCGACATGGAACGGCCCCGGCTTCCGCCGGGGCCGTTCGTCGCGGTCGGTCGGCCGAGCCGGTCAGCCGACGGGAACCTGCGCGCGGTCGAGCAGGTGCAGCAGTTCCTCGTCGAACCGGTCGATGGCCTCGACCGAACTCATGTGACCGACCCCGTCGAGCACGACGAGACGTTCGAGGTTGCCGGCGCGTTCGAGTTCGGCGGCCAGGCGCCGCGCGTGCACGGGTGGGGTGAGCCGGTCGGCGGTGCCGACGAGCACGGTGGTCGGCACGGTGAGGTTGTGCAGGCCCTCGCGGATGTCGAGGGCGCTGAGCGCGCGGCCCCAGCCGCCGCGGGTCCGCGGCGGGCAGCCCAGCACGATGCGTTCGCAGAAGGCGACCTCGGCGGGGCTCGCGGACGGGGACAGAGCCACGTAGCGCAGGGCCCGGGTGGTCACCGGTGAGGCGGTCAGCGGCACGGTCGCACCCATGAGCCCGCGCGCGACCGGCACGGGTACGCGCGGGAAGCGTCGGGGCAGCGGCACGACCGCGGAGTCGGCGACGAGCCGGTCGGTGCCGGTGCTGGCGAGCAGCACCCCGGCGACCTGGCGGTCGACGTTCTCCGGGTACTTCTCGGCCCACGCGATGATGCTCATCCCGCCCATGCTGTGCCCGGTGAGCACCGCCTTGGCGCCGGGGCGCAGCACCGCGTCGAGCACCGCCTGCAGGTCGTCGGCGAGAACGTCCGCACCGAGCGCACGCGACCCGGTCCCGCTCTCGCCGTGGCCGCGCTGGTCGTACACGACGACGCGGTAGTTCTCGGCGAAGGCGTTGATCTGCGGGGTCCAGTAGGCGGCGTTGCAGGTCCAGCCGTGGCAGAACACCAGCACCGGTGCGTCGGGAGGGCCGTAGGCGAGCACGTTGAGCCGGGCTCCGTCCTCGGTGCGCACGTCGATCCGGTCCGGTTCGAGGTCGGGTTCGCGGAGCAGGGCGTGGGGTGCGACGTCCCCGGTGCGTACGACGGTGCGACGGCGGCGGCGCAGGGCCACGACGAGGGCGGCGGCACCGGCGAGGGCCACGGCTCCTCCGAGGATCGCCACGGTCGGGGACGGCTTCTTCACGGGGGATGCTCTCCTGTCGATCAGGGGTGGTGCGGTGGGAAGGGTGGCTCGCAGGGCGGTCACACGACGTGGGCGCGCCGCAGGAGCAGCCTGGACGGCCCGCCGATCAGGCCGACCTCGTCGAGGAACTCGATGGTGCGGCGGGCGCCCTGCCGGAGCCTGTCGTGGTAGTGCCGGTTGGTGCGGGCGGCCCGGCGGGCCTCGTCGACGTCGAGTCCCGCGGCGGCGTACACCTGGTCGTTCACCAGGCTGGTGACGACGAAGTAGGCGCTGATGCCGAGGTGCAGCCGGATCCAGGCGCGTTCGAGGCGGTTGGCGCGGGCGGTGCGACGCCGGGTCTCCTCCCGGGCGTAGCGGATGTGCCGCGACTCCTCGACGACGTGGATGTGGCTGACGGTGCGGGTGATGGGCTGGACCCGGTCGTCGCGCATGAAGTCGCGCTGCATCATGTCGAGGATCTCCTCGGCGAACAGGGTGCCGCCGTAGGCGAGGGCGCCGGAGGCCACGGCCTTGAAGATCCGTCCGGTCTCGCGGATCCACCGCTTGGGCCGGTAGGAGGGGATGCCGTAGCGCTGCGCCGAGCGCGCGAACATGATCGAGTGCCGGCACTCGTCGGCGATCTCGGTGAGCCCGAACTGCACGTAGGGGGTCGCCGGGTCATGGCGGTAGAGATCGCGTACGAGCATCTGCATGAGGATCATCTCGAACCAGATGCCGGTGCCGGCGATGCTCGCCGCCTCGTGCTGGGTGAGGGTGACGCGTTGTTCCTCCGACATGCGTTCCCACAGTTCGGTGCCGTAGAGACTGCACCATTCGGGGGTCATGCCGTACTTGCCGTCCACCAGCGGCGCATCCCAGTCGATCTCGAATCGCGGGTCGTAGGACAGCCGCGCGGACGAGTCGAGCAGGCGCTGGGCGGTCTCCTGACGTCCTTCGCCGGACCGATCACCGAAGGACCGATCACCGTCGGGAAGGACACCCGGCAGGTCGTCGTGCTTTCGGGCGAGCGTCATCGCCGACCACCTCGTCTCGGAAATTACCCGTTACCCGAAGTGTCATTATCTGGATCACACTTGTCAAGGCGCGTCGGCGGGCGCCTTTCCACCGGCGCTGCGTCACCAGCGCGGACGCTGGACCTCCTCGACGCGGGGACGCACGTCCACCAGGTACACGCACACCGCGACGACACCGATGATGCCGAGCATGCCGACGGCACCGAAGACCACGAGCACGAGCAACGCGGCGACGAGGATGCCGAGCCAGATCGGCTTGGTCAGCTTGTCGACGGCCGGGAACGCCTCGGCGGGCTGCCGCACCGCGTGGAACAGCGCGAAGCCGGCGCCTGCGATGGCGAGGATCTGCAGGACGGAGATGATCAGACCGGCGAGGGAATCGACATTCGTCACTTCACCAGTCTACGAGAGTCGGCCCCCGCGCACCGCTGTGCACGAGGGCCGATCGCTCGCTACCGGGTCAGGAGCCGGTGGGCTTGCAGTGCCGGTCGGGATCCGGCGGTCCTACAGTGCCGGTCAGGAACCGGCGGTCTTACGCGGAGCCGCCTTCTTGGCCGGGGTCTTCTTGGCCGGAGTCTTCGCCGCGGTCTTGGCGGGTGCCTTCGCGGCGGTCTTCGCCGGGGCCTTGGCGGCGGTCTTGGCGGGGGTCTTCGCCGGAGCCTTGGCCGGGGCGGGCTTGGGCTCCGGAACCTTCACCGGCTCCACCGGGGCGGTCGCCGATTCGAGCCGCTCGGCGGCCTTGTCGGCCGCGGCCCGGACCTCGCCGCGCGCGGACTCGACGCGGTCGGCGGCGTCGTCACCGGTCTTCTCGGCGCGCTCACCGATCTCGGTGACGCGGGCGGCGGCCTCATCGCCGGCCTCGGTGACGGCCTCGCTCACCTCGTCGGCGGCCTCGGAGATGCGGCCGGCGGTGATGCCGGCGAGCTTGGCCGCCTGCTCACCGATCTCGCGGGTGCGGCGGGCCACCGTGCCGAGGGCTTCCTCGGTGAGGTCGGCGGCGTCGCCGAGGACGGACTCGGCGCGGCCGATGCCCTCTTCGAGGGCCGGCTGCGAGCGCAGCCGCTCGATGGTCTCCTCGCCGCGTTCGGCGAGTGCCGTGTACAGATCGGCGGCGACCTTCAGGTAGGCCTCGGCAACCTTGCGCAGCTCCTCGGCGCTGAACCGTTCGCGCAGCTCCGCGAGTTCCTCGGGGAGCTCGGAGGGCAGGCCGGCCAGGCGCTCGCGCAGCGATTCAACGGTCTCGGTGAGGTCCGCGGGCAGCGACGCGAGGCGATCGCGGGCGGTCTCGGTGAGATCGGTCGGCAGGGACGCGAAGCGATCGCGAGCGGTCCCGACGACGTCGTTCGTGTCGAACTCGGCGCGCTCGCGCACCTGGGCCACGATGTCGGCGACCGCCTGGACGACGGCGTCGCCGGCACCGACTGCGGCGTAGAGGGACGTGCGGATGGCGTTGGGGTCGGTCATGTGGGTTTCTCCTCGTCGAGTTGCCCGTTCTCACGGCAGAACGAGTCGTAGATGTCGAGCAGGACCTGCTTCTGGCGTTCGGTGAGGACGGCGTCGGCGAGCACCGCGTCGCGCACGGCGCTCTCCGGCCGCTGTTCGAGGATTCCGGCCCGCACGTAGAGGACCTCGGCGGAGAGCCTCAGTCCCTTGGCAATCTGGGCCAGCACCTCGGCGGACGGCTTGCGCAGTCCCCGTTCGATCTGGCTCAGGTACGGGTTGCTGACCCCGGCGAGCTGGGAGAGCTGCCGGAGCGAGACCTGGGCGGCCTCGCGTTGCGAGCGGATGAAGGCACCGATGTCCTGCGCGGCGGTGTTGACCACCCGTGCGGCGATATCCCCCCGCCCGGTACCCCCCTCCGGCTGTGCGCCCGAGTCCTCGATCGGATCTGGTTCCGTGGACACGCCATCCACCCTACGGGCAGGTGCTAACTACAGCAAGCACTCTGCTAGCAGGTGAGCGGGATCACGCGAACAGCAGTTCGGAGACCGTGTAGATGGCCAGGCCGGCCAGGGAGCCGACCACCGTGCCGTTGATCCGGATGAACTGCAGGTCCCGCCCCACGGCGAGCTCGATCTTGCGGCTCGCCTCCTCGGCGTCCCAGCGCTCGACCGTCTCGCGGATGATCGAGGTGATCTCGTCGGCGTAGTTGGCCGCGACGAACCGCACCGCGTCGAGCAGCCAGCCGTCGATCTTGGCGCGCAGGTCGTGGTCCTCCCGCACCCGGATACCGAACGCCTGGACGTTCTCGGCGATCTTGGTGCGCAGGGTGCTGTCCGGGTCGTCGACGGAGTCGAGGATCATCCGCTTCGCGGTCCGCCAGGTGGCCGCCGCGAGCTGGGTGACCTCGTCGCGGCCCATGATCTCGGCCTTGACCTTCTCGGCCTTGGCGATGGTCACCGGGTCGGTCTGCAGGTCCTGTGCGTACTCGACGAGGAACCGGTTGACCGCCAGCCGGACCTCGTGCTGCGGGTTCGAGCGGACCTTCCACGTGAACTCCACGAGTTCGCGGTGGATCTTCTCGCCGAGCAGCAGGTCGACGAATTTCGGCGACCACGACGGCGAGTCGCGGCTGATGATGCGGTCGATGGTCTCCTGGCTGCCGAGGGCCCACTGGTGCGCTCGCTCGGCGAGCATGTCGACGAGCGGCAGGTGCCGGTTCTCCGCGAGCAGTTCGGACAGCACCCGCCCGATCGGCGGACCCCATTCCGGTTCGGCGATGCGCTTGACGATGGTGTGGTCGATGATCTGCTGGATGTCGTCCTCGCGGAGGATCTGCACCACCCCGCGCAGCACCGTCGATGTCTCCTTGGCCACGCGCGCCGCGTTGTCCGGTTCGGCGAGCCAGGTGCCCACTCGCAGGGGGATCTGCGCCGACTCGACCTTCGCCGACACCACCTCGGGGGCGAGGAAGTTGCTGCCGACGAACGAACTCAGGCTCGCCCCCAGCTGGTCCTTCTTCTTCCGGATGATGGCGGTGTGCGGGACGGGGATCCGCAGGGGGTGCCGGAACAGGGCGGTGACGGCGAACCAGTCGGCGAGGGCGCCGACCATGCCGGCCTCGGAGGCGGCCCGCACGTAGCCCACCCAGGCGCCGGCGCCGCGGGTCTCCTGCCATCGGCAGAACAGGTAGACGGTCGCGGCGACGACGAGGAAGCCGGTCGCGATCGCCTTCATACGGCGGAGTTCTCGGCGCTTGATCGCGTCGTCGGTCGTCAGGAGCTGCACCCGATCGATTGTGCCGAATTTCCGCGAGGGGCGGACGGGACGCCCTGGAGTTCTGAAGGACGGGAATCCGGATCGTAGACTGAGCCGACGATCGAAACCGAATGGATGTGCGCACAGTGTCCAGCAGACCGCAGACGACCTCGAATCCGACGGCCGCAGAGGACGGACCGCCCACGAAGCAGGACGGCCGCAAACGGCGATGGCACGAGCACAAGATCGCCCGCCGCGAGGAGCTCGTCGACGGCACGATCAACGCGATCCGCACGCGCGGGCACGAGATCGGCATGGACGAGATCGCCGCCGAGATCGGGGTGTCGAAGACGGTCCTGTACCGCTACTTCACCGACAAGAGCGACCTGACGACCGCGACGATGCTGCGCTACGTCGAGACCGTCCTCGCCCCGCGGATCTACACCGCGGTCGCGGAGGATCTCGACGAGTACGAGCTCACCCGTGAGGCGATCACCGCCTACGTCGAGACGGTCGCCGACGACCCCGAGGTCTACCTCTACGTCATGGCCAACAGCGCGTCGGCGGGCCGCGACGTGGTGGCCGACTCGGAACGGATGATCGCCGAGCTCGTCGCCTCCGTGCTCGGGGAGCGGCTGCGTCTGCTGGAGATGGATTCGGGCGGCGCGGTGCCGTGGGCCTACGGCATCGTCGGCGGCATCCAGCTCGCGGTGCACTGGTGGATCTCCAACAAGTCGATGACCACCGAGGACCTCATCGATTATCTGACGATGATGATCTGGGGTGGCATGACGGGCATCGCGGCGGTGGCGGGTTCGCCCGTGCGGTTCAAGACGCAGCCGCATCCGCTGCTGCCGAAGGCTCCTTCCACGAACTGAGCCCGCCGGACCTTTACTGTTACGCAGAGTTGCACGTATAGTCCGGGCATGACCGAGCACGAGGACGACCTCCACGACGACGCGCCCGGCTACCGCGGCCCCGCCGAGGTCACCGTCGGCGAACGGAGCGTGGTCGTCGACGTCGAGATCTCCGGCCGGTTCGATCCACTGCTCGGCCGGCACGTCTGGCGAGGACGACTCCGCCGGCTCGCCGAGGCACTGGGTTCCGGCGCGTCCGCCGACCGCGGCACCACCGTCACCCTCACCGTCCCGGGCGCAGCCGAGGCGGCGACCGCCCGCGTCACGGAGATCGACCTGTGGGGCAGCCACATGGTGGACGGACTCTCCCGCCCGCCCTATCCGCTGCCGACGGACGAAGACGGTGTCGATCCCGCCTGAGACAGCCCGGCTGTGACAGGCTTCTCCCATGGGGAAGAACGACGTGTTCCGGCCGGCCGCCATCGTCGACGCACTGCGCGCCGGGCCCGACACCCGCGTCGCCGAGATCGACACGAACGCCACCCCGGGATTCGACGGCGACAAGGCCCTCGGTGAACGCCTGCTCGCCGAACGCGGCGCCGTGCTGTCCGACCTGCAGGAGAAGCTCTTCGCGCACGGCCGTACCGGCGACACCCGCTCGGTACTGCTGATCCTGCAGGGCATGGACACCGCCGGCAAGGGCGGCATGGTCCGCCACGTGATCGGGCACGTCGATCCACAGGGCGTCGACCACAAGGCCTTCGGTGTGCCCACCGCCGAGGAGAAGCGGCACCACTTCCTGTGGCGGATCAACAAGGCCCTGCCCCGCGCCGGGCAGCTCGGTGTCTTCGACCGCTCCCACTACGAGGACGTTCTCGTCGCCCGCGTCCACTCGCTGGTGCCCGAGAGCGTGTGGCGCGGCCGCTACGACGAGATCAACCGGTTCGAGGAGGAACTGGTCCGCGAGGGGACGACGCTGGTGAAGGTCGCGATGTTCGTCTCCCTCGACGAGCAGAAGCGCCGCCTCGCCGAACGACTCGAACGACGCGACAAGCACTGGAAGTACGACCCGAGCGACGTGACCGAGCGGGCCCTGTGGCCGCAGTACCAGCAGGCCTATCAGGACATGCTCGACCGGACGAACACCGGGTACGCGCCCTGGTACGTCGTCCCGTGCGACCGCAAGTGGTACAGCCGCCTCGCCGTCACCGAACTGCTCGTCGACGCGTTCGAGCGGCTCGACCTCGACTGGCCGGAACCGACCTACGACATCGAGGTCGAGAAGAGGCGGCTGGCCGAGTCCTGACGGACGGGACCGCCGTCAGAACAGGTGCGGCGTGTCGATGTGCCGTCTGTGATCGCGCCTGATCGTGCCCACCATGACACCGAAGGCGGCACCGAGCGCGACGACCGCGGCGATCCCCGCGATCATCGCCCAGCCCGAGAATCCGTAGCCTGCGGCCACGATCGTCAGCGCGATCATCAGAATCGAGGTCAGCGCCAACGCATATGCGGTCCACGCTGCGAAGAGGTTGAGTTTCACGACCGGCCTCCTTGCACGAGGTGTGTGGTCCTCTCGGCACCGACGGTACCTGTGAGTGATCGACATCACAACCGAGCGGGGTTCTCCTTCAACACCTCGTAGCGGGCGACGGCGAACTCGCCGCTGCGCGCCAGCTCCACCGGACGCAGCTCCACGTGCCGTGGCAGCAGCGGCTTTCCCGCTCCGATCGTCACCGGCGCGAACGAGACGATCAGCTCGTCGAGCAGACCGTGATCGGCGAACTGACCGGCGAGATCGCCGCCGCCCACCATCCACAGGTCCCGGCCGCCCGCCGTCTCGGCCATCTCCGCGTACACCTCACGGACGTCGGCCCGCGTGAAGCGGATGTCGCCGGGTTCGCTGCCCCTGCGGGCCACGGGCAGGTCGTCGCGGTGCGTGAACACCCAGCAGGGAAGCTCGTACTCCCATGCGCCCTCCCCTGCATGGTCGAGCACCCAGCGGTAGGTCGACGCCCCCATCACCATCGCGCCGACCCCGGCGATGAACGACTCGTAGTCGGCGGGACCGCCCTCCTCCCCCGTGTCGCGGGTGAGCAGCCAGTCCAGCGAGTGGTCCTCGGTGGCGAGGAAACCGTCGAGGGTGCTGGCGGTGTAGTAGATCATCCGGGTCATGCGGGACTCCTGTTCCATGCGAGCGGATCTCCGTGATCGAGGTCGAGCCCGGCCGCCCGCATCATGTGCCGTGCGAGCTGCCGGCGGTGGGCCGCGAAGGTCAGGACGTGGGCGACGACGCCGCCGAGGACGAAGCTCTCCGGCGGGTCGCACAGGGCGTCGATCAGCACGTCGCCCCATGCTCCGCGACGGTGGACGTCTCGCACCGCGTCCGCCCACCGCGGCGCGACGTCCTCGAAACACGCCGTGAGCGAGTCGATTCCGGTTCCCGGTTCCGCCGGTTCGCCGGCACCGGTCATCGACGCGAGCCAGACCTCCTTGGCGCGTACGAGATTGCGCAGCACCCGCGCGAGAGTCTCCTCGGGACCGTCCCATTCGAGGACCACCAACCCCGGGAAGCGGACCCGGTCGAGTTCGTCGTCGCCGAGTTCGGTGGCACGCCCGAGCAGGTACCGGGTGTCGGCGAGGTCGTGGCGGACCATCTGCGCGATCACCTCCGCGGCCGGATGAGCGGACGCGGACGGTCGCTGCCCGTCCTCCTCGACCCACAGGTTGGTGGGCGGATGGAAGTGCACCCCGTTCGGGGCGGGCAACCAGTGATCGTGCCCGTCCGCACCGAGCGTCCCCGCGGCGGTGCTGGGCGGATAGCCGTAGGCGCGGGCGAAGGCTCGCGAGAACCCGTCGACGCTGTCGTAGCCGGCGGCGAACGCCGCGTCGGTGACCGACGTCCCGTGCCGCAACTGCCAGGCCGCGCGTTCGAGCATCACGCGACGCCGCAGAGCCACCGGCGACTCGCCGGTGCCGAGCGCGACGGAGCGGCTGAAGTGCCACGGCGAGGAGTAGGCCTGCCGCGCCATCCGGTCGAGGGTCGCGTTGTCCTCGCCGAGGACGGCGTCGAGGAGCTCCCGGAGTCGGTCACGGCCGTAGGTCATGCGCTCAGTGTCGCCCGCCGGGCCCCTGCTCCGCCCGACCGTTCTTGCTCTCCCCCGGTCCCGCTCGCCCGTCAGCCGGGCATGGTCTCGCCGCCGAGCGGCGCGAGCACCTCCCCGCTGTAGTAGGACGACATCCGGTCCGAGGCGAAGAAGACGTAGGAGGGCGCGATCTCATCGGGCTGGGCGGCGCGGCCGAAGGGGGCCTGCTGCCCGAAGTCGGCGACCTTCTCCTCGTCCATGGTGGCCGGGATCAGCGGTGTCCACACCGGGCCGGGCGCCACGCAGTTCACCCGGATCCGCCTGTCCCGCAGAGCCTGCGCGAGCGAGTAGGTCAGGGCGATCACGGCGCCCTTGGTGGCGGAGTAGTCGATGAGCGAGGCATTGCCCCGCAGCCCGTTGACGGACGCGGTGTTGATCACCGAACCGCCGGGGGTCAGATGGTCGAGCGCGGCCTTGGTGACATGGAAGAAGCTGTCGATGTTCACGGCGAAGGTGTGCCGCCACTGCGCCTCGTCGAGCTCGGCGAGGTCGTCGACGGGCTGCTGGGTACCGACGTTGTTGACGAGCACGTCGAGGCCACCGAGCTGCTCGACGGTCTCGGCCACCACGGCCCGGCAGTGCCGCGCGTCGGCAAGGTCGCCCGGGATCAGGTGGCAGGTGCGGCCCTCACGGCGCACCAGCTCGGCGGTGTGCTCGGCATCCTCGTGTTCCTCCAGATAGGCGACGGCGATGTCGGCGCCCTCCTTCGCGAAGGCCACGGCGACGGCCCGCCCGATACCGGAGTCCCCGCCCGTGATCAGCGCCTTGCGGCCGGAAAGGAGTCCACGGCCGGTGTAGTCACGCATCTCGTCGGTGGGTCGTTCGGCCATGTCGCCCGTCTCGCCTGGATAGTCGATGACGTGGGCCGGCCGTTCGTGCTCGTCGCTCATGGCGGCGGAATACCCGCGCCGGGGCCGGGTATGCGCCCCGGGTCGGGGTCGTTTCCGCTGTGCGCTGAGCGGTCGTTTCCGCTGTGCGCTGAGCGGTCGTTTCCGCTGTGCGCGGAGCGGGTAACAGGGACGTATGGCTCACGAGACCCGCATGTGCGACAGTCACGACGCGGCGCTGCCCATCCCCCGCGGTCCCATCTCCGCAGAGGTCGTCGAGCGGCTGCGGCATCCCGCCGACGACGCCGACTGGCACGTACCGACGGACGGTGCCGACGCCTACGGCGAGGACGTCCAGCTCGCCCTCACGGTGCTCTACGAACTGCACTACCGCGGCTTCGCGGGTGTGGACCCGGCCTGGGAGTGGGCACCCGGACCGCTCGGGGTGCGCGGGAAGCTGGAGCGGCTCTTCCTCGGTCGGCTGCGCGAGGACGTGCCGGCGAGCGACGACCCGCAGGCCGTCCTCGAGGAACTGTGTCACGAGTCCCCGGAGGGCTGGGGTGTCTCGCACGAACTCGCCGCCCGCGGCACGTGGGACACGATGCGCGAGTTCTTCGTCCATCGCTCGATCTACCATCTCAAGGAGGCCGATCCGCACGCGCTGGCGATCCCTCGTCTGTCGGGCCGCGCGAAGGCCGCCCTGGTGGCGGTGGAGTTCGACGAGTACGGCGGGGGTCACGCCGAGCGTATGCACTCTCGCCTGTTCGCCGACCTGCTGCGTGCGGCGGGCCTGAAGGACGACTATCTCGGCTATCTCGACGTGGTCCCGGGGGTCACCCTGGCGACCGTGAACTTCATGTCGTTGTGCGGCCTGCACCGCGCCTACACCCCCATGTTGGTGGGGATGTTCGCGGCCGCCGAGATCACCACGGCCCCGAGTGCCCGCCGGATGGTGGAGGCGCTGGAACGGCTCGGTGCGGACGACGCGTGCGTGCTCTTCTACTCAGAGCACATCGAGGCCGACGCCGTGCACGAGCTGGTGCTGCGTCACGATGTCGTCGGGTACATGCTCGAGCAGGATCCGGGTTGCGCCCGCGACCTGTCGTTCGGGGCGCAGGCCATCGAGTTCCTGGAAGGGCGCCTCGGCAGCCATCTACTGGGCAGCTGGTCGGCCGGGCGCATCTCCCTCCTCGCCCCCGCCGGGGCAGCGGCCTGAACACTTCTGCAAGCCGGGCTCTCAGTCGATGAGGCCCGGCTCGTGTGTGGAGGTGCCACCGGAACCGCGTAGACGCCGGCTTCTGAGGTTGAGCACCGACAGGAAGACGCCGAGGACGACGAGGACGGCAGCGACGATGCTGCCGACGACCACCCAGCCGCCGAATCCGTCGCCCGCCGCGTAGAGGACGAGCGCGACGACGGCGAGGCCGGCGAGCACACATGCGTATCCGATCCAGCCGGAGGCACGGGTGACGGGGGTGGGGGCCTGAGCCCGATCAGATGGTTGCGTCATGTCGACGGATACCCGCACCGTCACCCCGGCGAAACCTGATGGCCGGTGAAAAGCCAAAGCCGCGAATGAATTACGTTTTCACGAAGGGATGCGGTGATCGATCGGACCACGTTCGACGAGGGCCGCCATCCGCTGGCGCGCCGTGCGGGGGTGCAGCACGGGACTGTCGGTACCGGCGCGGGAGCGCATGCCGCGCACCGTCTCCGCCCAGGCATCCGGACCGGTGTGGTGCGGGGTCCAGCCGAGTTCCCTCGCGGCCCTGGTGCAGTCGAGCAGCGGGGTGTTGTAGGCGAGATCGATCCAGCCGCCCTCGACGGGCTGCAGCCGCAGCCGCCAGGTCGCCTCCGCGACGATCGAGAGCACACGGTGGGGCAGCGGCACGATCGGGCACCCGAAGGGCTCGGCGAAGTCGTCGGCCCGCACCGGCGCCGGCGAAGCGAGATTGAACGGTCCGGCCACCCGCTGTTCCAGGGCCGCGACGATCGCATCGGCCACGTCGTCGGAGTGCACAGCCGGCACCGCGAGACTGCGGTCCATGGGCAGTACCGGCAGGTGGTCGGTGATCGCACTGGGGACGAGTTCGGGCAGGACGTACCGTTCGAGGCCGTTGCCGGCGACGAACTGCCCGATGAAGCCGGGCCGGAACCGGGTGAGCAGAGGCGCCCCCGGGTCGGTCTCGAACTCGTCGAGGAAGCGTTCTGCACGTACCTTGTCGACGCTGTACGTACAGCTGGGCACACCGTCGGTGGACCATGTCTCGTCGACCTCGCGGCCGTAGGAGCCGCGGGAGTAGACCGCCCCGGACGACATGTGCACGATGTGCGCGACCCCCGCCCCGGCCGCGGCGGTCGTCACCGCGCGGGTACCGTCGAGCGCCACCCGCCCCAGATAGTCGCGACGGTGGGAGGGCTGGAAGCCCCATGCGAGGTGCACGACGGCGTCCGCTCCGGCCATCACCGGCCGTAGCCTGGCGGCCGCATCGGGATCGGCGAGGTCGACGGAGCACCACCTCGCACCTGCATACGGATCGCGCGCCGGAGGGATCCGGCGCGCGATCGCGACGATGTCGGGTCGAGGATCGTGGGCGGCGAGACGGCGCAGCAGCGCGGTGCCGACGTTGCCGCTCGCTCCGGTGACGACGATGCGCCGTGGCAGAGCCGAGCGGGTCGTGTCGGTCATGGCACCCCTGTTCCTTCGTCGCCGTTCTCGCCGTGTGCGGTCAGCGAGCCGATTCCGCGGCTTCCTTCTCCGTGGAGGCGTCGGCGTTGGACAGCGCACCGGACGCGTTCTCGAGGTGGGCGCGGACGAACCACTGGAACTTCTCCAGCTGCCCGGTCTGACCGATGAGCAGGTCCTCGGTGATGGGATCGAGCTTGCCGACCTCGTCGATCGCCTTACGGTTGTCGGTGATCAGGCCGTCGTAGACGAGATCGAGGGCCGCCAGATGGGCCTGGGCGGTGTCGCGTCCCACCGAGTAGTCGTCCCACGTGCGGTTCTTCTCGATAGCGCCGGGCGTGCCCTTCGGGGACGCACCGAGCGCCGCGATCCGTTCGGCGACCTCGTCGGCGTATCCGCGCACGAGCTCGACCTGCGGGTCGATCATCTCGTGGACGCCGATGAAGTTCGGTCCGACGACGTTCCAGTGGATGTGCTTCAGCGTCAGGTGCAGGTCGTTGTAGGCGCTCAGGCGTTCCTGGAGAATCTGGGCGGTACGCGAACCGTCGGCATCGCTCAGACCGGGAACCGTGTAGCTCGACTTCGACATGGGTTTTCCTCCAGATGTGCTCTCGGGGTGTGCAGCGCGGATACCCGGCGGTCCTGCGCGTCCAAACATGACCGTGGTGGTCGCCACGTCCGGTCACCCGCTCCGAACATTCGCCGCAATATCTGCGTTCCGGTGCGTTTGGAACCGGACCAACCCGGTTATTCGGCTGTCGGGCGCCGAGGCTCTCCAGGCTTCGGTCACGACAGCGAGGTGACGACAATGATCATTCTGGGTTTGATTCTTCTGGTGGTGGGATTCTTCACGGGAATCTCGATTCTCACCACGCTCGGAGTGATACTCCTGGTGATCGGCGTGATTCTGGCGATCCTGGGCGCAACCGGCCGGGCCATCGGCGGACGCGCACACTGGTACTGACCCGGTACCGATACCGACTCGGTACCGACCACATCCACGACACGCCCCCGGTGCATGCACCGGGGGCTCGATCCTTGCCGCAGATCGATGCCGCAGACCGATCCTTGCCGCGGCTCAATCCTTGCGCAGGGCGCGGTGGCTGGTGTCGCAGAGCGGATGGATCGCGCTGCGGCGGCAGCGGCACACCGCCACCACGAAGCGGTCCGATTCCACGGCCGTGCCGTCGTCGCACTCGATGCGGACGGGCCCTTCCACCAGGGTGGGGCCACCTCGCACCTGCCGCACCACCCGCGGCTCACCGTCGCCCGGCCCGACCCTGGTGATCTTCGGAGTCTTCATGCGTCTCTCACCTTCCCGGGTGGGGCCGATCGGCCCGGACGACCACGACTTCCTCGGTGGTGGAACCGGGTTCGGCCAGGTGCGATGCGTACAGATAGTCGGCCCGGCTGCGCAGCACCGGACCGAAGGGGATGCGCCGGCGTGCCACGACCGAGGCCTTGAGGTCGGCGTCCCGCAGCCGGCGGAGGGTCGTCTCGACGCCGGTGAACTCGGAGTGGACGATCAGGGCGAAACCACCCGGGGTGAGCAGTGCGGGAAGGCTGTCGCACAACGGATCCAGCACTCCACGGCCGTCGGCACCCGCATCCCAGCGGGGGTCGCGGTCCTCGCCGTCGCAGGGCACGTAGGGCGGATTGGACAGCACCACGTCGAAGGGGCCGTGCCGCAACACCGCATCGAGACCGCCCCGGTGGGCACGGATCGGCAGCCGCCGCGTCCACGCGTTCATCCGGGCGGTGAGCACCGCGCGGGGTGCGATGTCGAAGGCGGTCACCGAGGCCGCCCCCATCATCGCCGCGTTGACGGCGAGAAATCCTGTGCCGGTGCAGAAATCGAGGACGTGCGAATCCTCGGTCCCGCCCGCGTCCGCCAGGGCATTCGCGAGCAGGTACGAATCCTCTTGGGGGCGATACACCCCCGGCAGACGCCATACCCGCGGCGAATCCGATCCGTCCAGTGCCAGGGAAGCTGTCACGTCACACCACCTCGGTATCTCGAGTACGACAGTGGATCGCCACACCGGCGCCGAGGATTCGGCGTCTCTCGTGTCGTCCGTTCGCGGGCGGATACCCGAGGGTGCAGCGTGTGAAACACGCCACGTGCGCGGAGGGCCGGATCGGGCCCGCTCAGGAGAACAGGATCCGCCGGGCAGTGCCTCGCACCCGCCGCGTGATCGGCGCGAACCGGCGGTGGTCGGCGAGGGCGGCCTGCGCGGCGTTCCAGCCGCCCATTCCGTGCACTCCCCCACCGGGATGCGCGGCGGCGCTCGCGAGATAGACCCCTTCCACCGGTGTGCGGGGACCCCCGAAACCGGGTATGGGACGCAGGAAGAGCTGCTGGTGGACCTGCGCCGTACCTCCGTTCACGGCGCCGCCCACGAGATTCGCGTCGGCCGCCTCGAGATCGCCGGGCCGCTGCACGGCGCGGCCCACTACCCGGGCACCGAATCCCGGTGCGTAGGCCTCGAGTTGCGCATCGACCCGTTCCGCGAGGTGGTCGGCGGAGACGTCGTCGGTGACGCCGCGCGGCAGATGGGTGTACGCCCAGCAACTCTCGGTGCCCTCGGGCGACCGCGTCGGGTCGGTGGTGGTCATCTGCCCGAACAACAGGAAGGGGGATTCGGGGACGACGCCGGTCGCCAGGTCGGCCGACCATCGGATCATCGTGTTCGTGTCGGCACCCACGTGCACCGTCCCGGCGCCCCTCAGCGACGGGGACCGCCACGGCACCTTCCCGTCGAGGGCGTAGTTGACCTTGACGACGGGGGTGTCCCACTCGAACCGACGCAGGTCGTCGCGGATCCGGGGCCCGACCGCGTCCGCGGGCAGCAAGCGCCCGTAGAGGGCCGGAGCCGAGGTGTCGGCGAGCACCGCGCGGCGGACCGCGATCCGGTCCCCGTCGGCGGTGTGCACGGCGCTCGCGCGGCCGCCGGAGACCTCCACCGCGTCGACCCGCCGGTTGCACAGCACCCGGGCGCCCGCCGATTCGCCGCGGCTCACGAGGGCGGCGGTGAGCGCCCCGGCACCCCCCACCGGGGCCGGGAAGCCGACATCCTGTCCGAGCATCGTGAGGATGTAGCCCATGACGCCGCTTCCCGGCGCCTCGGGCGGGGTGTCCGCGTGCATAGCGTTGCCGAGCAGCAGCAGCCGTGCCGACCGTCCTCCGAACAGTTCGGCGGACATCCGGACGACGGGAAGCGCCAGCATCCGAACGTAGCGCAGCAGGTCGCCGGTCTTCATCGTCCGCGCGAACCCGATGGACCCGCGCACGGGTGGGAAGGGTCCGAGCAGCAGGTCGAGGAACGGATCGCGTACGTGCCGCCACTGTTCCACCAGCTCCAGCCAGGCCCGGCCGTCGCCGGCGCACCGGCGTTCGAGGTCGGCGGCGGTCTCCTCCGGGTCGGGTGAGACGACGACCGCGTCCTCGTCGTCGGGGCCGAGGGGGTGCCCGAACGCCTTGGGTGAGCGGGCCCATCGCAGGCCGTGCGCGGAAAGGTCCAGTTCGCGGAAGGCGGGCGAGACCACGCCGAGTGGGTAGAACGCACTGAACAGGTCGGCGAGGTAACCGGGGTGGAGTTCTGCGCTGCGGACCGCACCGCCCGGTTCCGGTTGTTCCTCCAGGACGAGCACGTCCCATCCCGCGTCGGCGAGCGCCGCCGCGGCGGTCAGCCCGTTGGGTCCGGCCCCGATGACGACCGCATCCACGGTCTCGTTCGTCATACGGTCACGCCTTCGGCGATGAGCGCGAGTCGTTTCAGGCACTCCTGGTTCCGGGGCAGCACCAGTTCCTCCTGTACGACGTCGGGGACGAGGGCGTAGGGTCCCTCCACCACATGTTCGGCCATCGTGATGCGTGTGCCACCCGAACCGGTGGGTTCGAGCGTGAGGGTGATCTCGGCCTTGCCGAACAGCCATGCCCGCGCCCGCAGCACGAGTTCGCGTTCGGACTGCACGGACTTCACCTCCGTGCTGTCGTCGAGCACCAGCGGCCACAGGCCGACGGAATGATGGATCCGGCTGCCCACCTGCGGCCACGTCCGGTCCACCTCGCGGATCCGGGAGGCGCCCACCACCCACGACGCGTAGCGCCAGCCGTCCGCCAGGATCTCCCACACCCCGGCCGACGACACAGTGGTCTCGATACTCGCAATCCTGCCCATGCCGGTTCCTCCTCCTCGGACGTCCGCTCGCTGCGACGCATACCCCACCACCCCGGGTGTCACACGGCGCGCCTCACCGCCCCGTGTCACGGGCCGTGTCGGGGGGTATTCGGGGCCAATGGAGGAACAGAAGCCCTACGGGTTCGTGTTCGCGCCCTCGACCCTGCTCACCGTGACCCTGGAAGCCGCCCCGGACGGCAGCACCGAACTGCACGTGCACCCCGGAGGTCAGGGTTTCTGGATCGGCCGTATGGCGAGCACCCTCGGCATGGATGTGCACCTGTGCGGCCCCTTCGGCGGCGAGTCGGGGTCGGTCCTCGTCGATCTGATCGGCCGGGAGGGACTGACGGTGCATCTCGTCGAGACCGCGTCGGCGAACGGCTCGTACATCCACGATCGTCGTGAGGGCGAACGCAAGGAGATCGTGGAGATCCCGCCACCGCCGCTCACCCGCCACGAGACCGACGACCTCTTCAGCGCCTCGCTGGCGTCCGCGATGTGCTCGAAGGTCGCGATGCTGGGCGGGCCGCACTACGACGAGGCGGTCTCCCCCGACGTCTACACCCGACTGTGTTCCGACCTCGGCGCGCTGGGCATCCCGGTCGTCGCCGACCTGTCCGGCCCCACCCTCGGGGCCGCGCTCGAGGGCGGAGTCGGCATCCTGAAGGTCAGCCACGAGGATCTCATCGAGGACGGACGCGCCGAGTCCGACGACCTCGAGGCCCTCGTCGAAGCCATGAAGAAACTCCACGAGGCGGGAGCCGAGAAGGTCGTGATCTCCCGCGCCGGGGATCCCGCCATCGCCTGGGACGACGGTGTGCTCTGGGAGGTCGAGTGTCCTCCGGTCCAAATCGTCGACCACCACGGAGCCGGGGACTCGATGACCGCGGGCCTGGCGACCGCCCACGCGGCGGGCGAGTCGTTCGAGACCGCCCTGCGGAGGGGAGCGGCAGCCGGCGCGGTGAACGTCACCCGCCGTGGTCTGGCGACGGGGCACCGCTCCGCCGTCGAGAAGATGGCCGAGAACGTGAAGGTCCGGCGAGTGAAGGGGAAGCGATGAGCAGAGCACTGATCGTCAACGACGACGGGATCGACAGCCCCGGCCTCGCGCTGCTGGCCCGCATCGCGGTGGACGCCGGTCTCGAGGTGACGGTCGCGGCGCCCCATGTCGAACGCAGCGGTGCGAGTGCGTCGCTGACGGCGCTCGAGGACAACGGGCGGCTGCTGTTGTCACGACGCCCCCTCGACGGTCTCGACGGGATCGAGTCCTACGCGGTGGAAGCCTCCCCCGCACTGATCACCTTCCTCGCCTCCTACGGCGCATTCGGCGAGGTACCCGATATCGTGTTGTCGGGAATCAACCTGGGCCCCAACACCGGTCACGCGATCCTGCACTCGGGTACGGTCGGTGCGGCGCTCACCGCGGCGAGTCACGGCGCCCGCGCGGCAGCGCTGTCGCTCAACGGTACCGCTCCGTCCCAGTGGGAGACCGCCGAGACGGTGGCGCGACGCGCGGTGGCATGGGCCCTCGACCACGGAGAACCCGGCACGGTGCTCAACGTCAACATCCCCGACATCCCGCCGCACGAGCTCCGCGGTCTGCGCGGCGCCCCGCTCGCCGAATTCGGTGCGGTGCAGGCCGAGATCGGCGAGATCGAACGCGACGGCGACATCGGCCGGGCTGTGCCCGTCACCTTCCGGACCGTCGAACTCGACGAATCCCGGGACAGCGACGCGGTGCTCGTGTGCCGAGGCTGGGCCACGGCGACGATCCTGACGATGCCCTTCGAGGTGGCCGGATCCGATTTGGGCGGACTCGAATTCGAGCGCGCCGCCGACCGGGAGGCCTGAGCGGGGTCAGGCCACCGCCTCCAGCCGCGGGACCGCTCGCCGCGGCCAGGGTTCCGTCACCGCGCGGACGAAGCGACCGGACTCCGCGATGGCGCGACGGCTCTCGGGAACCGATCCGGCGAAGATGGGGAAGGCGTGAACCTGGTGGCGCCACAGGTGCAGTTCGCACGGGACACCTGCCTCACGCACGGCATCCGACATGGATTCGGCGTCGCTGCGCAGCAATTCGTCGTGCCCGGCGTGGATCATCACGGGCGGCAGGACACTCAGGTCGTTGTCGAGCGGGCACAGCAGCGGTCCGGGTTCGCCGTCCACCGTGAGAAGGGTGTGGGTGCCCTCGATGTAGCGCACGAGCGACTGCACGGCCGCTCCCGGGAACATGGGACACGAAGCCTGCACGTCGAATTCGGCGCGGCGCCGTGCATCGAGGTCGATCAGCGGCGACAGCGCGACGATCCCGGCGGGTCGCGGCAGGTCGGACTCGGCGATGGCCAGGGCGGTCATGAAGGCGAGATATCCCCCGGCGGAATCTCCCGCGATCACGATCTCGTCACCGCGATATCCCTTGTCGCACAACCATTCGTAGCCGCGCACGGCGTCGTCGACGGCGTGCGCGATGGGAGCCTTCGGCAGCATCCGGTAGTCGACGCTGAGGACGGGTCCGTCGGCGTGATCCGACAATGCCACCGCCAGGGAACGATGGGTGTTCAACCCGCACATGAGAAACGCGCCCCCGTGCAGATAGAGCACGGCGCGGCGCGTGGAACGGCCTTCGGCACGGATCCATTCGGCGCGACAGCTGCCGAGGTCGACGTCGACGTACTGGGCTCCGGGCGGTTTCGGGAGCAGGGACGCCGCGTCGTCGACGAGGGTGAGGGGCCACGCCAGATCGGGCCGCGCCATCCAGGCGCCGATCACCGGCCTGGCCAGCGTCCGGACGGCACCACGCACGACACGCGAGCGGACGCTGCCACCGCGATGGGTGCGGCACACGCCCACGGCCTCCCCCGATTCGATTCTCGAAGACGGCACGGCTTCCTCCTGGAGCACTACGAAAAGCTTCGAACCCCGCCACCTGTCATACGGTGCGGTACTGCGGTCTACCCCTCGACGGAGGTCCCAAACCCGGCGCGAGGGACGAACGGCCCCCGTTTACCCCGCCGGCCGGGGAGGTAATCCCCGGCCATGACTCCCGAAACGACGTCCCTGTGGCGCGGGCGCGCCCTACGCGCGGCATCCCTCGACGACTGGACGGACCGCCGGGAGCACTACGATACGGCCGTGGTCGGCGCCGGGATCTCCGGCACCGTCACGGCCCTGCTGCTGGCCCGGCGCGGTCTGCGGGTCGCGCTGGTGGAGGCCCGCGACATCGGCGCCGTGACCACCGGGAACACCACCGGCAAGGTCAGTGTCCTGCAGGGCACGCGACTGTCGCGGATCGGCCGCCGCCACTCCGAGGTGATCCGGCAGGGTTACGTCGACGGGACCCTCGCGGCCCAGCGCTGGATCGTCGACTTCTGCACGCGGCACGGGGTGGACTTCGAGACCGCCGACGCCTACACCTACGCCCAGGACCCGGCGAACGTCGGTTCCGTCGACGCCGAGTACCACCACTGCCGGGCCTCGGGCCTGCCCGCAGAGCGGGTGACCGACCTGCCCCTCCCCTATCCGGTCGCGGCGGCGGTGCGGATACCCGGCCAGGTCCAGCTCGACCCGATGCCGCTTCTGCACACCGTGGTGGGCGAGTTCCGGGCCGCGGGCGGCGAGGTCTTCACCGGCCGGCGCGTGCGCTCCGTCAGCAGCGGCGACCCCTCCTGCCTCCTGCACACCGACCAGGGCGACCTGCGCGCCCACCGGGTGGTCCTCGCGACCGGTGTCCCGATCCTGGACCGCGGCGCCTTCTTCGCGCGGCTGGAACCCGAACGGTCCTACTCGCTGGCCGTGGAGGTGCCCGGCGGGCCGCCGGAGGGGATGTTCCTGTCCGTGGACAGCCCCACCCGCTCGCTGCGCACCGCGTCGGCCGCCGGGACGCCGGCCTCGACCGACCGGCTGCTGCTCGTCGGCGGCAACGGACACGTCGTGGGCCGGCACGACTCGACGCGCTCCGCCTACGACGACCTGCTGCGATGGAGTCAGAAGACCTTTCCCGGCGCCCGGGAGGTGTACCGGTGGTCGGCCCAGGACTACAGCGATATCGACGCCCTGCCCGAGGTGGGGCCGGTACTCCCCGGCACCGACCGCATCCAGGTCGCGACGGGCTTCGGCAAGTGGGGCATGACCGGGGGTGTCGCCGCCGCACTGATCCTCGCCTCACGGTTCGGGGACGCCACCGATCCCGAGGTCGAGTCCTGGGCGCCGGCGTTCGCGGCGTGGCGCACCGAACTGCTGAGCGGCGCACCCACGGCCCTGCGCCTCAACACGACGGTGGCCCTGCACCTGGCCCGCGGCTGGTGGGAGGCCGAAACCTCCACCGGCGCCCGGCCCGGTGAAGGCGAAGGGAAAGTCGTACGAGGGTGCGGGCTTCCCCTGGGAATCTCCACCGTCGACGGGCACACCCGCCGCGTGAGCGCTGTATGCCCCCATCTCGGCGGCATCCTGCGGTGGAACGACGCCGAGGCGTCCTGGGACTGCCCGCTGCACGGTTCCCGCTTCGACGCGGACGGCACGCTCCTCGAAGGACCGGCCACGAGCGACCTCTCGCCCCGCTGAGTCGGAGCACTCCCCTGTTTGGGGCTCCGGGCACCGGGGTATCAACGACACCAGGCACGAAAGGATCCACACGATCATGAACTCTGCGGACGACGACCGGCTCGCCGGTGCGGACGACTCCCGGCTCACCGGACTGACCGTCGCCATCCTCGCGACGAACGGCGTCGAAGAGGTCGAACTCGTCGAACCGCGCCGCGCTCTCGAACAGGAAGGCGCCACCGTCCGTCTGATCTCGCTCGAAGCCGGTGAGATCCAGGCGATGAAGCAGGACGTGAACGAGGCCGGCCGATACGCCGTCGACGGGGTGGTCTCCGAGGTGTCCCCCGACGACTTCGACGGCCTCGTGCTCCCCGGCGGTACCACCAATCCCGACCAGCTCCGGCAGGACGGACAGGCAGTCGGTTTCGTGCGCGACTTCGTGACCTCCGGGCGTCCCGTGGGCGTGATCTGTCACGGCCCGTGGACGCTCGTCGAGGCCGACGTCGTGCGTGACCGCACCCTGACGTCCTATCCGAGCGTCCGCACCGACATCCGCAACGCCGGAGGCACCGTCGTCGACCAGGAGGTGGTCGTCGACGGGAATCTCGTGTCGAGCCGCAATCCCGACGACCTGCCCGCCTTCTGCGACGTCTTGATCGAGGTGTTCGCCTCCCGGCGCGCCGGCTGAAAGCGTGCCGCATCCCTCTTCTCCCCGCGTGACCGCTGTTCTCGCGGTTCGTTTCGAAAGGAACCGTCATGCTCGACAGGAGCCCTGTCTCCGGGTCCACCGTCACCGTCTCGACTCCGGTGTCGACCGAGGTGCGTTTCAGCACAGCGGAAATCAAGAAACGCATCGACCGGATGTTCACCGAACCCGAACCGGTCCCGATGCGTCCCGAGGCCTGACGCCGAATCCCCTGGTGGAAGGGCGTGTTCGTGTCACCCGGTTTGCGGTGCCCTACACCTCTTGATAGAAGGAGATGGTTGTAGGTTTGAACATTGTGGGTGGATTCGCTGTCCCCGGGACAGCGTGGAGGCGGGATGATGAACGAACCGAGCCCCGACGATTTCGTGGTGGTCGCCAACCGTCTACCGGTGGATCTCGAAACGCCACCGGATGGAGGCGAACCCGTCTGGCGTCGTAGCCCGGGCGGGCTGGTCACCGCGATGGAGACCGTGCTGCGTACCACGCACGGCGCCTGGGTGGGCTGGCCCGGCACCCCGGACGTGCAGCTCGACCCGTTCGTCGAGGACGGCCTCACACTGCATCCGGTGGATCTGTCGGCCCGGGAGGTCCAGGAGTACTACGAGGGGTTCTCCAACGACACGCTGTGGCCGCTCTACCACGACGCGCTGGTGCCGCCCACCTTCGATCGTCGTTGGTGGCGCACCTACCAACAGGTGAACCGGCGGTTCGCCGAGGCCGCCGCCCGCGCGGCCGCGCCCGGCGCCACCGTGTGGGTCCACGACTACCAGCTGCAGCTCGTGCCCCGCATGCTGCGCGAACTGCGCCCGGATGTGACGATCGGGTTCTTCCTGCACATCCCCTTCCCCCCGACGGAGCTGTTCCTCCAGCTGCCCTGGCGCAAGGCCATCGTCGAGGGGTTGCTCGGCGCCGACCTGGTGGGCTTCCACCTGCCCGGCGGTGCGCAGAACTTCCTGTACCTGGCCAACCGGCTCTTCGGACTTCCTACGCCGCGCGGAACTGCCACCGGCGGCACCATCGACATGGGCGACCGAACGGTGCGTGTGGGTGCCTATCCGATCTCCATCGACTCGGCCCAGCTCCGCGACCGCTCCCAGGAGGAGGGAATCCGTAAGCGTGCCAGGGAGATCCGCGCCGAACTCGGCGACCCCGAGGTGATGCTGCTCGGCGTGGACCGACTCGACTACACCAAGGGCATCGACATCCGGCTCGAGGCACTGCGCGAACTGTTCACCGAGGGCACCCTCGATCCCGAGAAGGTGACCATGGTGCAGCTGGCGACGCCCAGCCGGGAACGGCTGACCGCCTACGCCCGGCTGCGCGATCAGGTCGAACGCGAGGTCGGGCGTATCAACGGCGAATTCGGCCGGATCGGTTCACCGGTCGTCCACTATCTGCACGCCTCCGTCGACCGCGACGAACTGCTCGCGATGTACACCGGCGCCGACGTCATGCTCGTCACGCCGCTGCGGGACGGCATGAATCTGGTCGCCAAGGAGTACGTCGCCTGCCACGGCGACGGCAGCGGAACCCTGGTCCTCAGCGAGTTCGCCGGTGCTGCAGCGGAACTACGCCGCGCACTGCTCGTCAACCCGCACGACCTCGAGGGAGTGAAGCAGGCGATCGTACAGGCCGTGCGGGAGGATCCCGCGGAGCGGAAGCGGCGGATGCGGACGATGCACAACCACGTGCTGTCCCACGACGTCGCCCGCTGGTCGCGGACCTTCCTCGACGACCTGCGAGCGAACTCGGGGGCGGCCGGACCGGGGATGAACGGCGCACGGGTGAACGGCGCGGCTACCGGCTCGGCTGGGGCACCTCGCAGTCGATCTTCGGATTGACCCCCGCGTAGTTGAGCGGACCCGCGACCACCGTGACCGCCACGGTGGCGAGGGTGCTGCAGTTCTGTTCGGAGTCGCCGAAATAGCCACGTTGCCAGGCCGCCACCGCTCCGACGACCAGCCAGATCAGCACCACCAGCGTCAACAGTCGCACGGGACACCTCGCTTCGTTCGCGTCCCGGGAAGGTCCGGGACCGGCTGCGGATACCCCCGCCGCGAACCGAACAAACGCACCCAGTACCCTCGGGCGGACATGTCGCGCGAATCCGGCATCACGGTGCGATACGGGCACGATGGTTCATCCACCGGTGTCGCATAATCGGTTCCATGACGGACTCACCGCCCGCCGACGACGCTCTGGCCCCGATCATCACCGAAGGTGCATACGCGCACGTCGGCAGCTTCCGGTACCTGATCGCCGAAGACCGGTGGGAGTGGTCCGACTCCGTCGCCCGGCTGCACGGCTACGAGCCCGGGACCGTCACCCCGACCACCGAGCTGATCCTGCGCCACAAGCATCCCGACGACAAGGCGTACGTCGAGGTACTGCTCGCTTCGGTCCGCTCCGCGGGAGCACCGTTCAGCAGCCGGCACCGCATCGTCGACACCGCCGGCAACGTCAAGCACGTCGCCGTGATCGGCGACCGTCTCCTCGCCCCCGACGGCACCGTCCTGGGCACCTCCGGGTTCTATCTGGACCTGTCGGAGGCCATCGAGGAGGACGTGCGCGCCGCCGTGGACGAGGCCATGGCGAACCTGGCCGAGGCCCGGGCCGTGATCGAGCAGGCCAAGGGCGCGCTCATGCTCGCCTTCACGATCCCGGCCGAGCGGGCCTTCGACCTGCTCGCGTGGCGGTCGCAGGAGACCAACGTCAAGCTCCGCGCGCTGGCCGAACGGCTCGTCCTGGAGGTCACCTCGGCACCCGGCATCGCTCTGCACGACCGCGGCCACTTCGACCATCTGTTCATGACGCTGCACGAACGGGTCCGCAGGAGCTGATTGCCGCCTCCTGCAGGGGGTACTCGAGTGCCATGACGCAGGACGTGGAGAAACGCTGGAACGATCCGGGCACAGCCCGGAAGGCCGGCCTGTACGTGCTGGCCGTGATCGTGGTGGCACTCCTGGTGATGGGCGGTGCCGTCCTCTGGGGGACGAATTCGGGGCAGGACTGCAGCGACGCCGCGTTCGCGGTGTGCACCGATCCCGCGCGGCAGATCCTGGTTTTCGGTCCCGCACTGATCTTCCTCCTGGGCGGTCTCGGCGCGCTGTTCACCGCCTATCGCACCTGGAGGCGGGGTGGACGCTGGCCCATCTGGCAGGGTGCCGGCTGGGCGTTGCTGGTGCTGATGGTCGTCTATGCGATGATCTCGGCGCGCGCCGTCATCTGATGTTCACGAGAGATGCTCCCGAGCAGGTTTGTTCGTCGGCTTCGGGGGGAATGCACCGCGCGTGAAGATCGCGATGGTCGCCGGGCAGGCGAATTACCTCACCGAGTACGAGAACCCATGCTCCGACGTGCCCTCCCAGGGCATGCACGTCCATCTCGCGGAACTGTCGGCCGCGCTGACGCGAGCCGGGCACGAGGTCGTCGTGTACACCCGACGGGAGAGCAAGGACGGGCCGGACCGGGTCCGGAGCGCGCGCGGTTACGAGATCGTGCAGGTCCCCGCCGGCCCCCTCAAACGGCTCTCCCCCTCCGAAACAGCTTCTGCGATGGGCGAGTTCGGTGGGTTCCTCGAACGCGAATGGCGTGAACGCGGTCCCGACATCACCCACGCCCACTTCTGGCTGTCGGGTGTGGCCACGCAGCTCGCCACCCGGTCGCTCGGGCTCCCCACGGTGCAGACCTTCCACTCCCTCGGCACCGTCGAGCACCGTCTGCGCGGCGACGGCGACCCGGAGACGGTGAGCACCGACCGCATCCGGATCGAACGTCTCGTCGCCCGGGGCGCGACCCGCATGGTCGCCACGAGCTCCGACGAGATCTTCGAACTGGCGCGGATGGGTCTGCCCCGCACCCGCACCACCGTGGTGCCGTGCGGTGTGGACGCCGAGCACTTCCGCCCGACCGATCCCACCGATCCGCCCCGCCCGAAGCGCAAGCGGCTGGTCACCGCCGGGCCCCTCGAGCCGACTTCGGGGTTCGACACCGTCATCGAGGCGCTCGCCGCGATCCCGGACACCGATCTGGTGATCGCCGCGAGCCGGTCGCCGGAGCTGTCGGCGCGTGCCGACGAGCAGGAGAAGTCCCGCCTGACGAAGCTGGCCAGGGCTCGCGGGGTCCACGGCCGGGTGCGCATCCGCCGCGACGTCTCCCCCGCCGAACTGCCGGTGCTGCTCCGGTCCGCCGACGCGGTGGTGTGCACACCCTGGCACGATCCCTCCGGCACGACCGCTCTCCAGGCGATGTCGTGCGGACGTCCCGTGATCGCCTCCGCGACGGGCAGCATGCTCGACACGGTGCTCGACGACGCCACGGGGCTGCTGGTGCCCGCACGGTCCCCGGAGGCCGTGGCCGGTGCCGCGCGGCGCCTGTTGTCGGATGCGACCATGCTCACCACCTTCGGGATCGCGGCCCGCGACCGGGTCATGGCCCGTTACACGTGGGATCGGATCGCGGAGGACACCGTCCGGGTCTACGAGCGGTGCGTGCCGGTGCGGCGAACCGCCCACCGTACCGCCCGTATCGGCGTGTGAGAATTCTCGGTCGGTGAGTGCAGGGATCGGCCCCTCGGCGGACTTCGCCGAGGGGCCGGTCACCGGTTCGGGGTCAGCGATCGTTGCGGTGCGCGCCTCCTGCGCCCCGCTCGGTGTCGGTGTCCGTCCCCGACGGTCCCCGGGTCTCCGCGCGGGGGTCGAGTTCCTCTGCGCGACGGCGGCGTTCGTCCAGTTCGGCGCGTGCCTGTTCGGCGGACCGTCGTTCCTGCTCGGAGCGTGCCCGCAGGCGGTCCGCCTCGGCCGCTTTCGCTTCCGCCTCCGCCGCGGCCCGGCGCGCCTCGGCTTCGGTGTGGTCGGCCACGGCGGTGCGTTGTTCGACCGCGGGCCTGTTCTCCTCCACGCTGCGACGCAGCTGTTCCGCCTCCTCGCGGCGTCGCTTCGCGTTCCGGTTGCGTACCGCCGCCACGAGTGCCGCGAGCAGCAGCAGGACGACGACTACGACGATCACCAGCACTACCCATTCGTTCGTGCTCATCTCGGCCTCCTACGGGTCTCCCCGCGGGTTCCCCTGCGGGGAACCGGTGAAACGGGCACACGAAGAACCGTTGCCGCCCAAGTTCTCTCGGACGGCAACGGCATGGAGGGCGCGGTTCCGGAGGTCCACCCGCGCCGTGTGGTCGGGTCACGCACCACTGACGACGGGGCGATCGCTCGTCTAGGCCACGCTCCGGAGCGATGCGAGTGCACTGTCGAGCTCGCTGTAGGTGCGGGCGCCGACGGCGGAGTCGGCGACCCGGAGCAGGCGCCGTACCGGCCGGCCGCTCACCAGGACCCATCGGGCACCGGTGCTGCGAGCGTGTTCGTCGAGATCGTCGAAGACCGCCAGCCCGACGGCGCCGAAGAATTCGACTCCCGTGAGGTCCAGGACGAGACGTCGCGACTCCCGGAGCCGACGACATACGAAGTCGCGCAGGAAGTGAGCGTTGCGGATGTCGATCTCGCCGCGCACCCCCACCCACACGAGATCGGGTTCGATGCACTGCGCGCCGAATTCGGCGCCGATCACCTGCTCGGCGGGAGCATCCGAACGGATGGGGCGAGCCGACCACTCGGCGACCAGGGCGCCGGAAGATACGGATTTTCGCTGAGAGACTGTCATGGCACTTCCCAATATGGAGACATTGCGGGAAACGCGACCAGTAGCGACAGGCACATCCGACAGCCCACCGGAATCCTCCCGCAACGGGTAACGCTTCCAGTTCTCGGCTGTCTGCTCAACCTGTCCTCAACAGTAGTCCACGAGCGACCCGTGCTCAACAGGAGAACGAGTAAAGACCCCGACAGTCGAACGAGCGGAGACGCGGAGCTGCGAATCCGACATCCGGTACAGCCCGGACATCCGGTATAGCATCGGCGCTGGCGTCGGCCGGTGATTGAACGCGCACAGGCTGGGTACTCTCCGCCGAACGACCGTACAGCCCACCGACACGACCATGCTCGCACCGCACACCCCTACGGGAGAAACAATCCTCATGGCCAAATCCGCGTCGATCGAGTCGGCACGCGACCACACCCCTCCGGTAGTCGAACTCCGAGTTCAGGCACACCCCGACCAACTCGCCGTACTCCGCGCGGTAGCCGCCGCGATCGCCCTGCAGCACGACTTCGACCTCGACACGGTGGCGGACGTGAAGCTCGCCGTCGACGAAGCGGCCACCCGGCTGATCATGGCCTCCCCCGACGACGCGATGCTCGAGTGCGCTTTCCGGGCTGCACATCCGTTGCTGCACATCAGTCTGTCTGCGCCCGCCGAGGACGCGTCGTCCATCGGGTCCCCGCGGTCCTTCGGCTGGTACGTGCTGAACTCGCTGACCGAATCCATCTCCGTGACGACGGAGGACTCGGTTGCGCGGATCGACATGTCCATCGCGGAAAGCAGCGCCGATCGGTGACCCGCAATGCCGGCAGGTCGAGCGACGAGTACGCCGACGTCACCGAGACACTGAGAACCCTCCTCGCCCTTCCGGAGGGCGACCCCGGACGCATCCGCATCCGCGACCAGGTGGTCGAGCGGTGCCTGCCGCTGGCCGAGCACATCGCGCGCCGATTCGACGGTCGCGGTGAGGCGTTCGAGGATCTGCTGCAGGTGGCGCGGCTGGGGTTGGTGAACGCCGTGGACCGCTTCGACCCGGAGCGGGGATCGGACTTCGTGTCGTTCGCCGTGCCCACGATCATGGGTGAGGTGCGCCGGCACTTCCGCGACGCCGGCTGGGCCGTGCGAGTGCCGCGGCGCATGAAGGAACTGCACCTGTCGCTGAGCAAGGCCACCTCCGAGCTGTCCCAGCAACTCGGGCGCGCCCCCACCGCCTCCGAACTGGCCGAGGTGCTCGGCATCGATCAGGAGGAGGTCCTGCAGGGGCTCGTGGCCGGCAACGCCTATCAGACGGTGTCGGTGGACCGGTCGTCCCCGTCGGGCGACGACGGGCTGACCCTGGCCGACACCCTCGGCGAGTACGACGCGGCCCTCGACGAGGTGGAGAACCACGAGGCTCTGCGTCCGCTGCTCGAGGCGCTGCCCGCCCGCGAACGCACGGTCGTGCTGCTGCGTTTCTTCGGGAACATGACGCAGACGCAGATCGCCGAGCGAGTCGGGGTGTCGCAGATGCACGTCTCGCGTCTACTCACCAAGACCCTCGCGCAGCTGCGCGAACAGCTGGGCGAGAACTTCTAGACCGACCACCTCCGGACCCGACGACGCCGGTGCCTGATGTCCGGGCACAGGCGTCGCTCCGTGTCGGTCGAGCCGCTCAGAAGGTGGACGCGTCGATGACGAAGCGGTAGCGCACGGCGCTCGCGACCACCCGGTCGTAGGCCTCGTTGATCCCGTCGGCGTCGATCAGCTCGATCTCGGCGCCGATCCCGTGGGCGGCGCAGAAGTCGAGCATCTCCTGGGTGTCGGGGATCCCGCCGACGTTCGACCCGGCGATCGCCCGGTCGTTCTGACCGAGGGAGAAGGCACGGAGCGACAGCGGATTCTCGGGCAGGCCCAGTTCGACGAGTACACCGTGCAGCTTCAGCAGCGACAGGTAGCGGTCCATGTCGAGGTTGACCGAGACCGTGTTGAGGATCAGGTCGAAGCTGCCCCGCAGGTCCTTGAAGATCTGCGGATCGGTGGTGGCGTGGTAGTGCGCCGCCCCGAAGCGCAGGCCGTCCTCCTTCTTCGACAGCGAGTGGCTGAGCACGGTGACCTCGGCGCCGAGCGCCGCGGCGATCTTGACGCCGACGTGCCCGAGCCCGCCCATGCCGATGATCGCGACCTTCGTGCCCGGCCCGGCCTTCCACCGCTTCAGCGGCGAGTACAGGGTGATGCCGGCGCACAGCAGCGGGGCCGCCGCGGCCGGGTCGAGACCGTCGGGGATCTTCACGACGAAACGCTCGGTGACCACGATGTGCCGCGAGTACCCGCCCTGGGTGACGTTGCCGTCGCGGTCGATCGAGTTGTAGGTGGCGACGACGCGTTGCGTGCAGTGCTGCTCGAAGCCGGTCCGGCAGGGATCGCACTCCCCGCACGAGTCCACGAAGCAGCCGACGCCCACACGCTCGCCGACGACGTGCCGGGTCACCTCGGGGCCGACCGCCGCGACGACGCCCACGATCTCGTGTCCGGGGACGACGGGGTACTTCGTGCCGCCCCACTCGTTGCGCGCGGTGTGGATGTCGGAGTGGCAGATGCCCGCGAACTCGATCTCGATGAGCACGTCGCGGGGGCCGAGGGCGCGACGTTCGATCGTGGTCTTGGTCAGCGGCGCGTCGGGCGCCGTCGCCGCGTAGGCGGCGGTCGTGGTCGTACCGGGGGAAGACGTCATACCCTCCATCATTACTTCGTCACACGAAGACGCGCACCCCCGGGGCTGCGGGGGTGCGCGTCGTGTCACTCGATCAGGCCGACTTCTCGGACTGATCGCTCTTCGCCTGCTGCGCGGCGGCGCGGCGCCGCAGACGACGTGCCGCCGCGACGAGGTTGCGCAGCGACGGGTCGAGCTGCCAGTGGTGCCGGGTCTTCAGACCACCGTCGGGATTGGCCCACAGCCGGTCGAGTTCGACGGACTCCGCCGCCTCGGTGAGCAGCTCGTCGAGTTCGTCGATGTCCGGGATCCGGGCCGACCGCGACTCGTAGACACCGGGACCGACACCGTGCGACAGGGCGCGGTCCTTGATGGCGTCGAGCACCCAGCGGATCGAGCGCGTCGCCACGATGGCCGTGACGTCGGCGTCGAGCCGTTCGATCGCCTCGACCACCGTGGCCTGGCTCGAATAGGTCAGGTGCGTGTGGATCTGCGTCTCCGGCTTGGCACCGCCCGTCGCGAGACGGAACGCGTCGACCGCCCAGTCGAGGTACTCGGCCCGGCCGTCCTGGCGCAGCGGAAGCAGCTCCCGGATGGCCGGCTCGTCGACCTGGATGATCGCGATGCCCGCCCGTTCGAGATCGGCGATCTCGTCCCGGATGGCCAGCGCGAGCTGGTCGGCGGTCTCGTGCAGCGGCTGGTCCTGACGCACGTAGGAGCGCGCCAGCATCGTCACCGGACCCGTGAGCATGCCCTTGACCGGCTTGTCGGTCAGCGACTGCGCGAACGAGATCCACTCGACCGTCATCGGCTTCGGCCGCACGATGTCGCCGTAGAGCACCGGCGGACGCGTGCACCGCGAACCGTAGGCCTGCACCCAGCCGTAGTGCGTGGTGGCGAAGCCCTCCAGCTGCTCGGCGAAGTACTGCACCATGTCGTTGCGTTCGTGCTCGCCGTGCACGAGGACATCGAGGCCGATGTCCTCCTGCAGCCGGATGGTGGACTCGATCTCCTCCTGGATCCGCTTGACGTACTCGTCGTACGAGATCCGGCCGCGTCCGAGATCCGCACGCACGCGGCGGATCTCCGCGGTCTGCGGGAACGAGCCCAGGGTGGTCGCCGGCACCGGCGGCAGGTTCAGCCGCTTCTGCTGCGCGATCCGCCGCTCCTCGTAGGGCGCCCGCACCCGGTGCTCGGGACGGACCGCGTTGAGGCGGGCCCGCACCGTGTGCTTCTGCTTGAAGTGCACCGACACCGGAGGCTTGCGCCAGCGCTCCTCGGCACCCGTGGTGAGCGCCTTGGCGAGCGAGACGACCTCGCCCACCTTCTGCTTGGCGAAGGCCAGGCGGTCGGCGACGTCACCGGGGATGTCGTACTCGACGAGCACGTCGTAGGGCACGTGCAGCAGCGAGCACGAGGTCGACACGACGAGGTCGGGGGCGACCGCGGCGATCGACTTCAGGTACTCGAGGGTGCGGTGGCGGTCGACCTTCCACACGTTGCGGCCGTCGACGACACCGGCGTAGATGCGCTTGCGCTTCAGGCCCGGCACGGCGGCCAGTTCCTCGGCGCTCATCCGGCCGTTGACCAGGTCCAGGCCGATGGCCTCGACCTTCGACGACGCGAGGATCGGCAGCGCCTCGCCCAGGTGCCCGTAGGGACCGGTGACGAGGATGCGCGGACGCAGCGGGGCGTGCGAGAGCACCTCGTAGGCCCGGCGCAGCGCCTCGAGTTCCTCCTCGCTGCGGTCCTCGGTGAAGGACGGCTCGTCGAGCTGCACGCAGGTCGCGCCGGCCTTCGCCAGCTGCTCGAACAGTTTCTCGTACTCGGGGAGCAACGCGTCGAGCAGATCGAGGGTGCGGAAACCCTCCTGCGTCGAGGTCGGAGCGACCTTCGACAGCAGCAGCAGCGAGACCGGGCCGAGGACGACGGGCCGCAGCTCGATACCCTCCGCCTTCGCCCGCTCGAATTCGTCGAGCAGCGCCGCGGAGTTCAGCTCGAAGGCGGTGTTCTCGTCGAGCTCGGGCTGCCGGTAGTGGTAGTTGCTGCCGAACCAGCGCACCAGTTCGAGAGGCGCGAAGTCCTCCCGGCCCCGGCACAGCGTGAAGTAGAAGTCGAGCGGGTCGAGTTCGCCGACCAGGGGCCGGAACCGCTCGGGCACCGCTCCGAACAGCAGCGCGTTGTCCAGAACGTGGTCGTAGTAGGAGAACGTGTTGCCGGGAACCTGCGTCAGACCCGTCGCTGCGAGTTCGCGCCAGGTGTTCTCCTGGAGGTCGCGAGCGACTGCGACGAGCTCGTCACGGGTGCCCTCACCGTGCCAGTAGGCCTCGAGGGCGAACTTGAGCTCACGGCGGGGTCCGATCCGCGGGTACCCGAGGATGCTTGAACCGTATCCGTCGGCGGGAGTTGCCATGTCGGCGTCGACCTTTCCCTCGAGCACAGCGCGCCCGAGCATCGACGTCCGGTGTCCGTGGACACCGTCGCCGACGCACGGGCGCCGTGTGCGGTGGTGCTACCTGTGGCTAGCCGGCCTTCTTGACCGCGCGGCCGTTGTCGGCGTACTCGTAGAAGCCGGCGCCCGACTTCTTGCCGACGAGTCCCGCCTCGACCATGCGCTGCAGCAGCGGCGGGGCCGAGTACAGGGGCTCCTTGAACTCCTCGTACATGGAGTCGGCGATCGACTTGACGGTGTCCAGACCCACCAGGTCGGTCAGGGCGAGCGGTCCCATCGGGTGGGCGCAGCCCAGGACCATCGTCTTGTCGATGTCCTCCTTCGTCGCGAAACCGGACTCGACCATCCGGATCGCCGAGAGCAGGTACGGCACCAGCAGTGCGTTGGCGATGAAGCCGGCACGGTCGGACGACCGGACGACCTGCTTGCCGAGCACGTCGGAGGCGAAGGCCTCGGCGCGTGCGGACACCGCGGGGCTGGTCTTCAGGGTGGTGACGAGCTCCACGAGCGGGAGCACCGGCACGGGGTTGAAGAAGTGCATGCCGATGACGCGTTCGGGGGCACCGGTCGCGATACCGAGCTTCATGATCGGGATCGACGAGGTGTTGGACGCGAGCACCGCATTGGGGTCGGTGACGATCTTGTCGAGCTCGGCGAAGTACTCGCTCTTGACCTTCTCGTCCTCGACGACGGCCTCCACGACGAGCTGCCGATCGGCGAAGTCACCCAGATCGGAGGTGAAGCGCAGCCGCCAGGCGGCCTGCTCCCGCTCCCGCTCGGTGATCTTCCCGCTGCTCACACCCCGGTCGAGCGACCGGAGGATGCGGGCGCGTCCGGCGGCCGCGAGTTCGCGGGTCCGCTCGAACACCAGTACGTCGACATGAGCGCGTGCGCACACCTCGGCGATACCTGCGCCCATGATGCCGGCGCCGATCACGCCGACGCGCTGAATCTTCTCGCTGGTCACGTCAGCTCCTTCTCGTGGTGGGGGTCGTGGCCGAGGCCGTTCGGGTGGTGCCGGTGCACCCGGAGACGGGTGCACCGGACTTGTTCCGATGTGCACACACCCCGCGGCGGGACACGGGGACCAATGGATCCCGCCGCGGGGTGGTGGACCTCGGGGTGGCCGTTCCTAGTGGAACTGGCCTTCCTCCGTGGAGCCCTTCAGGGCAGCCGTGGAGGTGTTGGGATCGACGGTGGTGGCGATGGTGTCGAAGTAGCCGGCACCGACCTCACGCTGGTGCTTGATGGCGGTGAAGCCGCGCTCGCGGGCAGCCTTGAACTCGCGCTCCTGCAGGTCGACGAAGGCCGTCATGCCCTCGCGGGCGTAGCCGTGGGCCAGGTCGAACATGCCGTAGTTGAGCGAGTGGAAGCCGGCGAGGGTGATGAACTGGAACTTGAAGCCCATCGCGCCGAGCTCCTTCTGGAACTTCGCGATGGTCGCGTCGTCCAGGTGAGCCTTCCAGTTGAAGGACGGCGAGCAGTTGTAGGCCAGCAGCTGGTCCGGGAACTCGCTGCGGACGCCCTCGGCGAACTGCTTCGCGACCTCGAGGTCCGGAACACCGGTCTCCATCCAGATGAGGTCGGCGTACGGAGCGTAGGCCTTCGCACGGGCGATGCAGGGCTCGATGCCGTTCTTGACGTGGTAGAAGCCCTCGGCGGTGCGCTCACCGGTGATGAACGGGCGGTCGCGCTCGTCGACATCGGAGGTGATGAGGGTCGCGGCCTCGGCGTCGGTGCGGGCGATGATCACGGTCGGGACGTCCGCGACGTCGGCCGCGAGGCGAGCCGAGGTCAGGGTACGGATGTGCTGCTGGGTCGGGATGAGCACCTTGCCACCGAGGTGACCGCACTTCTTCTCCGACGCGAGCTGGTCCTCCCAGTGCGAACCGGCGACGCCGGCCGCGATCATGGCCTTCTGCAGCTCGTAGACGTTGAGAGCGCCACCGAAGCCGGCCTCACCGTCGGCGACGATCGGAGCGAGCCAGTTCTCGACGGAGGTGTCGCCCTCGACCTTGGCGATCTCGTCGGCGCGCAGCAGCGCGTTGTTGATGCGGCGGACGACCTGCGGAACCGAGTTCGCCGGGTACAGCGACTGGTCCGGGTAGGTGTGGCCGGAGAGGTTGGCGTCGCCGGCGACCTGCCAGCCGGACAGGTAGATGGCCTTCAGGCCGGCGCGGACCTGCTGGACCGCCTGGTTACCGGTGAGGGCGCCGAGCGAGTTGATGTAGTCCTCGTTGTTGACGAGATCCCACAGGATCTCCGAGCCGCGACGGGCGAGGGTGTGCTCCTCGACGACCGAGCCCTGCAGCTTGACGACCTGCTCGGCGGTGTAGTTGCGGGTGATCCCCTTCCAGCGCGGGTTGGTGTCCCAATCCTTCTGGATCTCTTCTGCAGTCCTCGGGGTGCCGGTGGTCGACATCAAATCTCCACTCTCTAGATCTGCCCCGCTCCGGATGAAGCAGTACGTCTGTACTACTTCACATCCTTTGCGTGCCGTTCGGATGTACAAGAACGACGATGACACACACGAAAACCGCCGTCTACCTGTTGCTAATGCCAATTTGGGCTAGTTTCGCCACAGCATCTGCAAAGTTTGCAAATCAGTGGTCATCCCAACGACTGCCCGAATGACGAGGTTTATTACTCACGAGTAGCGTTGACCTCGGGTTTTGCGGCCGACCCGTCCGGCGGACCGGGCTTCGCAAGCGGTTCCACCGGGTGGTACGGGAAGGTGCAATCCGGGCGGATCGTGTGAGAGCCTTCACAGCCGTTTTGTCCCGTTCCCGGCCTTGAACATCCCAGGGGCCCCACCCGTACCATGATCGGCAACCGGGTCGGGGGCGGTCGTTCGTTCGTGACCTCGCCTGCCCTCTGCCCGGGCACCACCACCCCGAGCAGAGGAGTCGACATTCTTTCGAGCACGTCGAGATCGGTCGTGGAAGCAACACTGCCCGTGGTGGGCGCCCACATCGGCACCATCTCCCAGGTCTTCTACGAGCGTCTGTTCAACGCCGTCCCGTCGCTGATCGACACCTTCAACCAGACCAACCAGGCCAACGGCGACCAACAGCGCGCCCTCGCCGGTTCGGTGGCGTCGTTCGCCTCCCTGCTCGTGGCCGACACCCCCGTCGACATCGACGCGGTCATGGCCCGCATCGCCGCCAAGCACGCCTCCCTCGGGGTCCGCGCCGCCCACTACGAGATCGTGCGCACCCATCTGTTCGCCTCGATCGTCGAGGTGCTCGGCGAGGCCGTCACCCCGGAGGTCGCCTCGGCCTGGCACGAGGTCTACACCCTCATGGCCAACTCGCTCGTCGAACAGGAGACCGCGCTGTACCGGCAGGCAGGTGTCGAACCGGGCGAGGTGTGGCGGTCGACGATCGTCACCGAGCACGAGTACGACGGCGCGCACGCCGCGACCCTCTACCTCTGCGCCGAGGACGGCTCCCGTCTGCCCGGCTTCCTCCCGGGCCAGTACATCTCCGTCCGCATGCCGCTGCCCGGCGGCGGCGAGCAGATCCGGCAGTACACGGTCTTCCCCGGCCGGGTCCCCGGCGAGTGGGCGATCACCGTCAAGCGGATCCCCGGCGGATTCCTCTCCCCCCTGCTGTGCGACAGTGTGCGCCCCGGCCACCGGCTCCTCGTCTCCCCGCCGTTCGGGAGCCTCGTGGTCGACGACGGCGACGAACCGCTGCTGCTCGTCTCCGCCGGGGTGGGCGTGACCATGACCATCGCGGCACTGCGGCACCTGCTCGACCGTGGCAGCACGCGCAGCGTCGACGTCGTCCACGTCGACCGCACCCCCTACGAGCAACCCCACCGCACGGAACTGAGCACCCTCGTCAAGGCACTGCCCGACGCGCGTTCGCACGTCCGTTACACCGAGTACGACGAGATCCGCGGTGACGGCCGGTCGCCGCTGACCGACGTGCCCCTCCCCGAACACGCCCAGACCTATGTGTGCGGCCCGATCCCGTTCATGCGGTCGATCCGCGCGGATCTCGTCGCCAGCGGGGTCGCACCGGAAACCATCCACTACGAGGCCTTCGCGCCCGGTTCCTGGTTCGGCCTCGAGGACGTCCCGACCACCGTCGATTAACAGCATGCGAACGCTACGTTGCGAAGGGATGTGGGGCGCTTTACGCTGAGCGAATGGCCAAGACCTACGTAGGCGCCCGGTTGCGGCAGCTGCGCACCGAGCGGGGACTCAGCCAGGCGGCGCTCGCCAAGACCCTCGAGATCTCGGCGAGCTATCTCAACCAGATCGAGCACGACGTCCGGCCGTTGACCGTGCCCGTGCTGCTCCGCATCACCGAGGTCTTCGGTGTCGATGCCACCTTCTTCTCCTCCCAGGACGACACCCGCCTCATCGCCGAGATGCGCGAGGTCGCCCTCGACAAGGAGATGGGCATCGAGGCCGACGCCCAGGAGATCGCCGAGATGGTCGCCGCCCACCCCAGCCTCGCGCGGGCGATGGTCAACCTGCACCGGCGCTACCGCAACACCACCGCCCAGCTCGCCGCGGCCACGGAGGACCGCTACAGCGACGGCAGCGGCAGCGGCACCATCACCATGCCGCACGAAGAGGTGCGCGACTACTTCTACCAGCGCCAGAACTACCTGCACGATCTCGACACCGCCGCCGAGGAGCTCGCCAACCGCATCCGCTTCCACCGCGGCGACGTCGGCGGTGAGATCGCCCGCCGGCTCACCTCCGTCCACGACGTGCAGATCGTCAAGCGCATCGACCTCGGTGAGAACGTCCTGCACCGCTTCGACCCGAAGACCCGAGTCCTCGAGGTCGCACCCCAGCTGTCGGGCGGGCAGCAGGTGTTCAAGTTCGCCACCGAACTCGCCTATCTCGAATGCGGCGACCTCATCGACCGGCTCGTCGACGAGGGAGCGTTCACCAGCGACGCGTCGCGCGCCCTGGCCCGGCTCGGTCTCGCCAACTACTGGGCGGCCGCGCTGGTCCTGCCCTACACCCAGTTCCACGAGATCGCCGAGGACTTCCGCTACGACGTCGAGCGGCTGTCGGCCTTCTACGGGCAGAGCTACGAAACCATCGCGCACCGGCTGTCGACGCTGCAGCGCCCGAAGCTGCGCGGTGTGCCGTTCTCGTTCGTGCGCGTCGACCGCGCCGGGAACATGTCGAAGCGCCAGTCCGCCACCGGTTTCCACTTCTCCACCAGCGGCGGCACCTGCCCGCTGTGGAACGTCTACGAGACCTTCGCATATCCCGGCAAGATCATGACGCAGATCGCGCAGATGCCCGACGGCCGCCGTTACCTGTGGGTGGCGCGCACCGTCGAGCGGCGTGCAGCGCGTTACGGCCAGCCGTCGAAGACCTTCGCGATCGGCCTGGGCTGCGAACTGCGGCACGCACACCGCCTCGTCTACGCCGACGGTCTCGACCTCGACGAGTCGAATCCCGGTACGCCCATCGGATCGGGTTGCCGCGTGTGCGAGCGGATGAACTGCCCGCAGCGCGCGTTCCCTCCGCTCGGCAAGGAACTCGACATCAACGAGCACCGCTCGTCGGTCTCGCCCTATCTCGTGCGCTGACGGGGATCGGTAGGCTCACCGCATGGCTCGCACCCCCGACGCGCTCGGCGCCAAGGCCCTCGAATTCCTGTCCGAGTACCACCTCGCGACGCTGACGACCCTCCGCAAGGACGGCTCGCCCCACGTCGTCGCCGTCGGGTTCACCTGGGACGGCGACGCGAAGCTCGCCCGCGTCATCACCTTCGAGGGCTCCCAGAAGACCCTCAACGTCGAGCGTGGCGGGTACGCGGTGGTGAGCCAGGTCGACGGCGGCCGCTGGCTCACCCTCGAGGGCCCCGCCCGCGTCACCCGCGACCCCGACGACGTCGGCGAAGGTGAGCGTCGGTATGCGGCCCGCTACCGCGAACCCCGCCCCAACCCCCGCCGCGTCGTCATCGAGATCGCCGTCGAGCGCGTCATGGGCTCGGTCCTCGACCCCACCTGACCCATCTGCTCACCGATTCGTCATCCGCGTCGGCAATTGCTGCCGCGGATGACGAAATCTGTAGCCGATACGTTGTCCACAGGGCGGCGATTCTTCCACAGATGAGGCCGCACACCGGTTTCTGCGTGCTTCCGGTCCCGGGCGGTCCGGCACGGTGGTCGCCACGGTGAACTGCGACGTCTCGAGCCCGACATCCTCTCCCCGGCGACGAGGATCTCACGCGGGTACACGTCACCCGCGAGCGGTCCGGAGGTGGGCGCAGAACCGCGAGCCGCCACCTGCACGCTGCACCGCTGCCACCCCACGACCCGGCCGAGGTGGACGGCATCGCGTGCACCTCGCTCGCCCGCTGCCTCGCCGAGGCGGGCCCCCGGACGGGTATCGCCGACGCACGACGGGTGGCCGCGTGCGGATGCACGAGTGCGGCATGCCGGCGCCGGTCCTGCAGAAGGAACTGCGCACCCCCGACGGTCACTTCGTCGGTCGGGCCGGCTTCCTCTGGGAGGACGAAGGCGTCGTCGGAGAGTTCGACGACATGGGCAAGTACGACGGCGGCATCGAAGCGGTCCGGCGGGAGCAGCGCCGGGAGGGCGCACTGCGCGAGCTCGGCTTCGAGGTGGTCCGCTGGACGTGGCCGGAACTGTTCCGGTTCGACGTCGTCCGTGTCCGGTTCGATCGCGCCGTCGCCCGCGCCCGGCGACAGTCGCTACCCCCTTCGTCATCCGCTGCAGCAATCGCCGAAGCGGATGACGAACTCGCTCGCCGATGGGTTGTGCGGACTTTGTAACAACCACGAAATCTGTGTCACTCAAGTGTCACCCAGAGATATTCCCGCGCAACAAGACCCTTCTACTGTGTGGCCTCACGGATACAGCGCTGTATACGCCTCCCGGATACACCGGGCCTCCGGTCACACCTTCGAAGGAAGGGCACTACATGTCTGTTGTCAGGTCCAGGCTCGCCACCCGCGCCGTCGCGGCTCCCGTTGCACTCGCCGCCGTCGGGCTCGTCCTGACCGCGTGCGGCAGCCGCGCGGGTGACGAGGGCAGCACCGCCGCCTCCGGCACCGCGTCGTGCGTCGACACCTCGGGCGACACCATCAAGGTCGGTTCGCTCAACTCCCTGTCGGGGACGATGGCGATCTCCGAGGTCACGGTCCGCGATTCGATCGCCCTCGCCGTCGAGGAGATCAACGCCGACGGCGGTGTGCTCGGCAAACAGATCGAGATCGTCTCCGAGGACGGCGCCTCCGAGCCCACCGTCTTCGCGGAGAAGGCCGAGAAGCTCATCGGATCCGACTGCGTCGCAGCGGTGTTCGGCGGCTGGACGTCGTCGAGCCGCAAGGCGATGCTGCCGGTCTTCGAAGACCGCAACGCACTGCTGTACTACCCCGTCCAGTACGAGGGTCTCGAGTCGTCGTCGAACATCTTCTACACCGGCGCGACCACCAACCAGCAGATCGTGCCCGCCCTGGACTACCTCAAGGAACAGGGCGTGACGTCGCTCTACCTCGTCGGCAGCGACTACGTCTTCCCGCAGACCGCCAACCGCATCATCAAGGCATACGCCGAGGCCAACGGCATCGAGATCAAGGGCGAGGACTACACCCCGCTCGGCTCCACCGACTTCTCCACCATCGTCAACAAGATCCGCACCGCCGACGCCGACGCGGTGTTCAACACACTCAACGGCGACTCCAACGTCGCGTTCTTCCGCGAGTACACCAACGCCGGCCTGAACGCGCAGGACATGCCGGTCGTGTCGGTGTCCATCGCCGAGGAGGAGGTGGGCGGCATCGGCGCGCAGAACATCGAGGGCCAGCTCACCGCGTGGAACTACTACCAGACCGTCGACACCCCGGAGAACACGTCGTTCGTCGAGGCGTACAAGGCGAAGTACGGCGCGAACAAGCCCACCTCCGACCCCATGGAGGCCGCCTACACCTCGGTCCACCTGTGGAAGAACACCGTCGAGAAGGCCGGCTCCTTCGAGGTCGACGACGTGATCGCGGCCGCCGACGGGGTGACCTTCGAGGCCCCCGAGGGCACCGTGACCATCGACGGCGACAACCACCACATCACCAAGACCGCCCGCATCGGCGAGATCCGCGGCGACGGCCTGATCTACACGGTGTGGGAGTCCGACGGCGCGATCGAGCCCGACCCGTACCTCGAGTCGTACGACTGGGCGTCGAGCCTGTCCGGTAACTGACAGCGGAAGCCGAAGGGGGAGACGACATGGATGTCCTCGTAGGACAGCTCTTCACAGGGCTGAGTATCGGATCGATCCTGCTGCTGGCAGCGCTGGGGCTGTCGCTGACGTTCGGCCAGATGGGCGTGATCAACATGGCCCACGGCGAATTCATCATGGCCGGCAGCTACACGGCGTTCGTCGTGCAGCAGGTGATCTCCTCGGCCGGGGTGTCCCTGTTCGTCTCCCTCCTCGTCGGCTTCCTGGTCGGCGGCGTGATGGGTGTGATCCTCGAGGTCACGCTCATCCGCCGCATGTACCACCGTCCGCTCGACACCCTGCTGGTGACCTTCGGTGTGGGCCTGCTGCTGCAGCAGGCCGCCCGCGACATCTTCGGCGCCCCCGCCGTCAACGTCGTCGCACCGTCCTGGCTGTCCGGCGGGGTGGAGATCCTCGGGGCCGTCGTCCCGAAGACCCGCCTGTTCATCCTCGCGCTCGCCGTGGTGTGCGTGGTCGCGCTGATCGCGTCGATGAAGTACACGCCGATGGGGCGACGGATCCGTGCGGTGGTGCAGAATCGCGATCTCGCCGAGACGGTGGGGATCTCGTCGCGCCGCACCGACATCACGACCTTCTTCCTCGGTTCCGGTCTCGCGGGTCTCGCCGGTGTGGCGCTGACGCTCATCGGCTCGACCAGCCCGACGATCGGCCAGTCCTATCTCATCGACGCCTTCCTCGTGGTCGTCATCGGCGGTCTCGGCCGCATCGAGGGCGCGGTGCTCGCGGCCGTCGCACTGGGCCTGCTCAATTCGTTCATCGAGTACTCCACGACCGCGTCGATCGCGAAGGTCATCGTGTTCGTGCTCATCGTGATCTTCCTGCAGATCCGTCCGCAGGGCCTGTTCGCCGTCAAGACGAGGAGCCTGGTCTGATGTCGTCGACATTCTCGTTCCGCAGCTTCACGAAACCCGGGCCCGTCCGTACCGCAAGTGGATTCGCGCTCGCCGCGATCGTCCTGTTCGGTATCGCACCGGCGGTGCTCTCCGACTTCCGGCTCGGTCTGCTCGGCAAGTTCCTGTGCTTCGCGATCGTCGCCGTCGGTATCGGCCTGGCATGGGGCCGGGGCGGCATGCTCACCCTCGGCCAGGGCGTGTTCTTCGGTCTCGGTGCCTACATCATGGCCATGCACCTGAAGATCGCCGACGCCGAACTCCGCGGCGACGCCGTACCCGATTTCATGCAGATCGCGGGTATCCGTGAGCTGCCGGCCTATTGGGTGCCCTTCTCGTCGCCCATCGTGACGATCCTCGCGATCCTGATCGTGCCCGCACTGATCGCCGCGCTGCTGGGCTTCGGTGTGTTCGCCCGCCGCGTCAAGGGCGCCTACTTCGCGATCCTGTCCCAGGCTCTCGCCGCCGCCTTCGCGATCCTGCTCGTCGGACAGCAGTCCACCGGAGGATCGAACGGCCTCAACCGGTTCCGCACCTTCTTCGGCTACGACCTCGCCGATCCGGTCAACAAGCGGATGCTGTTCTTCATCGTCGCCGCGATCCTGCTGCTCGTCGTCGCCGCGACCCGCCAGCTCATGCAGTCCCGCTACGGCGAGCTGCTCGTCGCGGTGCGCGACCAGGAGGAGCGGGTCCGTTTCCTCGGCTACGAACCGGCCCTGATCAAAGTGGCCGCCTACACCGTCGCGGCGTTCTTCGCCGGGATCGCCGGGGCGATGTTCGTGCCCATCGTCGGCATCATCTCCCCCGCCGACGTCGGCATCGTCCCGTCCATCGCGTTCCTCATCGGTGTCGCCATCGGCGGACGCACCACCCTCCTCGGCCCGGTCCTCGGCGCGGTGGGTGTGGCATGGGCGCAGACCACCCTGTCGGAGAACTTCCCCTCCGCCTGGACCTATGCGCAGGGCCTGCTGTTCATCGTCGTCGTCGGCTTCTTCCCCGCCGGCCTCGCCGGGGTCATCACCCTGCTCCGCCGACGCCGCCGCACCACCCCGACGGAACCCACCCCGCCGGCCGAACCCGAGCCCGCCGACCTTCCCGAGATGGAGCCCGTGCGATGAGCAAACCCGTCTTCGGCGGCAACGCCGGTATGACCAGCGAGTACCTCGAGATCCGCAACCTGCGCGTCACCTTCGACGGTTTCACCGCCGTCGACGGTGTGGACATGACCCTCCTGCAGGGCGACCTGCGGTTCCTCATCGGCCCCAACGGCGCCGGCAAGACCACTCTCGTCGACGCCGTCACCGGCCTCGTCCCGGCGACCGGCTCGATCACCAAGTCCGGTGTCGAACTGCTCGGCAAGAAGACCCACAGGATCGCCCGTCTCGGGGTGGGCCGCACCTTCCAGACCGCCTCGGTGTTCGAGGAACTCACGGTCCTGCAGAACCTCGACATCGCCGCCGGCGCGGGCCGCTCCCCCTGGCAGCTGCTGCGCCGCCGCAAGGAGGTGCTGCCCGAAATCGAGGAGGCGCTCGAGACGATCGGCCTGACCGCTCTCCGGGACACCCCCGCGGGCATCCTCGCGCACGGGCAGAAGCAGTGGCTCGAGATCGGCATGCTGCTCGTCCAGAACGCCGACGTGCTGCTGCTCGACGAGCCCGTGGCGGGCATGAGCCACGAGGAACGCGAGGAGACCGGGCAGCTGCTGCGCCGCATCGGCGCCCAGCGCACCGTGGTCGTCGTCGAGCACGACATGGATTTCATGCGTGCCTTCGCCACGTCCGTCACGGTCCTCGCCCGCGGCAAGGTCATCGCCGAGGGCACCGTCGACCAGGTCCAGAACGACCCGCAGGTCCAGCAGGTCTATCTCGGGACCGCCACCGCTCCCCAGGAGGCATGATGCTCGAACTCGTCGACGTCCGTGCGGGTTACGGCCGCACCGAGATCCTGCACGGCATCTCGATCGGCGTTCCGTCCGGGAAGACCGTCGCGGTCATGGGCCACAACGGCGCCGGCAAGACCACGCTGCTGCGCGCCGCGGTGGGCCTGCTGCCGGTGAACAAGGGCAGGATCCTCTTCGACGGGGAGGACATCACCGCGCTGCGACCCTCGGCGCGGGTCGCGCGGGGCCTGGCCTACGTCCCGCAGGGGCAGCAGTCCTTCGGGCAGCTCACCTGCCGGGAGAACCTGCAGGTCGTCGCCGACACCCGCCGCAACGGCCGCGCGCTCATGGCCGACATGCTCGACCTGTTCCCGGCGCTCGTGCCGCTGCTGGACCGCCGTGCCGGCCTGCTCTCGGGTGGTCAGCGGCAGCAGCTGGCCATCGCCCGGGCCCTGATCACCGAGCCGCGCATGCTCATCCTCGACGAACCCACCGAGGGCATCCAGCCGTCGGTGGTCGCCGAGATCGAGCACACCATCGTCGAACTCGGCCGCAGCGGTGATCTCGGGGTGCTGCTCGTCGAACAGCACATCGGGTTCGCCCTCGACAACGCCCTGCACTACTACGTCCTCGAGTCCGGCCGCATCACCTCGACGGGTGAGGGCGGCGGCGAGGCGGCCGCGACGGTCCGCGCAGCGATGGCGATCTGATGACGGTCTCCGACACGCGCCGCGACCAGGTCTACCGGGCCCTGCGCGACCGATTGATGTCCGGGACGACCCCTCCCGACGAGCGGCTCAGCGAGGAACGGCTCGCCGAGCAGTTCGGGGTCTCGCGCACACCCGTGCGCGAGGCCCTGGCCCGCCTGGTCTCCGAGGGTCTCGTCGAACGCCGCGACCAGGGCCTGTATCCCTACCGTCCCCGCTTCGAGGACCTGCCGGATCTGTACGAGCTGCGCATCACCCTGGAGCTGCGGGGTATCCGCCGTGCCCTCGAGGACGATTCGGTGCACCACGACCCGGCAGTGCTCGTGCCCGAACTCGACCGCTGGTACGACCTGCGCGACCATCCACCCGAACCCGACGCCGGTTTCGTCACCCTCGACGAGCAGTTCCACATGGTGCTGCTCGCCGCGTCGGGCAACCGGGCACTGTGCGACGCACTCGCCTCGGTGAACGCCAAGGTGCGCCCCGTGCGGATGTTCGACTACCTGACGGTCGACCGTGTCGTCGCCACCATCGACGAGCACATCGAGGTCACGGAACTTGTCCTCGCCGGCAAGCTCGACGACGCCCACGACGTGCTGCTCGCCCACATCGACACCTCCCGCACCGTCGCCGTGCGTCATGCCGAGGAGGCCCGGGTGTTCGCCCGGATGCTGCGCGCCGTCCGCGACTGACCCTCCGCCGGATCTGCGTGACCGGGAGTGACCGGTCGTGCAGACTGGCGGACATGACCCCGCGTATCGCACCCGGACGACTGAAGGAACTCGGCCCGCTCAACTGGGCCGCGTGGAAGGTGCTCTCCGCCGCGGCCGGCACCTCCGATGCGCACCTGTTCAGCACGCTGGGCCGCACCGGCCGGCTGTTCCGCGGGTGGCTGCACTATTCCGGGATGCTCATGCCCTTCGGGCGCCTGTCCCGCTTCGACGCAGAGGCGGCCATCCTGCGCGTCGCGCACCTGCGCGACTGCGGTTACGAGTTCGACCACCACACCCGGCTGGGCCGGCGCGCCGGAATCACCGACGAGGTCCGGGACCGGATCGTCACCGGTCCCTCCGACGAGAACTGGCATCCGCGGCACCGCGCCCTCCTCGCGGCCGTCGACGAACTCGTGATGAAGAAGGACGTCACCGACGCGACGTGGTCGACCCTCGCCGAGTGGTACGACGAGCGTCGCCTCGTCGAGATCTGCCTGCTCGTCACCCAGTACGACGGCCTCGCCACCACCATCCGCACGCTGCGGATCGAGCGTGACTTCACCTGACCCCACGGGGATCGCTTACACGCCCGTTACACGACGACACAGCGGCGACATCGCAGGTCAATACCGTATACAGCCATGTCCACAACGACGTATACAGCCGCGGTGGCCGCCTCTTCGGAGCGGTTCTCCGCCACCGATCGTGTCCGTGCCGCCCTGCGCCGCATCGAGGAGGTCGACCGGCCGGAGGTCTGGATCCACCTGCGTGACGCCGACGCGCTCCTCGCCGACGCCGCGTCGGTGGACGCCCGGGTCGCCGCCGGACGGTCCCTGCCGCTGGCCGGTCTGGTCGTGGCGGTCAAGGACAACGTGGACGTCGCGGGGCTGCCCACCACGGCGGCGTGCCCCGAGTTCGCCTACACCGCGGAGGTCACCGCCTCCGGCGTCGAACGCCTCGTCGAAGCCGGTGCGGTCGTGCTCGGCAAGACCAATCTCGACCAGTTCGCCACCGGTCTGGTGGGCACCCGCAGCCCCTACGGTGCGGTGCGCTGTGCGTGGGATCCCGAGCGGGTCTCCGGCGGCTCGAGCTCGGGTTCGGCGGCGGCCGTGGCGCTGGGCATCGCCGACCTCGGAATCGGCACCGACACCGCCGGATCCGGGCGCGTCCCCGCCGCGCTGCACGGAATCGTCGGGATCAAGGCCACTCTCGGGGTGATCCCCACCCACGGTGTGGTCCCGGCATGTGTGGACTACGACTGCCTCACCGTCTTCGCCGAATCGCTCGATCTCGCCGCGACCGCCGTGCGGATCATGGCCGGCCCCGAACCCCGCGATCCCCGCAGCCGGGCCTGGCCCGCGGACGTGCGGCTCGCCGCGTCGAACTCCCTGCGGCTCGCGGTGCCCCGCACCGAGGACCTCGCGGCGCTGTGCGACGACTACCGCGACGCCTTCGACCGGACGGTGGCCGCGGCCCGCGCGACCGGCATCGAGACCGTCGAGGTCGACATCTCGCCGCTGCTCGACGCCGCCCTGCTGCTCTACGACGGCGCCGTGGTCGCCGAACGCTACGCCGCCGTGGGCGCGTTCCTGGAATCCGCTCCGGCCGGAGCCGATCCGACGGTGGCCGCGATCGTCGCCGGTGCGAAGACGCCGGCGGCGTACGAACTCGTCGCCGACCTCGACGCACTGAGGCGGGCGAGGGCACAGGCGGTGGAGTTGCTCGCCGACGTCGACGGACTGCTGCTGCCCACCACGACGGAGCACCCGACGATCGCTGCGGTGCAAGCGGATCCGATCGCCATCAACCGCCGGATGGGCACCTACACGAACTTCTGCAACCTGCTCGACATGGCAGCGGTCGCGGTGCCCGGCGCTTCCACGGCCGCGGGAGACCCGTTCGGGGTCATGGTCGTGGTCCCGGCGTTCGCCGACCAGGTGGCCGTCGACGTCGCCGCCGCCCTGACCGGGGTGGACGCACCGTCCGTCGTCGGGTCCGGGGTGGAACTCGCGGTGTTCGGCGCGCACCTGCGCGGGCAGCCGCTGCACTTCCAGCTCGAGGAGCTCGGGGCGCGGTTCGTCGAGGAGGTGCACACCTCCGACGCCTACCGGCTGATGGCGCTGAACACGACTCCGCCGAAGCCCGGTCTGGTGCGGCACGGCGCGGGTGCGGGCGCCCCGATCACCGGGGAGTTGTTCCGTCTGTCGGAGGCGGGGCTGGGCCGGTTCCTCGCGGCGCTGCCCGCCCCGATGACACTGACGAGTGTCGAGCTGTCGGACGGGCGGTGGGTGGTCGGCTTCGGCTGCACCCACGACGTCGCGGCCGACGCGGTGGACATCACCGGGTTCGGCGGCTGGAAGGCCTATCGGGCCTCCTGAGCCGAGAATCGAGTGTGCAGTCGTCGTCGGGGATTTCGCCAGTTCTCGACGACGACTGCACACGGTCCGTCAGCGCGGCGGCGGTTCGACCTGCACTCCCCCACCGTCGTGTTCCGGCCCGGCGTCGGGGTGCTCGGCGGGTAGCCGGCGACGGAACCGTGCGGCCTCGCTCGGGACGGGATCACCGGTGGGGTCCTGGGAGCGCTTGTAGGGGCCGGGCTTCGGTCGGGGCCTGCCTCCGGGGAACGCCAGCCGCGCGATGGTGCGGTGCACCATGAACCACTGTTTGCCCAATCGTCCCGAGTTGTAGGGCAGTTCGTAACGTTCGCAGATGTCCTTGACCTTGGGTGCGACCTCCGCGTAGCGGGTGCTGGGCATGTCCGGGAACAGGTGGTGCTCGACCTGGTAGCCGAGATTGCCGCTGAGGATGTGGAACAGCGGGGTGCCCTCGATGTTCGCGGCGCCGACGAGCTGGCGCACGTACCAGCCTCCGCGCGACTCGTTCTCGACCTCTTTCCTGGAAAAGGTGTAGGTCTGGTCCGGGAAGTGCCCGCAGAAGATGATCGCGTGCGCCCACACGTTGCGGATGATGTTGGCGGTGACGTCGGCGAGCAGGGTGGACAGGAAGGTCTTCTCGACGCCGGGCAGCCAGCGGTCGGCGAGATCGGCTGCAGTACCCCACTTCCCTGAGCGACCCGCGGCCACCGACCGTAGTCGCCGGCCCAGCCGCGAGCTCGTCGGCTGGGGGATCCTGCCGCGCAGGGCGATCTGCGCGAGACCGAACAGTGCCGCGCTCACCAGCGGCCAGCCGACGTAGTCCTTGACGAACTGGGCGCGGGCCTTGCCCGCGATGCCCTTCAGTTCCTCGAGCACCTGGGTCGGTGACTTCTCCCCCGCCCACAGCGCTTCGAGGTCCAGATCGTGCAGGGCGACACCCCATTCGAACAGCACCGTGAGCAACGCGTTGTAGAGGGGCTGGGCGAGATAGACGGGATGCCAGGGCTGGTGCGGGTCGATCCGCATGATCTCGTAGCCGAGATCCTTGTCGAGACCGCGGATGTTGGTGAAGGTGTGGTGGATGTAGTTGTGGGAGTGCTTCCACGCCTCGGCTGTGGAGGCGGTGTCCCAGTCCCACACCGACGAGTGGATGTCCGGATCGTTCATCCAGTCCCACTGGCCGTGCATGACGTTGTGGCCGATCTCCATGTTCTCGAGGATCTTCGCCACGCCCAGGCAGGCGGTACCGGCCACCCAGGCCGGTTTCGACGCGGAGGCGAACAGCAGGATCCGTCCGGTCACCACCAGCTGGCGCTGCGCCGCGATGACGCTCTTGATGTAGCGGCGGTCCTTGTCGCCGAGGCTCGAGTACACCTCGTCGTGGATCGCATCGAACTCCTTCGCGATCCGCTCGAGATCGTCGTCGCTCAGGTGCGCGAGCGGGCTCTGCGGCTCCCGCGAGTCGGTGTCGCTCCGGTCGATGCTTCTCGTCACGGCGGCCCCCTGCCTTCCGGCGCCGGGGCCCGGTGACGCCCGGCGCTCACAGTTCTATTTCGATGTCCCCTTCGGCGGTGTGGATGCAGGTGCGCACCGCGGCCCCGGTGGGTTCGCTCACCTCGTCGGTGCGCAGGTCCCGGAGTCGCCCGGAGCGCAACGTCCCGACACAGGTGTGACAGATGCCGATACGGCAGCCGTACGGCAGCTTCAGTCCGGCCTCCTCACCCGCGACGAGGATGGGTGTTCCTCCGTCGCAGTCCACCGTCTTCTCGCTGTCGAGGAAATGGATGGTGCCACCCTCGCCGCTTCCGGCATTCCCACCGATGATCGGCTGGAAACGCTCGAGGTGGAATCGTTCCGGGTCGCCGTGTTCGTCCCAGTGCTCCTGCAGGGCGTCGAGCAGGTCGCGGGGGCCCGAGCAGAAGGCGTCGCGCTCGCGCCAGTCGGGGCACAGATCGTCGAGGTCGGCGGGGGTGATGCGGCCGCGGTCGCCGCTGAGCCACAGTTCGAGCCGCAGGCCTGGATGCCGTTCGTCGAGGTCGCGCAGGGCGGAGCCGAAGACGACCTGGTCCTCGGTGCGGGCGGAGTGGATCACGACGACGTCGTCGAGACGGCCGCGGTGGTCGAGGCTGCGCAGCATGCTCATGATGGGCGTGATGCCGCTGCCGGCGCTGACGAACAGCATCTTGGCCGGCAGCGGGTCGGGCAGGGTGAACACGCCCTCGACCTCGCCGAGCCGGACGATGTCGCCGGGCCGGATCCGCTGCACCAGATAGGGCGAGACCACCCCGCCCTCGACGAGCTTGGGGGTGACGCTGATCAGCCCGTCGGTGGGGTCGGGATCGGAGGTCAGCGAGTAGGCCCGCCAGTGGTAGACGCCGTCGATGATGACCCCGAGGCGGACGTACTGCCCCGGTTCGTGTCCGCGCCACTCGTAGGCGGGACGGATGAGCACCGAGGCGGCCTCGCCACCCTCGGGGACGACCCGCTCGACGCGCCCGCGCAGTTCCCGCGTCGTCCACAGCGGGTTGATCATCTCGAGGTAGTCGTCCGGGCGCAGCGGTGTGAACAGGTGCCGCACCGCGCGCAGGACCAGTTTCCGGATGGGGTGCACGTGAGGGCGAGCGCCGCGTTCCGCCATGGCGCCACCCTACGCGTGCGTTCCCCTTGCCGGACCGATGTCAGCGAAGGATGGTCAGCTGCACCACCGAATCGGTGTTGGCGACGAGCCGGTGCACGATGCCCGCGTCGACGTGGACCGCGGTGCCCGGCACGAGCGCGACGGTCTCGTCGGCGGTGGCGAACGAGATGTCGCCGGTGACGGTCTGCACGAGGATCGGGGCGCCGGCCTTGTGGTCGTCCATCCGCTGCCCGGCGGTGAAGGACAGGCGCACGATGGTCGCGCCGGTGGCGGCGGCGAGCTTCTCGATGTTCGGCCGGTCCCCCTCGACGGGGTGGAGTTCGGTCAGGCCCTCGATGCGGGTGAGCTTGCCGTCGACCTGGGTGCTCATGCTGCTTCCTTCTTCTTCGCGACGATCTCGATGGCGACGAGATGCTTCTTGTATTCGGTGAACGTGGACCGCATCTGGAGGACGCGACTGCGGGCGTCGGAGTCGCGCAGCACGTTGCGGACGAACTTCAGGGTGCCCAGCAGACCCTCGTCGGCGAGGATGCGTTTCGGTTCGAGCAGCGCCATGGGCGCGAAACCGACGGTCTCGACCTCGAAGCCGTTGTCCTCGAAGAGCTTGCGCCATTCGGCGGCGGTGAGGGGGCGGGCGTTGACCTTGATGGACCGCGCGAGGGACTTGCGGATCTCGGTCTTGACCTCGTCGTCGACCTCGTCCGGTTCGATGGCGAGTTCGTGGATGGCGTAGCGGCCGCCGTCGCGGAGGACGCGGTGGGCCTCACGCAGGATCTCGGCCTTGTGCCTGTCGGTCTGCATGGTGAGCATGGCCTCGCCGACGACGACGTCCGCGACCTCGTCGTCGAGGCCGGTCTTCGAGGCGTCACCGCGGACGACGCGGCCGCCGCCGGCGATGGCCTTGCGGGTCAGTTCGGCTGCGGTGTCGTCGGATTCGACGCCGACGTAGCTGCGGGGCGAGTGGGCGAGGATCTCCTGCGCGGTACGGCCGAGGCCGGGGGCGAATTCGACGACGTCCGAGCCGCTCAGCCGGGCGTCGGCGAGGAGCCGGGCGGTGAGTTCCTTGCCGCCGGGGCGCAGCACGCGTTTGCCCAGGCGGGCGAGCAGCCAGTGTCCGGGCAGGTGGGCAGCGTCCCTGCCGGCGAGCGGCAGAGCTTCCTCCGAGTCGTGCTTGTCCGTCATGTTCTGCACTCTTTCCCGCGAGGGCGAGGGGCCGCGGTTCCGGGACCCCTCCGGTCGGCCGTAACGGGGACCGCGAGTCGGTCCTGACTCCATGACGCCGACTATAGAGGATTTCTCTCCTTCCAATAAGGTGACCCTCACCTAAGTGCACCGACGGCTGGGTGAGCGAGCAGCCGCTATGTCGCCGACGTGCGGCCCGACCCCCCAGGACGGAACGACGTCAGCCCGCGGCGACGGTCGGGTCGCCACGGGCTGAGCCGGTACATCCGAGCGGGGATCCGCCCGCACGGAAGAGGGGTGAACACGGGGCCTCGGGTCGGCCCCGCATTCTCAGAAGTTGATCATGTGTCCTGCGAGACCGTGGATGGCCTCCTGCAGCGCCTCGCTCAGGGTCGGGTGCGTGTGAACGTTGCGGGCCAGCTCGTTGACCGTCAGGTCCCACTTCTGGGCCAGGGTCAGCTCGGGCAGCAGCTCCGAGACGTCGGGGCCGATGAGGTGGCCGCCGATAAGCTCGCCGTGGGTCTTGTCGGCGATGAGCTTGACAAAGCCCGTCGCGTCACCGAGACCGTGCGCCTTGCCGTTGGCGGTGAACGGGAAGGTCGCGACCTTCACGTCGTAGCCCTCGGCCTTGGCCTGCTCCTCGGTGAGACCGAAGGAGGCGACCTGCGGCTGGCAGAAGGTCGCGCGCGGCATCATGCGGTAGTCGCCCAGCTCGAGGGTCTCGGCACCACCGATGGTCTCGGCGGCGACGACGGCCTGCGCCTCGGCGACGTGCGCGAGCTGCAGCTTGGCGGTGACGTCACCGATGGCGTAGATGCCGGGGACGTTGGTGCGCATGCGCTCGTCGATCGCGATGGCGCCGCGGTCGGTCAGCTCGACACCGGTGTTCTCGAGGCCGTAGCCCTCCACGCGCGGAGCGAAGCCGACGGACTGCAGCACCTTGTCGACGGTGACGGTCTCGACCTCGCCGGACTTGTTGTCCTTGATCTCGACGGTGACGGCGGAACCGTTGTCGGAGATCTTCTGGACGGCGGCACCGGTCTTGATGGTGATGCCCAGCTTCTTGTACGCCTTGGCGATCTCCTTGGAGACGTCGGCGTCCTCGTTGGGCAGGGCGCGGTCGAGGAACTCGACGATGGTGACGTCGACCCCGTAGTTCTTCAGGACGTAGCCGAACTCCATGCCGATGGCGCCGGCGCCGACGATGAGGATCGAGCCGGGGAGCTCGCGGGTGAGGATCTGCTCCTCGTAGGTGACGACGTTCTCGCTGAGCTCGGTGCCCGGCAGCAGCTTGGTGACCGAGCCGGTCGCGATGATGACATTGTCGAAGGTCACCCGTTCGGTGCCGCCCTTGGTGAGCGCCACCTCGATGGTCTTGGCGTCGACGAACGAGCCCTTACCGTCGTACTCGGTGATCTTGTTCTTCTTCATGAGGAAGTGCACGCCCTTGGTGCGACCGTCGGCGACCTTGCGGCTGCGGTCGAAAGCGGCACCGAAGTCGAAGGACACGTCACCCGAGATGCCGAAGGTCTTGGCCTCTTTGTTGAAGAGATGCGCCAGCTCGGCATTGCGGAGAAGTGCCTTGGAGGGGATGCAGCCCACGTTCAGGCAGACACCACCCCAGTACTTCTGCTCGATGATGGCGGTGCTCAGTCCCAGCTGTGCCGCGCGGATAGCAGCGACGTACCCACCGGGACCGGCTCCGAGGACAACGACGTCATAGTGTGAGGTCACGAATACACAGGGTAGTCCGACCGTTTTTCCCGCGTCCGCCGACGGTCCGGTTACTCGCCGGTAGGGTCCGTCGGGGCCCGGCGCACCCATTCCGCCGGCGCGCGTACCCGCCACCTCCCGATCCGGCCCGACCGTGACGGGGACCGCGCCCCCGGCGCGCCCAAGCACACACCAAGTGGCGTCCAAGCGCCCGCGCGCACGCTACCGGCATGGACACCACATTCAAGGCTGCACACCTCACCACCGACGACGAACTTCTCGGAATGCGGCTCGCGCACCGCGTGATCCGCCGCGACATCACCCGGCTCGCCGACCTGGCCGACGAGTTGCGCGCCGATCCCGGCCGCGCCGATCGGGCCCGCTGCCGGGCGATCGCCGACTACACGACGCTGTTCACCACGAGCCTGCATCACCACCACAACGTCGAGGACTTCGCGCTGTGGCCGCTGCTCACCGCCTCGGTGGGTCCGCACGTCGACCTGTCCGCACTCGAGGACGACCACGACCGGCTCGACCCGCTCCTCGACGACCTGGTCCGCTTCGCGGAGGCCCTGCCCGACCACGACGCGCTCGTCGGCTTCGCCCGCACCACCCATCAGCTGCGCGACGTGCTCGACGAGCACCTGGCGGACGAGGAGCGGACCGTCTTCCCGCTCATCACCGGGTACGTCGGCGCCGACGCCTGGCGGCGCTTCGAGAAGGAGGCCCAGCGGGGCGGCCGGATGGACTTCGACCTCACCCGCGTGGTCATGTCGATGACCCCCGAGGAGACCGCGGCGGCGCGAACGGAACTTCCGCTCCCGCTGCGGATCCTGCTCCCCGTCCTCACGCGCCGGCAACGCCGCCGCGAACGCGCCGTGTTCGGATCCGACGCCTGAGCCGCGACACCTGGCATGATGCCCACCGTGCGTGTTCCCGGTGTCGGACAACCCGGGCGGCGAGAGGCCGCTCGGGTGTTCGACACAGGAGAACACACATGGAATACAACGCGATGATCGAACTCGACGTGTACATCGATCGTCTGACCGACGACGAGACCGTCGCGCTCCTCGAGCCGATCGGGCCGCACCACGGTGCGCTGGGACGCAGCGACACCGGCCGTGTCCAGCTCACGATCACCGTCGACGCCCTCGACGCGATCGACACCCTGCGGATCGTGCACGATCTGATGCAGGCCTCGTACGCGTCCTACCGCGTGAACTCGGTGGACGTCATGCTCACCAGCATGTTCGACGCGATCTACGGGCTGGGGCACTACTTCGGCTGATGCAGGAGGAGCGAGGGTCCGTCCCCGGGGCGGGCCCTCACCTCCCGCGGGCGAACCGGCGCATGGCGAGCAGGTAGCGCGGAATCGACCGGAAGGGCACGCGGACCGGCCAGTCGTCGGGCCGGAAGTACGCCTCGGTGCCACCGTCGACCACCACGACGCTGCCCGTCATGAAGTCCGCGGCCGGGGACAGCATGAACTCGACCCACTGCGCGATCTCGTCGGGCTTCCCGAAGCCCCCGAGCGGGACGGGGAAGCTCTCCACCGCCTTCTTCAGCGGGCTGTCGAGCTGCGCGTCGAGCAGCGGCGTGGCGATCGCACCCGGCGCGAGGACGTTCAGGCGGATCCCGGCCCCCGCCCACTGCGGGGAGATCGCGGCGCGGCGCGCCCAGCGGGTCACGGCGATCTTCGAGGCCGCATAGGTGAACGGGGCACCCGTCCCCGGAATGCGGGTGGCGCGGCGGACACCCTTGTCGATGTCGCCGCCGAGGAAGGCCCGCACCGCGGAGTTCGGCACACCGGGGGTGGTCGTCGTCGAGTTGGATCCGAACACCACGACCTTGCTGTTCCCGGAGGCGGCCAGGGCGGGACGCCAGCCGACGAGCAGGTCGATCACGCCCTGCACGTTGACCTGGGCGATGATCTTCTCCTTGCCCGGGGTGGGGCCCAGGCCCGCGGCGAGCACGGCACCGTCGAGCCGGCCCCCGGCCGCGTGGAGCGTCGCGCGGACCGCGTGGGATCGCCCTTCCGCGGTGGACAGGTCCGCCGTGACCTCGGTGTCCTTCAGGTCGATGCCGATCACCGTGTGGCCCGCCGCGCGCAGTCGTTCCGCGCTCGCCCGGCCCATTCCCGACGCGGCACCCGTCACCGCATATACCGCCATGTGCCCCTCCATCGTTCGGTTCGGGGCACGTTACAGCGCGGCGACCGCCTCGTGCAGCAGGGAGACGTACCGAGCGAGACCTGCGGTGTCGACGACGTCGGGAGAGGTCGTCACCGACAGCGTCACGGTGTCGCCGATCCCGTGCACGCCGTGGGTGAGCGCCTGCACGGGCGACAAGCCGGGGAAGCCGGAGGTGAACCGCACCCGGCCGCCGCCGAGTTCGAGGTCGGCCGGCCCACGGTCGACGCTGGAGACGACGGTGTTGCCGGTGACGGTGGGCGGGACGACGGACAGGTCGAGGCGGTCGGTGCCGAACCGCAGCAGCGGAGCGGGGACGTGGTCGTCGGTGCGGGCCCGGATCGCCATCGCCGGGTGCCGCGCGCGGATGCGCTGCCGCGCGAGGTCGGCGGCGATCGCCGCGGCGCGTTCGTGCGGGTCTCCGATCGCGCAGTGCAGGTCCACCCCGACGTTGCGGTAGCTGTTGCGGGCGCTTCCCGCCGGCACCGCGACCGGCACCTCGGCGGACAACGCGTCGACCCCGAGGAACTGCGACAGGGCGGCACCGATGGCGGTGAGCGCCCCGACGGTGACCGTGCCGACGCGGCGCAGGTCGGCGGCGTCGAACACGAGGGTGCGCACCGTCCGGCGCGGGCCGGGCGCGGTGTTCACGGCGACCAGCGGCCGCCCGGAGGTGGGTTGCGGCACGGACGGGTCGGCGAGCTGTCGCTCGGCCTCCACCGCCCGTCGCCCGTCGGCGATCACCCGCGGGATCGAGAAGGGCAGTCGCAGTGCGGCCCGCGCGAGCATCCCGACCGTCGAGGGAGCGTGCGGCGGGACGGTGGGTGTCGCGGTGCCCGACAGCAGGTCGCGGGCCAGCGCGGAGGTGCGCACCCCGTCGGCGAAGGCGTGCGACACCTGCAGGACGACGACGAGCGCGGGACCGTCCCCGCCCGGCGCGTCCGTGACGTGCGGGAACACGTGCAGTCGCCAGGGTGAGACGGTGACGTCGACGCGGCCGGCGACGAGACGTGACAGCACGTCGAGCAGGTCGTCGTAGCTGCCGCCGCCGTGGAGCACGATCGGATCGACGGGCGGGATCTGCGCCGCCCAGTAGGGATAGTCGAGCCCGGCGGGAACCTCGACGAGGCGCACCTGCAACTCCCCCATCGCCGCCGCGCGCGACCGCAGGTCGGCGAGCACCCCGGCGACGGGCACCGTGGGGGCGTCGAAGCAGTAGAGGGCGAACAGGTCGCCCGGGATGCGGTCGCCGAGCCATTCCCGGCGCGCGTCCGAGGGATGCATCTGCACGAGGTCACAGTCTGCCTGCCGCCCGTGGCAGGGGCGGGGCGGGTATGAATGGTCCATGAGCGACGACACGACCGACCCCCATCTGTGGCTCGAGGACGTCACCGGCGAGAAGCAGCTCGACTGGGTGCGGGCCCGCAACGACCGCACGGTCGAGGAATACACCCGTACGGAGAGCTTCGCCGAGCTCGAGACCCGTATCCGCGAGGTCCTCGACACCGACGCCCGCATCCCGTATGCCCGTCGGCGCGGTGAGTACCTCTACAACTACTGGCGCGACGCCGACCACGTGCGCGGGTTGTGGCGACGCACCACGATGGAGCAGTACCTGCGCGACGAACCCGAATGGGACGTGCTCGTCGACCTCGACGCCGTCGCCGAGGAGGAGGAGGACGAGAACTGGGTGTGGTCGGGCGCCCAGGTGCTGCGGCCCGATCAGAGCCGCGCGCTCATCGGCCTGTCGCGCGGTGGTGCCGACGCGAACGTGATCCGCGAGTTCGATCTCGTCGAGCGGCGTTTCGTGTCGGGCCCGGACAGCTTCGAGCTCCCCGAGGCCAAGACCGACATCGCCTGGATCGACGCCGACACCGTCTACGTGGGAACGGATTTCGGGGACGGTTCGCTCACCGACTCCGGGTATCCGCGGATCGCGAAGCGGTGGAAGCGGGGCACCCCGATCGAGGAGGCCGAGACGGTCTTCGAGGGTGAGCGCAGCGACGTCGCGGTGTCGGCCTGGTTCGACAACACCCCCGGTTACGAACGCAGCTTCGTCGACCGGGCCATCGACTTCTACCGCTCGTACCGGTTCGAGCTGACCGCCGACGGCGAGCTCGTGAAGCTGGACGTGCCCGACGACGCGCGGGTGAGCGTCTACCGCGACCACCTGCTCGTGCGCACCCGCTCCGAATGGCTGGGCCATCCGGCGGGCACGCTGCTCGCCGCGAACTACTCGGACTTCCTCGCCGGGTCGCGCGAGATGACGGTGCTGTTCGCGCCGGACGAGCACACCTCGCTCGAGCAGTATGCGTGGACGAAGAACCACCTGCTGGTGGTGACCCTGCAGGACGTGCAGACCCGCATGCGGGTGCTCACCCCCGGCGACGACGGCTGGACCGACGAGGAACTGCCGGGTGTCCCCGACGCCACCTCGACCTCCATCATCGACGTCGACCCCCTCACCGGCGACGACTTCTTCCTCAACTCCAGCGGTTTCACGACCCCCGCGACCCTGCTGTCCGGGACGGTCGGTGGCCCGGTGGAGGCGATCAAGCAGGCGCCGTCGTTCTTCGACGCCGAGGGCATCACCGTCGAGCAGTTCTTCGCGACCTCCGACGACGGCACGCAGGTGCCCTACTTCGTGGTGGGGCGCAACACCGGAACCCCGTCGCCGACCCTGCTGTACGGCTACGGCGGGTTCGAGAACTCGATGGTGCCCGCCTACAGCGGGGGCGTCGGCCGGGCGTGGCTCGAGAAGGGTTACACCTACGTCGTCGCGAACATCCGCGGTGGCGGCGAGTACGGGCCCACCTGGCACACGCAGGCGCTGAAGGAGAACCGGCACAAGGTCTTCGAGGACTTCTCGTCCGTCGCGAAGGATCTCGTCGCGCGGGGCATCACGACACCCGAGCAGCTCGGCGCGCAGGGCGGCAGCAACGGCGGTCTGCTCATGGGCGTGATGCTCACCCGCTATCCGGAGTTGTTCGGGGCGATCGTGTGCCAGGTGCCGCTGCTCGACATGAAGCGCTACCACCTGCTGCTCGCGGGCGCGTCGTGGATGGCCGAGTACGGCGACCCGGACGACCCGGCAGAGTGGGAGTTCCTGGGCAGGTACTCGCCGTACCAGAACACCGATCCGGAGGCGGACTACCCGCCGATCCTCGTCACCACGTCGACGCGCGACGACCGGGTGCATCCCGGCCATGCCCGGAAGATGGTGGCGCGGCTCGAGGAGCAGGGCCACGAGGTCTGGTACTACGAGAACATCGAGGGCGGCCACGGCGGTGCGGCCGACAACGCGCAGGCCGCGTTCAAGTCGGCGCTGACGTTCACCTTCCTCGCCGACAAGCTCGCAAACCGGTGAACCTTCGGGAGGTTGTGCGCACTTTCTCCGCGTCAGCTTCAGGTAGCTGGCGCAACCTCCCTCATCTCGCGGGTCCGGTGGACTCGCGGACGACGAGCTGGGTGGGCAGGACGAGTTCGTCGGCCACCGCGACCCGCTCATAAGCCTGACGGGCGAGCATCTCGACAGCGCGCGCCCCGGCGTCCTGGGTGCGTTCGGCGAGGGTCGTCAGGGTCGGCTGACACAGGTCGGAGCCGAAGATGTTGTCGAAACCGACGACACTCACGTGCTCCGGCACCGACACCCCCCGTTCGCGCAGGCGGCGGAGCACCCCGATGGCGAGCATGTCGTTGTGGCACACCACCGCGGTGGCGTCGGCGGCCACGGCGGCGTCGGCGGCGGCCGCTCCCCCGCCGAGGGTCGGTGAGTAGGGCCCGAAGCGGCGCACCCGCATGCCGTGGGCGTGGGCCGCGGCCTGCAGCCCGGCCCAGCGTCGCGCCCCCGACCAGGATTCGGGTGGTCCGCCGAGGAACAGCAGCGAACGGTGCCCGAGCGACGCGAGGTGGTCGACGATCTGTCGTGTTCCCGTCTCGTAATCGGCTACGACGCAGGAGATTCCGCGGATCGCTCGGTTGACGAGGGTGACGGCCTCGAGGTCGGCGAGGCGGCGCAGCTCGTCGTCGGGCATGCGGGCGGCGGCGAGGACGAAGCCGTCGACGGCCGGGCCGAGGCGGCGGACGATGTGCGCTTCGGTGGTCGCGCTCTCCTGGGTGTCGGCGAGGACGAGGGTGCGGCCCGATGCGACGGCGGCGCGCTCGGCGCCCTTGATGACGCCCGCGAAGAACGGGTTGGTGATGTCGGGGACGAGCAGGGCCAGGGTGTTGGTGCGTCCCGATTCGAGGGCGCGGGCCGTCGGGTTGGGGGTGTAGCCGAGGCGTTCGGCGACCTCGAGGATGTGCTCGCGGGTGGCTGCGTTGACGCGGCCGGGGTTGGAGAAACTGCGGGAGACGGTGGACGCCGCGACCCCGGCCTCGCGGGCGACGTCGGTGATGGTGGCGCGTTTCCGGGAGCGCGGTGCAGCCGACATGCACGCAGTATGGCAAAAAATGGCAAACGATTGCCGTGTGCTGCGCCACACCCATACGGTCGCTCTATCCGATCCCGAACACACACCCCGAGGCATCCGATGACTGAAACCACCAGCGTGCAGCGCACGCCCCGCAAGGCGGCGCTCGCCGCGTGGAGCGGCAGTGCTCTGGAGTACTACGACCTGGCGATCTACGGCACGGCCGCCGCCCTCGTGTTCCCGAAGATCTTCTTCCCGGAGGGCAACGCCGCCGTCGCGACGGTCGCCTCCCTCGCGACCTTCGGTGTCGCCTACGTCGCCCGCCCCTTCGGGTCCGTCCTCATGGGGCACATCGGCGACCGGTTCGGCCGCAAGCTGATCCTCGTGGGCACGCTGCTGCTCATGGGTGTGTCCACCTTCCTCATCGGCTGCCTGCCGACCTACGGCCAGGTGGGCATGCTCGCCCCGATCCTGCTGGTCACCCTCAGACTCCTCCAGGGTCTGTCCGCCGCCGGGGAACAGGCCGGCGCGAACTCGATGTCGTTCGAACACGCCCCCGACGACCGGCGCGGATTCTTCACCAGCTGGACGCTCAGCGGCACCCAGGGCGGCCAGGTGCTCGCCCCGCTGATGTTCCTGCCGGTGATCGCCCTGCTGTCGGAGGAACAGCTGCAGTCCTGGGGCTGGCGTGTGCCCTTCTGGATCAGCGCCGTGATCGTGCTGATCGGATTCCTCATCCGCCGCAGCCTCGACGAGACCCCGGAGTTCCACGCCGAGAAGGCGCACGACGAGACACCCAAGGCGCCGCTGGCCGTGCTCTTCCGTCAGCACTGGACCGGCGTGCTGCGCGTCTTCTTCGCCGCCTTCATCGCCATGGTCAACACCGTCTTCCAGGTGTTCGCCCTCAACTTCGCCACCGCCGACGAGTACGGCATCGGCATCAGCGACACCACGATGCTGTGGCTGGCGATCGCCGCCAACGTCATCGCCGTGGGCACCATCCCGCTGTGGGCCATGCTGTCGGACCGCATCGGCCGCAAGCCGGTCTTCGTCTCCGGCCTGATCGGCAGTGCCGTCATGGTGACACTGTTCCTGTGGTCGATCTCCCGCGGCGACGTGCCGCTCGTGCTCGTCACCGGCATCCTGCTCGCCGGCGTGGTCTACAGCATGCCGAACGCGGTGTGGCCGGCCACCTACGCCGAGTACTTCCCCACCAGCGTCCGCCTGTCCGGCATGGCGATCGGCACCCAGTTCGGTTTCGCACTCGCCGGGTTCACGCCCGCCATCGCCGGTGCGCTCATGGACGGCAACGCCGACAACTGGTACCGCGTGGCGCTGTTCGGCGTCGGCGCCGTGGTGATCTCGCTGATCGCCGTGGCCACCGGCCCCTCCGGCACCCACAAGGTCCCCACCCGCGAGATCGGGCTGCCCCCGCGCACCCCGGCCGACGCGCCCGTCCCCGCCGGAGCGGCCTCGTGAGCCCGCGACGCACGATCGCGGTACTCAACGGTCCGAACCTGAACCTGCTCGGCACACGCGAACCGCATCTCTACGGCACCGCGACCCTCGCGGACGTCGAGGACCTGTGCCGGCGCACCGCCGACACCCTCGGCTTCGACGTCGACTTCCGGCAGACCAACCACGAGGGCACCCTGGTGGACTCCGTCCACGAGCTACGCTGCTCCGCCTCGGGTTTCGTGATCAACGCCGCCGCCTACACCCACACCTCGGTCGCCCTGCACGACGCACTGGCGACCGTCGCGGCCCCCGTCGTGGAGGTGCACCTGACCAACGTGCACGCCCGCGAGGAGTTCCGGCACCGTTCGTTCGTCGCGCCCGTCGCGACGGCCGTGATCGCCGGATGCGGCCCCGCCGGATACGAGTTCGCCGTCCGCCACCTGGCCGCCCTTGCGACCCACACCGACACGAAGGAAAGCTCCCGATGACCACCGCAGTGCCCGCCCGTACGTCCTTCCTGCTGGGCCTGTTCGGCGCCGGGATCGCCGGTTCGCTCACCCCTGCCATGCAGGAACGCGAGGGCTTCGCCTCGGGACTGAACCTGACCTACCGCCTCGTCGACGCCGAGCGGCTCGGTTACGGCGCCGACGACCTGGCCGAGATGCTCGACTGGGCACGGCGTTTCGGGTTCGACGGGCTCAACATCACGCACCCCTTCAAGCAGGTCGTGATCCCGCTGCTCGACGAATTGTCCGACGACGCCTACGATCTCGGAGCAGTCAACACCGTGGTGTTCCGGGACGGACGCGCGCTCGGCCGCAACACCGACTGGTCCGGCTGGGGCCGCGCCTTCCGCCGCCGGCTGCCCGACGCCGTCGCCGACCGCGCCGTTCTGGTCGGGGCCGGCGGTGCCGGATCGGCCGTCGGCTACGCGCTGCTCGAGCAGGGCGCCGAGCACGTCTCCATCGTCGACGTCGACACCGAGAAGGCGCAGGCCTGCGCGACCCGCCTCGCCAAGCGGTTCGGCGACGACCGGGTCCGCGCGACCACCGATCTCGCCGGGGAGCTGGCCACGGCACAGGGATTGGTCAACGCCACCCCGACCGGCATGACCGGCCACCCCGGCCTGCCGGTGCCCGCCGACCTCGTCCGCGAGGACCTGTGGGTGTCGGACGTCGTGTACTTCCCGCTCGAGACCGAACTGATCCACCTCGCCCGCTCCCGCGGCTGCCGGGTGGTGCCCGGCGGCGGCATGGCCGTCTTCCAGGCGGTGGGCGCCTTCGAGTACTTCACCGGCGTCACCCCCGACGCCGACCGAATGGTCCGACACTTCGAGGAGCTGACCAGCTGATGCACCGCGGAATCGCCACCGTCTCGCTCTCCGGTGTTCTCGCCGACAAACTCGACGCGATCGCCGACGCCGGATTCGACGGGATCGAGATCTTCGACAACGACCTCATCGCGTCGCCGCTGTCCCCCGCCGAGGTGGCCCGCCGCTGCGCCGAGCTCGGTCTGACGATCGATCTGTTCCAGCCGGTCCGTGACATCGAGGGCGTCGACCCGCGGCGGTTCCCCGACGTCCTGCACCGCGTACGCCGCAAGCTCGAGGTGATGAACGAGCTCGGCGCGACGACCTTCCTGGCCTGCTCGAACGCGCTGCCGACCGCGATCGACGATCCCGACCTGTCCGCCGAGCAGCTGCACGCCGTCGGTGAGCTCGCCGCCGCGCACGGCGTCACCTTCGCCTACGAGGCACTGGCCTGGGGACGGCACGTCAATCGGGTCGGGCAGGCCTGGGAGCTGGTGCAGCGCGCCGGCCATCCGGCGGTGACGCTGGCGGTGGACACCTTCCACATGCTCGCCCGCGGCGACGACGGCCGCGCCCTCACCGGCGTCCCGGGCGAGCGCATCGGGTTCCTGCAGGTCGCCGACGCGCCCGTGCTCGAGATGAACGTCCTCGAATGGAGCCGTCACTTCCGCTGCTTCCCCGGCCAGGGGATGCTCGACGTCTCCGGGGTGGTCGCGGCGGTGCTCGACGCCGGCTACGACGGGCCGCTGTCGCTGGAGATCTTCAGCGACGTGGTGCGCGAAGCCGATCCGCACGTGACCGCGCGCGACGCGATGCGGTCGCTGCTGTTCCTCGAGGATCGGCTCGGTGCCCGGCTCACCGGTCCCGCGCGCGAGAAGGTGACGGTGGCCCCGCCCGTCCCGGCGCGCACCGACGCGGCGTTCGTCGAACTCGCCGACCCGGACCGCGCCGACTACCCCGCGCTGCTCACCGGTCTCGGTTTCCACATCGCCGGCCGGCACCGAAGCAAGCCCGTGGTGTGGTGGCGCAACGGCGGCGCGAACGTCGTCCTCAACGAGGAGCCCGCCCCGGGCCCGGCGGCGACCGCACTGGGTCTCGTCGCACCCGACGTCACCGCGGTGGCCGAGCGGGCCGCGAACCTGCTGTGGCCCGCAGTCGATCGCACGCGCGGCGAGGGCGAGGCGGGTCTGCCGGGCATCACCTCGCCGTCGGGTCTGCACGTCTTCGTCAGCGCCGAACCCGGTGACGCCGACCACTGGCAGAACGACTTCGTGCCGGGCGACGTCGCGGACACCCCGGGCTGGCTCGGCCTCGACCACGTGGACGTCACCGTCGCCGCGGACGACCTCAACCAGGAACTGTCGTTCTTCCGCACCCTGTTCGGGCTGCGGCCGGAGGACCCGGAGGAGTACATCCAGCCGCAGGGCCGCCTGCGCATCCGTGCCCTGCGTGCAGAGAAGGGCGACCTGCGGGTCGCGCTGAACGTCTCGGAGACCGGCACCATCCCGCAGCGGCGGGGCGTGACCCAGCTGGCCTTCGCCACCGCCGACGTCGTCGACGCGGTCCGGCTCGCGCGGTCGCGCGGGGTGGAGTTCCTCCGGCCTCCCGCGAACTACTACGCCGATCTCGACGCCCGCTTCGCCCTCGACCCCGAGCTGTTCACCGTTCTGCAGAGCAACGGTCTGCTCTACGACCGCAACGACGACGGCGGTGAATTCCTGCACGCCTACACCCTTCCCGTGCAGGGCGGCTTCCAGGTCGAGCTGCTCGAACGGCGCGGTGGTTACACCGGATACGGCGCCCCCAACGCGCACGTGCGGCTCGCGGCGGCCCGGGCGGGTTCAGCGGTCGCGTAGCCAGGCGACGATCTGCTCGACGGTGTCGGTGTTGTCGCGGATCCACCCGTTGTGGCCGAGGGCCCGGGGATTGTGCCATTCGGTGACCTCGGCCGACGGCAGCTTCCCGAGCAGGTGCCGCGCCGACGCGACCGGGGTGAGTTCGTCGCCCTCGATGGTGACGGACAGGACGGGCAGGGTGAGCCGGCCGACGCGTTCCTCGTAGTCGATGTCCGCACCGGCCGGTTCGAACCGGCCGGTGCGGGCCAGCCGCGCCCAGTCCGAGATGAGCACCCGCGACTGCGGGCCGAACCCGCCGACGTCGAGCCGGTCGCCGGGCCAGAACCCTGTGACCGCGGCGGTGAGCGACATCGCGGTGGACCCGAGCCACAGGCCCGGGCCGCGGATCGCACCGTGGTGCCGGTAGTAGGGGGTGCCCGAGGCGACGAGGATCAGTCCGCCGAGCCGGCCCCGGATGCGGGCGGCGTAGAGCACCCCGAGCTGCCCGCCCATCGAGTGACCGAGCAGGTAGGGCGTGGAGTCGGGGAACCGTTCCCGCACCACCTCGAAGACCGCCGGGAAGTGCGTCGCCACGATCTCGTGGTAGCCGTAGGTGCTGTCCGGTCCCGGTCGTGGACGGCTGTCGCCCTGCCCCGCGAGCTCGCAGATCGCGGCGTCGAAGCCGTGCGCGGCGACCGCCTCCGCGAACGGTTCGTAGTACCCGGCCGGGATACCGAGACCCGGCACGACGACGACCACCGCGCGGGTCGCGTCGCGCCGGGTCTCGTGCTCGTGGTCGGGCCCGGGGAACAGCCGCACCGGTGCGGTCGTGCCACCGGGGAGCTGGATCTGTACGGTCTCCACGGCTCCAGACTAGGCCGGTGCGGCCCCCGCAGCTGCCGATTCGGTGTCAGTCGAGTCGGAAACCGCGTTCCTGCAATGCATCCCGGAGCGCTTCCCGGGAGCCGAACGCGCCGGGCGCGGAGAAACGGCTCAGCACCCGCGCGACCCAGCTCTCCGCCAGGCCCTGTTCGCGGTAGAACTCGGCGATCTCCGCCTCGTATGCGGCGACACCATCGTCGGTGTTCTCGGCCGCGTACTGCTCGCGGTGCAGCACGACGTCCTGGCCGAGCCGCGGCTTGACCTCGGGTGCGGCGTCCGGATCCGGGTGCCCCACCACCTGCCCGACCACCGCGAAGCTGTGGTCGGGCAGGTTCAGTTCGGCGGCCAGCTCGCGCGGATGGTTGCGCAGGGCCCCGATGTAGACGGCGCCGAGGCCGAGCGACTCGGCGGCGAGCGTCGCGTTCTGCGCGGCGAGCGCGGCGTCGACCACCCCGAGCAGGGCCGACTCGACGTATCCGGCGTTCACGAGGTCCTTGCCGTGCTGCTGCGCCAGGCGCGCGGCCCGCGCGAGGTCGGCGACCCAGACCAGCAGCAACGGGGCGTTGCGGACGACCGCCTGGTCGCCGGCGAGGGGCGCGATGCGGGCGAGGCGCTCGCGGTCGGTCACCGCGATCACGCTCCACAGCTGCAGGTTGCTGGAGCTGGCCGCCGACGACGCTGCCGCGACGATCGCCCGCAGGTGTTCCTCGGAGACCGGCTCCGGGAGGAAGGTCCGCACCGACCGGTGCGCGAGCTGCAGGGCGAGCACCTCGTTCCAGACCTCGGGGCCGATGTGTTCGGCCGCGCGCTGTGCCGCGCGCGCACCGTAACGGCGGTGCAGAGCGGCGACGCGATCGTCGAGAACGGTGTCGGTCATGGGGTCGGACTCCTTCCGTGGGGGTGTTGCCCGCCCAGTCTGCCCGGCCCTTCCCGCCGAGCCGAGAGTTCCCCTCAGCGTGATCCTGGACGGACCCCGAGACGAGGTTCAGGGTCGATATCCGGGTACTTCCCGGATGTGCCGGAACCTCCCGGGCGACAGGATGAGGGCATGAACTTCGAGAGCGAAACCCCCCACCCCTTCACCCGGTCCTCCTCGCAGCACATGCTCGGTGGCGTGTGCGGCGGCCTGGCCGAGTACTTCCGCGTCGACGTCAACCTGGTCCGGGCCGGCACCGTCCTCGCCGGCTTCGTCACCGGCGGCGGAGCGGCGCTGTTCTACCTGGCGATGTGGATGATCCTCCCGGAGCACTGACCCGGTCCCGTCACCGCCCGCCGCCCCCGAAGGAAATACGAACGAGCCCGACCCCCGTGCAGCGGGGTCGGGCTCGTGGGTCGGGCCGGCCTGAGCGCCTGCCCGGGAACCGCGGTTACAGCGAGCTGGTCAACAGGTTCGGCATGATCAGCAGGACCAGCTGGACGAGCTGGCCGATGGCGTCGAGTCCGTTCGAGATACTGCCCATCGTTCCTCCAGTTTTCCGCCGGAGACATCGGGTCCCCGGACCTCGGGTACAGCAGGATCGGATACTGCAGAGCTACGCCGTGCGACGAGCGACGTCAGCTGAAGAACTCCGCGGTCTGCGAGAGCAACGAGAAGATGAACGTGATGAGTTCGGTGATCGTGGTGCTACCCATGGACCCTCCTGGTGTGAGTTCGAAGATACTGCAGCACAACATCTTTCATAACTCTGTGCCGTAACACACCCTACGCACCGATATCGGATCCGTCAACACTTCGTAACTCACCGATAAATACCGTATCCCTTGCCCGGGAACACTTTTAACGCGAGGTCCGCGTACCCTGCCGGAGCGGGCCACGCCGGGAGGTCCAGGTTCGGATGATTACGCGCCGATGGCCCTCGCAATCATGGGCCACGAGGCGTGCAGATCGTCCTGCCAGTAACCCCACGAGTGGGTGCCCACGGGACGGAACTCGAAATGTGCTGGGATACCGAGCTCGTCGAGTCGAACGGCGAGGCGTCGGGTGCAGGCGTCCACCGCGGCCTCGATGGCGCCTCCCACCACGATCTGGTTCAGCAACAGCGCCGGGTCGTTCCCGACCGATCGCGCACCGAGATGCTCGTGCGGGCCCGGCAGGCCGGTGGCCGACGAGATGTACAGGGCGTGTCCGCGCAACTTGTCGGCATTGACGTACGGATCGTTGTCGACCCATCCCGCACCACCATCCGGCCCCCACATGTTCTCGACGTCCGCCTCGCCGCGACTTTCGACCACTGCGCGGACGTAGAGCCGCCCGAGTTCCGTACTGGTCTCGGCGCAACCGCTGTACGCCCCCACCGCCTTGTAGAGACCCGGTCGTGCAATCGCCAGGTTCAGCACCGATGTCCCGGACATCGACAGTCCCGCAATCGCATTGACTCCGGTGGTACCGAACTGCTCGTCGATGATCGGTGGAAGCTCCTGCGTGAGGAAGGTGGTCCACTTGTTGCGGCCGAGCACGGGATCGTCACGGATCCAGTCCGTGTAGTAGGTGAAGGATCCGTCCAGCGGAGTGACCACGTTGACATTCTTGTCGGAGAAGAAGTCGTCCACATCCGTCTGGGCTTCCCAGGTCGCGCGCCCGTTCCCGCCGCCCGCACCGTTCAGGAGGTACAAGGTGGGCCGCGGTTCGCTCGTGTCGGGAGGTGTCCGGATCCGCAACCGTACGACGCGATCCATTGCCGCCGAGTACACGTGGGCGATGAGCGTGCGGTCACCCTCGGCATCGATCCGGGTCGGGTGGGAGGCCGGCTGCGCGGACGTTCCGCTCGGCACGACGAGCGCCGCCACCGCGGCCATCGAGAGCACGACGAGCATCCGCCGGATCCGAGTCGAAACCAACCGCGTGCACCTCCCCCGCTTATGCGACAAGAGGCTCCGGGCCACCGGAGCGACGAACAGACAACCGCGACCATGTATACCCGAGGGGTTCACAGAAATGTCACGGTTCGGTGAAAGTGATCCCGTTCCCGGTCTCCGTCAGGACTCGGGACCGTGGGTCCGGGGTCGTCCCCGAGACGAGGATCAGGGTCGATATCCGGGTACTTCCCGGATGTGCCGGAACCTCCCGGGCGACAGGATGAATGGCATGAACTTCGAGAGCGAAACCCCCCGTCCCTTCACCCGGTCCTCCTCGCAGCGCATGCTCGGTGGCGTGTGCGGCGGCCTGGCCGAGTACTTCCGCGTCGACGTCAACCTCGTCCGGGCCGGCACCGTCCTCGCCGGCTTTGTCTCCGGCGGCGGGGCAGCGCTGCTCTACCTCGCGCTGTGGATGCTGATTCCCGAGCACTGAGCCGGGCCTCCCGAGACACGGCTGCGCCCCCGGTGAGCACCGGGGGCCGCAGCCACGTTCGGAAGGATGGTGGTTGCTACATGCTGCCGAGCATTCCGCTTCCACCCAGAGGGCTGCCTCCGCCGCTTCCGCTGCCGAACGGGAAGCTGCCACCGAGGCCACCGCCGCCCAGACCACCGAGACCCCCGCCGCCCAGACCACCGCCGCCGGAGCCTCCGAGACCGCCTCCGAGACCGCCACCGCCGAGGCCGCCGCCTCCCTGTAGTTCCATGAGTAGTGCGAGAAGATCCATGAGGCCCATGTGAAACTCCTTCGTCCGACGATGCACCGAGTGGATTTCGTCCGCCGGCTTCGCACACACCTGCGAGGTCGGTTGGGCTCGACTCGATTCTGACCGCATCCACCCGGCTTTCGGGTCAGGACGAACGAAAAATACCGGACTCGTTATCCGCAGGTGTTCATGATCACGAATTCTTGTACGTCGGCACAGAATTCGTGACGTCGGGAATTCGACGTATTTCCGCTTCGTTCCCTTCACCCGGAATTCGTCTCCCGGACACGACTCGGCCGCGACACCCCGGGGATAGCGCGGCGGCGTGACCTGCGGCTACAGTCTCTGCGCGGCGGATCCGCCGAGGGGGCGCTCCGCGGCGGATACCGCCCTACGGCATGAGGCCTCCCCGAGGCCTCAGCCATTCCGACGCGTACCTCGATATCCGTTCGTGATCGATACGCGAATCGACAGGGAAATCGTCGGACATCGTCATCGACCTCACCCGGGAACCGAATGCTGCCGACGACTCGGGTCACCCGTCGATCGGCAGAAGAATTTCCCGAGACAAAATACTGCGCCCCTCGGCGGAGAGCCGAGGGGCGCAGTATCAGCTTCGGAGCTGTACAGTCTCCGGAATTACTGAGCGGCGCTGCCCGAATCGATCGCCGAGCTACCGGCGTCGAGGAGGGTCTGGCCCAGGTCGCTGGTGAGGAAGCTGGCGACAGAGCCGACAAGCTTGATGATCTCGAAGATCTCCATGTGATTCTCCTTCACCCGTTCATCCCGAGCGGGTATGTAGACCGATTTCAACGCCCGAAATTTACCGAGCTCGCGTCAATTCTGAACACACCCCTGCCAGCTGCGCGACCCCCACGCGGGTATATCGGACTGTGATCTTCTTCACATCACGTTCCCGTTCTTGAAACATTTCGGATAACCGCAGGTCAGAGGTATGAGCGACTAAAACGGAACGACCGTACCTGATTCGCCACGCCGTGTCGGAGCGCCGATTCGACACGCGGACGGCGGCCCACTCCACGGTAATATTGGATCCAATCATAAATTTATTGAATCCAAGTGAGGAATCTCATGCCCTTCACCCCTCCGGGTCTCCTGGGGCGCCGATTCTGGCTCCTGTTCGCCGCCTCGACGCTCGTGTGCACCACGACCGGCACGGTCACCCCTGCCCTTCCCCAGTACATCCAGAACGATCTGGGTCACAGCGCCACCGTGGTGGGGATCGTCGTGGGCGCGGCATCGGTCCTGTCGGTGATCGCCAACCCCGTCCTGGGGTGGATCACCGATCGGGCCGGACGTCGCCGGATGGGGATGGCCGGTGCCGTGCTGGGGGTCGTCGGCATGGGGGTGCTCCTGCCGGCCGGCAGCCTGTGGAACGTCGTCGGCGGACGGGCGCTGTTCGGGATCGGAGCGATCGCTCTGAACGTCGCACTCACCGCCTGGGTGGTGGACGCGGCCCGGGCGGACGCGCGGGGACGCACGCTGGGGATGTTCGGCATCAGCGTGTGGATCGGCCTGGCGGCGGGTCCTCAGATCGGCCAGACCCTGCTGCACGGGTACGGCTTCGCCGCCGTCTGGCTCGCCTGCGCCGCCATGCAGGTGGGCGCGTTCGGGTGTGTCGCGGCCGCTCCTCGTCGCCCCCGGACCATCGTGGTGGACAGGACCCCGCAGAAGTGGGGGCCGGTGGTGGCCGCGACCGCCCGGCCCAGCGTCATCGCCGCGGCCGCGTGGACCGGCGAGTCGATCCTGATGTCCTTTCTCATCCTCCACCTCGTCGACCGCGGTGTGCCGCCCACCGGGCCGACCGGCGCGGCGGCGGTCTTCGCGGTCTTCTCCGCCAGCGTGGTCGGTTTCCGGTTGCTGCTCGGGGCCCGGGTGGACCGGTGGCGCCCGCAGGCCACGGCGGCGGGGGCACTGGCCGCCACCACCGCCGGGTACGTCGTCCTCGCCGTCGCGAGCAGCTTCCCCGTCGCCGCGATCGGGGCCGCACTGCTCGGCTGCGGGTTCTCCCCCCTGTATCCGGCGTTGCTGATGCTCACGACCGGCCGGCTCCACCCCAACAGCCGCGCGGCAGGGCTCGGCGTGTTCACCTCGGGTGTCGAACTGGGCCTCGCCGTCGGGGTGTTCGTCGGCGGCGTCCTCGTGGACCGGGCCGGGGGTGGTGCCGCGATGTTCGGGGCGGCCGCGTTCCAGATCGTCGCGCTGGTCGTGCTGCTGTGCCGTCCGTGGCCCGTCCCCGAACCGACTTCCTCGGCCGTGTCCGCGAAGGTCTGAACGGGGTCTCCCTGCAAAAGGATTCGGCCGCGCCGCCCGAAAGGGACGGCGCGGCCGATGTGTTCGGTCCGTCAGCTACCGCAGCACGCCGACTCGCCACCGGACTCGGTGGAGCAGTGCGGCGTGGGCGCGGGGATGTCCATCGCCGGGTTCCGGTCGAAGAAACCGTCCGGCTCGAGCATGAAACCGATCTGCTCGACCGGCATGACCGGCCACTGCTCGGGACGCGGGAAGTGCATCACACCGATGACCGGCCACAGCACCAGTTCGACGCCGTCGAGCGAACGACCCTTCTGCTGCCACACCTGCACGCCGTCCTCACCTGGCTCGGCCTGGTTCGGATACTGGCCACCGACGTACTGCTCGGCGGGATCGTAGGGGGTGGCCCACAGGTGGTTGTGGGTGAACGGTGCCCGCCGGGCCATCACGGAGTCCGGGGTGGAGAACGGAATCGTGGTGTTGGGCAGCAGGAGTCGGTAACCGGTGGGTTCGCCGTAGCGGTTGGTGTGCTCGGCGCTCTCGATCCGCCAGTGCCGCGAGACCGACGCGTCGTTGCGCTGCGCGGCGTCCTTCTCGTTCAGCAGCGGGACCCGCACGGTCCGCACCGCGTTGCCCCAGGGGTTCTTCTCGGGATCCGGCTCGACCTCGGCGTGCTCCTCGACGATCCGGTTGAGCGGGCCGTCGATCGCGGTGTCGAGCCGCAGACCGAAGAAGTGCTGGTGGTTGGGGGTCTGCACGTTCTTGGAGACGACCCGGCCGTAGGGGGCCTCCTCGCCCTCCTCGATGCCGGAGGCCGACATCAGGCCGGTGAGCTTGACGGCGAGCTTGATGGTGCCGTCCTGGTGCAGCGACCAGTAGAAGCCGTAGTCGTAGTTCGCGACGGTCTGGAAGTTGGAGATGATGAGCTTGCGGGCGCGGCGCACCTGCCCGACGTCGCGGCGCATGTCGGTGTGCTTCCACAGGACGCTGTCGTCCTCTTCGTGCATGCAGATCGCCTGCGGGATGGTCCGGCCCACCCCGTCGCCGCCGAGCACGGTCGCGTCGAAGTAGTGGATGACACCGAGGCAGTCGCAGCCGAGCGCGAGGGAGTTGGTCAGCGGGCCGGCGCCGTACTCGCCCCAGTCGAAGAAGTTCTTGCGGTACTGGGTGGAGTTCGAGTCGAGGTACGGGACGTACATCTCGTTGCAGGCGGCGCGCTTGAGGACCGAGCGGCCCTTGAACGTGAGGTCGTACAGCACGAGGCCCTCGCGGTGGGTGAAGCCGACGCGGAACTCCCAGCCCTGCCAGGTGACCTTCCAGCCCTCGACGTCGAAGCTCGTGCCCTCCGGCTGGACGACCTCGAGCGGGGCGAGACCCTCGCGGTCGGGTTCCCACAGGCCGTTGTCGTAGTTGCCGGTCTCCTCCGAGATGGGCACGACACCGTGGTCCTCGACCTCGAGGACCTCCATGGTCTGCATGTCGATGATGGGCACGACGCCCTGGACGGGGCGGGCGTAGCCGTTGTCGTCCTCGTCGACGCGGTGCCAGACGGTGCCCCAGGTGACGCGGCGGTCCTTGTACTTGTCGGGGACGAACCCGCCCATCGACTCCGCGTCGACCATCACGAGAGAGACGTCGGTGATGCCGCGCTTGGCGAGGGCCGCGCGGAACTCGGGATTCTCGCGGCAGGCCTGGGCGGCGGCACGGGCCTCCTCGGAGGTGATGCCCGGACGGCGGGGATCGATGGCCCGCCAGTCGAGGATGCGCGACTCCTCGCCGAGGAGGACGTCGACCTCCCAGGCCGCGTCGTTGCCGTAGTCCATGACCACGAGGCCGACCTTGCGGTCGCCGGCCGGGGCCGCGCCGGCGAGTACGGCGCGGGCGTGGGCCTCGTCCAGGGTGGCGCCCCAGAAACGGAGCCGGTCGCCGGTGCGCGCGTCGGCACGCACCAGGGCCACGGCGGCGTCGATCTCCTCGCGGGAGAGCGGATCGAGCGGGTGGCTGCTGGCGGCGGCTTTGCCTTGCGTGGGTGCGTAGGCGCTCACGGCGTGCTCCTTCTGTGAACGGGTATCGGGTACCGAAGACGATTTTTTGGATCCAATAATTTCTGTACTGTATCCGAAAGATGCGTCGGTGGCGCGCCAACGTGTCCACGGCAACACCGGAAGGAGTTTGGTAGGTTGGCATCCGATTCGATCCGAGTTGGATCCGGTTCCGCCGGATCGACGCGCGGCGTAGACGCCGAGGATTCACGCGGTGCGGGGGGCGCGCCGCCCTGCAGAAGAGGTCACTCATGAGCGACACCAGTACCGGGCACGCTTTGGTGGACGACACCGCAGCAGCCATCCGAGCGAAGATCATGTCCGGCGAGATCCCCATCGGAGCGCAGCTCCGGCAGGCCGAACTCGCGAAATCCCTCGGCGTCAGCCGCACCCCGGTGCGCGAGGCCCTGCGGCAGCTCCAGGCCGGAGGACTGATCGAGGTCGTCCCCAATCGTGGTGCGGTCGTGCGCGTCCCGGTCCCCTGGGAGGTTCGGGAGGCCTACGAGGTCCGTGCCGAACTCGAGGCCCTCGCCTGCGAGCGGGCCGTCGACCGGATCACCGACGACGCCCTCGAGGAGCTGCGGGAGACGAACCGCATTCTGCGCGAGTCTCCCTCGGAACGGAGCGAGCCGGGCAAGCCCGCCGCCAGCACCCTCGCCAACGACCGCTTCCACACCCTCATCCACGAAGCGGCCGGCAACGAACGGCTCACCCGGGTGATCGCCCAGCTCAACGAGACCTTCCCCCGGAACGTCTCCGCCATGGTGCTGCAGGACAATTCGCGCCACCGGGAGGACAACCTGCGCGAGCACGAGCAGATCGTGGCCGCCATCGAGGCCGGCGACCACGCCGCCGCGCGCGAGGCGATGCGCCGGCACGTGCTCAGTGCGGGCGAGCAGCTCGCCCGCTGGTACGAACGCCGGTCCTCGACGGTCTTCAAGGGCTGACGCCCGCGTCCGGAACCGGACGAGCACGGTCGGGAACGGCACACGAGCACACGCGGGAACCGCACACGAGCACACGGAGAACCGGCCCGGACGCCCCTGCGACGTCCGGGCCGGTCCGTTTCCCGGTCAGACCCGGGCGGGGGCCAGCATCCGATCCGGTTCCAGGAAGTCCAGATCGGGTCGCTCCACTCCCGTCACCAGGTCCGCGAGCGCCTCGCCGACCGCGGGCCCGAACTTGAATCCGTGGCCCGAGCACGCGGCCGCCACGAGGATCTGCGGGGTCTCCGGCAGCGGGCCGAGCGCGAAGCGATTGTTCGGTGCCATCGTGTACCGGCAGGACAGCGAGTCGACCACCGCCCCGTCGGCGGCCGGCAGGAAGCGGCGGACCAGATCGTGCAGGATGTCGATCTCGCTCTGCGACACCGGCTTGCGCGCGACGGTGAGGTCGTCCGCGGGGCCGTGGTCGAGGCCCACCTTGAGGGTGTCGCCGCCGTAGGACGGGATGCCGTACATCAGGCCGACCTCGGGCACCTCGATCGAGAAGGGGCCGAGGTTCGGGGGCGCGAGCATCTCCGGCCGGGACCCGGCCACATGGATGTTGACGATGCGCACCACGTCGAGCACGGGTGCGAACTGCGGGAGCAGCTCCGAGATCCACGGTCCCGCACAGACCACCACGCGCGCGGCGCGGATGCGCCCGGCGGTGGTGGTGACCACGGCGCCGTCGCCGTCGGCGTCGATGCCGAGCACTCGGACGCCCTCGCGACGGTCCACCCCGGCACGCCGGCCGATCGCGGTCAGCTGGGCCATCGCGGCCGCAGCGTCGACGACACCCGCGGCGGGGTCGTACAGTGCGCGGAAACCGGCGCCGAGTTCGAGTCCGGGGAAACGCCGGGCCGCCTCGACGTGGTCGACCATCACGCAGTCCGGCCCGTCGAGCCCGGACTCGGCGTCCAGCGCACGGGCGTAGAGGCCGCCGGTCGTGGTGATCAGCGGCCGGGCGATCTCCTCCTCGAGCTCGGCCCAGGCCCGGTAGGCGCGGTCGACGAAGGGGTACCAGATCGGATTCGGGTAGGCGCGCCGGATCATCCGGGCGCGACCGTGCGACGAGCCCTCCACGTGTCCTTCGGAGAACTGTTCGAGCTGGATCACCCGCACACCGCGCCGCGCGAGTTGCCAGGCGGTGGAGTTGCCGTGGATGCCCGCCCCGACGACGACCACGTCCGTCGACTCCGCGGTCTCCACCGGTGCCGAGCGACGCGGGGCGAGGTCGGCGAGCGAGGGGGTGGCGGGCAGCGGCACCCGCACAACTCCCTCGGGTTCCTGCAGCACCTCGACGAGGGCGTCGAGGTCGTCCTGCCCGTTGTAGACGTGCATCGAGGCGCGGACCACGGCGTCGATACCGCGGTCGCCGAGATCCCACTGGGCGTGGGCGGCGGGTACCGCGACGACGCGGATTCCGCGCCGGCGCAGGTGTTCCTTGACCTCGAGGGCGGACCGTCCGTCCACGCCGAAGGTGACGATGCCACCGCCCGCGGCCGGTGGGTCGAGGACGGTGACACCGTCGACCTCGGCGAGCTTCGTGCGCAGCAGGCTCCCGAGGCCGTCGATGTGCCGGGCGATCGCGTCGATGCCGGTGGCGAGTGCCTCGTCGAGAGCGGTGCCGAGGCCGAGTTCGAGGGCGTGTGAGGCCTCCCAGGTCTCGAACCGCACCGCCGAGTCCTTCAGTGCGTAGGAGTCGTCGGCGTTCCACGCCGCTCCCCGCACGTCCGGGGCGCCGGGACGCAGGGTCTCGCGCGCGGCCGGGGAGACGTACAGCAGGCCGGTGCCGCGCGGGCCGCGCAGGAACTTGCGTCCGGTGGTGACGAGGATGTCGCAGCCGATCGTCGCGACGTCCACCGGCAGCTGGCCGACGGACTGTGTCGCATCGAGCAGGTAGGTGACGCCCGCTGCGCGGCAAAGCGTTCCGACCTCGGTGACGGGTTCGACGAGCCCGGAGGAGGTGGGCACGTGCGCGACGGTGACGAGCCGGGCGGGTGTCCTCAGGGCTTCGGCGAGGGCGTCGAGGTCGATGCGACCGGCCGCGTCGTTGGGGACGATCTCGATCTCGATACCGACGCTGTCGCGCAGTTCCAGGAGGTGCAGAGCCGAGCTCACATAGCTCGACCGGGAGACGAGCACCCGGTCGCCGCGCTGCAGTCTCAGTGCGGCGAGGGCGCGGTGCCAGCCGTCGGTGGCACTGTTCACCAGTGCGATGTCGGTGGCTTCGGCGCCGAGCAGCCGGGCCGCACTGTCGTACACCGCGTCGATGCGCCCACGGGCGAGGGCGTCGGCCTCGTATCCACCGATGCGGGACTCGACTTCGAGATGCTGCCGCACCGTGGACAGCACCCCCGACGAGAGCAGCGCGGCGCCCGCGGCGTTGAGATGGTGGGAGAGGCCGGCCCCGGGCGTGTGCGCGCGGTGGTCTGCAACGTCGATCACGAAGCACTCCTGGATTGAAGGGGCGAGTTCGCCCGGTCCGCTTTGTATACCGACATTAGCAGATTGGATCCAATAATGTCGCGCCGGAGAAAGACGAAAACGGCATCCACGGAGCGCTTTTCGCTCCGCGGATGCCGTTTCGGCAGCACGAGTGCCTCGTCTACAAGGCGACGACCACGCTCTTCGGTTCACAGAATCCGAAGAGTGCCTCGTCGCCGAGATCCCGGCCCACACCCGAGTCCCCGACCCCGCCGAAGGGCAACGCGGGATCGAAGACGTTGTAGGTGTTGACCCACACCGTGCCGACTCGCAGCCTCGCCGCCATCCGGTGGGCCCGGGAGACGTCCTTCGTCCAGACGCCCGCGGCGAGACCGTAATTCGTGTCGTTGCCGATCGCGACGGCCTCCTCCTCGTCCTCGAACGGGATGACCCCGACCACCGGCCCGAAGATCTCCTCGCGCGCGATGGTCATCGAGTTGTCGACCCCGACGAACAGGGTCGGTTCGACGAAGAAGCCCGGCCGATCGGGCACCCCACCGCCGACGAGCACCTGCGCGCCCTCCTCGCGGCCGATCCCGATGTAACGCAGGACCTGCTGCCTCTGCTCCTCGGAGACGAGGGGGCCGACGGTGATGCCGCCGTCGAGACCGTTGCCCACGGGCACCTTCTTCACCGCCGCGGCGAGCCGCTCGTGCATCTCGTCGAGGATGGACCGCTGTACCAGCAGACGGCTTCCCGCCGTGCACATCTGGCCCGAGTGACCGAACGAGGCGCGCATCGCGGTGAGGACCGCCGCGTCGAGGTCGGCGTCCTCGAACACGATGTTGGGACTCTTGCCGCCGAGTTCGAGGGTGAGCCGCTTGCTGGTGGGGGCCGCCGCTGCCATCACCGCGCGCCCCACCTCGGTGGAGCCGGTGAACGACACCTTCGCGACGCCGGGATGCTCGACGAGCCGGGCGCCGACGCGACCGTCGCCGGTGACGACGTTCACCACACCGGCGGGAACACCGGCCTGCTCGCACAGCGCCGCGACGCGCAGCATCGTCAGCGGGGTCTGCTCGGCGGGCTTGACCACGACGGTGCAGCCGGCGGCGAGCGCGGGCGCGAGCTTGAAGCAGCCCGTCATGATGGGGAAGTTCCACGGCAGGATGAGCGCGGCCACCCCGACGGGTTCGCGGGTGGTGTAGACGTGGTGCTCCCCGGCGATCGGGACGGTGGTGCCCGTCAGGCGGGTCGTCGCTCCGGCGAAGTGCCGGAAGGTGTTCGCGCTCGACTGCGTGTCGGCGCGGGACCGCTCGATGGGCTTGCCGTTGTCGCGGGTCTCGAGCACCGCCAGTTCCTCGAGGTTCTCCTCGATGAGATCGGCGATGCGGGTGAGGATCCTGGCCCGTTCCAGGGGCGGCAGTGTGCGCCAGCGTCCGTCCTCGTGGGCGGCGGCCGCGGCGGCGACGGCAGCGTCGACGTCCGCGTCGGTGGCCGACACCGCGCGGGTGAGGACCTCCCCGGTGGCGGGGTCGAGGACGTCGAAGCATTCACGGTCCCCGGCGGGGATCCACCGGCCGTCGACGTAGAACGGTTCGGCGGCCGAGACTGCGGGTTCGGTGACGGTCAACGAAGAAACTCCTGACAGGCGTGGATCAGCGTGGGGTGGGCCAAGGTTCGGCGATCGCGGCGGCCACCGCCTTCGCGGTGGTACGGATGCACCGTTCCATCTCGCGGGCCCCGTTCTCCTCGGTGGCCTGCTCGACGTCCCGGCCCCACACGCCCGAGCGACTGACCTGGTCGGTGCGGTAGTCCCAGAAGGTGTCGCGGTCCTCGAGCGACTCGGCCCGGTCCATGTGCACGACCTCCGGGTCGATGTGCAGCATGAGCGAGGTCTCGAAGTAGTTGGCGTGCATCAATCCTCGTCCGTAGGTGACGCGGCCGTCGACCTCCGGGCCCGGATAGCAGGTGACGTAGAAGATGCAGCGCACCCGCACGTCGTCGTACTTGACGCGGAGCTTGTCGGCGACGACCTCCATCGGACCCGCGTTCCAGGTGTGGGCGTTGACGAAGACGAACTGCCGCACCCCGAGTGCGTAGAGGGAGTCGGTGATGTCCTCGAGCATCGCGATCATCGTCTCGGGACGCAGCGTGAGGGTGCCGGGCAGGGTGCCGTGGGAGCCGGAGACCCCGTAGACCAGCGGCGGCACGACCGGGACACCGGTCAGCGCGGAGACCCCGAGGCAGACGTGGTGGGCGATCTCCCCGTCGACACACAGTCCCAGATGCGGTCCGTGCTGCTCGGTCGCGCCGAGGGGGATCAGCACGGAATCGACGTTCTCGAGCATGCTTTCGCACTCGCGTGCGGTGAGGCGCTCCCACTGGATCGGCTCCCCCGTGCCGCCGAGTTCGGCCGCGAGTTCGGCGGAGACGACCGGCGAGTAGAGGCGTTCGAATCGTGGGCTCACACCGTCACCTCGAGCTTCAGCAGGCGGGCCATGTTGAGTCCCTCGACCTTCGCGCGATCCGCGTCGTCGGGGATCGCCTTGCGGATCTTGAGTCGTTCGATGTCGAAGTCGCTGCCGGGCCATTCGGTGCCCATGAGGATCTTGTCGGGGCCGAGGCGGTTGTAGGCGCGCTTGACGTCGGAGAGCAGGGTCGCGGAGGTCTCGAGGTAGATGTTCTCGGTGCGCTCGGCCACGGTGATGGCGTCGGGCACGTTCCACACCGCCCCCATGTGGGCGATGATGGTCGGCACCTCGGGGTAGTACCTGGCGACCTCCTCGATCGCGAACGGCGAGCAGAACGCGTCGTCGAGGGAGTTGAACAGCACGATGAGGCCGCGCTCGCGGCACACCTCGAAGATGGGGTCCAGCAGGCCGTGGTCGGAGGCGATGTAGCCGTGCAGGGAGGGGTGCAGCTTCAGCCCGGGCAGGCCGGCGTCGGCGATCCGGTGGATCTCGCGCTCGGCATCGTCGTCCTGCGGCATGACCTGCCCGAATCCGAAGAACCGGTCGGGATGGGCCGCGACGAGGTCGATGAGGAAGTCGTTCTCGATGCGCTGAGCGAGCGAGCAGACCATCGCCATGTCCACGCCGGCGGCGTCCATGCTGTCGAGGATGCGCTGCGGGTCGAACGGGGTGTAGGGCGGCGGGGCCTCACCGCGCCGCACGCCGGTCAGATAGTCCGACCGGCCACGAACGTCCTGCGTGGTGTTGTAGGCGTCGATGATCATTCGGGGATTCCCCTTCGTCGGGTGGATGCACGCCTGCAAGGCAATCCGGCTCGCCCGAGGCACGAGTACGAAGCTAACAGAATTGGATCCAATTATTGCCATACAGAATCCATTCTTAACGCCGATGTAACGCGTCGCTGCGAACCTGACGGAATGACAAGCATTTCCGGATCCGTACCCGACACCCCACCCCCGCCCGGCCTCGCCCTCGAGGACACCGACCTGTGGGACGCGGCCGTCTCCCTCCTGCGGCGCACCTACCGCTCGGGCCGGCACGAGGTCGCCGCGGCCGTGCGGACCCGCTCGAGCGGCATCCACGTGGGCGTCCACATGGCGGGGTCGGCCGGCCGCACGTCGATCTGCGCGGAGGGCATGGCGCTGGGGGCGGTGCTCGCCGCCACTCCCCCGGAGCTGTCGCTCGCCGACGAGATCGACACCGTCCTCGCCGTCCTGCACCGGCCGGGAATCGGGATGCGCATCGTCTCGGCCTGCGGGGTGTGCCGCGAGCTGCTGTTCGACTACTGCCCCGAGGCGTGGAACTACGTCCACCGGTTCCCCGACGATGCGCCGCCTCCGGGAACGCCGGAGGCCGTGTACCTGCCGGAGACCGGACGCGGAATCCGCGAGGTTCCCGCACTCGCCCCCGGATCGGCAGAGCGTCTGCGGGTGCGGGAACTGATGCCCGCCAAGAACGTTCGGTCCTGGTGACGTCTCAGCGCAGCCCGGCCGCGAGTGCGGTCGCGCTGCGCCAGGCCAGGGCCTCGACGGTCTGCACGGGGCCGCGGCCCCCGCAGGTGGGGAAGGTCGCCGTGCCGGTGACCACCAGGCCCGGCACCCCGTGGACCCGTCCGTAACCGTCGACCACCGAGGTCTGCGGGTCGGTTCCCATTCTCGCCCCGCCGTAGAGGTGCGTGCCGAGGGGGTGCGCGGCGAACTCCTCGGCTGCGGTGATGGCGGCCCCGGCCGCGACGAGCCAGTCGCGCATCACGCCCTGCAGACGGCGGGCGCGGCGGTGGTCGTCGTCGTGCAGCGCGAAGGTGAGCCGTGCGACCGGCCGGCCCAGCACGTCGACCGCCACCGGATCGAGGTCGATCGCGTTGTCCCGGTGGGGCAGCTGCTCGGGCTGGGCCCACACCGCACCCCACTCGGGGTCCGGCGACGGAGCGGGGCCGGTCATCGCCGCCTGCAGGATCGAGCCTCCGACGAATCCCTCGCGGGTGCAGTCGATCCCGTCGGCGTCGTACTCGGCGACCGCCGTGGCCGTCGCGGGCCCCGCCGATCCCCGGTCGAGATTCACCCCAGGGAAGTGCCCGCGCACGCGAAGGAAGTTGTGCGACATGAAGTACCGCCCGACGGCCGGGCCGCCGAGCCCTGAGAGCAACAGCAGGCGCACGTTCGCGAGCACCGACCCGGCGAGCACCACGGCCCGGGCGGTAACCGTACGGATCCGCCCCTCGTGGTGGACGCGGACACCGGCGACACCCGACCGGTCGGTGAGCACCTCCAGGACGGTGGTGCCGGGCATCGTGGTCACCCGCCCGGTGGCCACCGCCTGCCCGAGGAGGACTCCGGTGTCGCGGGACGCCGCGGCCGGAGCCGCGAAGGGCTGCAGGCCGAGGGTCCGGGCAGCCGCCGCCATACGGCGGGTCCACTCCGTCGGCGGCCGCGGTCCGACCCGCAGGAGGTGTTCGACCCGCTCGTACCACTCGTGCAGGTCGGCGGGGTCGAGCGGCCAGTCGCGAACGTCCGTGCCGGGCGGCAGGACACCGGCGCCGTGACGCACCTCGACCCGTGTGCGCATCCGCAGCGTCCACGGGTCCAGGCGGTAGCTCTGCGGCGCAGCGAGGAGTTTCGATCCCCCGATCCCGTCGCGGCCGGCCTGCGGGCCCGGCGCGCGCACCGCCTCCTCGTACACCGTCGAGCGCACCGTCGGCGTGGCCGCCGCGAGCGGCGCCCGGGACTCGCTCCCGGACGTCCCGGCGTCGATCGCGGTGACGGCGTGCCCGGCACGGGCCAGCGCCCACGTCGCGATCGTCCCGGCCGGCCCGAGGCCCACCACGACGACGCTCACACCACCGGGCCGGTCACGATCTCCGCCGCCCCGTCCGCGCGGGGGTCGGATGCGGTGGACAGGTTCCCGCCGGCGAGGCGGGAGACCTGGACGTGGCCCGCCTCGTCCCAGCGCGCACCCCGTGCCGTGCTGCGCAGCCCGGCGCGTGCCGCGACCTCCGCGAGATCGTCGGCGACACCGTCGTGTTCGACGACGAGGGTGGGCTCGTCCGCGCCGATGTCGCGGGCACCGAACACCCACCGTTGCCGGCCGAGCACCTCGGCGGCATCGGCGCCGGGGTCGGTGAGGTCGCCGGCGACCTGCGACAGGATCCACGGCTGCGCCCGTCCGCCCTGGCAGCCGAGGGCCAGCACCAGGTCGTCGCCGACCGCGACGGCAGGGCTGAGGGTGTGCGGCGGCCGGGCTCCGGGGCGCAGGAAGGCGGGATGGCCGGGGTCGAGGGAGAACGCCGATCCGCGGCTGTGCAGCACGATCCCGGTCTCGGATTCGAGCAGGCCCGCGCCGAAACTCTGGTACACGCTCTGGATGAGCGTCACGGCACGGCCCTCGTCGTCGACTGCGGTGACGGCGACGGTGTCACCCTGCGGGCGGGGGACACCGGGCCCGGTGAGCGCCGCGAAGACGTCCGTGCCCTCCGCGGCCGCGAAGAACCGGTCGAGGTCGACCTCGGCCACCCGCGGGTCGGCGAGCAGCGCGTCGCGGGCCTGCGCGACGCGGATGGACCGGTCGAGCAGGTCGGCGGCGGGCCGGTGGGCGTCGTCGCCGAGGACGGCGAGCAGCGCCGAGGCCTGGCTCGGGGCGGGCGCGGCGAACCACGTCACCCCGGAGATCGTGCGGGAGACCGGGGTGGTCGTCTCGGCCCGGTGGGCGGCGAGATCGTCGGCGGTGATCGGGCTGCCGAGTTTCTGCAGTCCGGCGGTGAGGGTGGCGGCGAGTTCGCCGGTGTAGAGGGCGGACGGATCGTCGGCCAGGGTCCGCAGGGTGCGGGCCAGGACGGGTTGCCGCCACAGGGCGCCCTCGGCGAGGGGCTGTCCGTCCTCGTCGAAGAAGGCCGCTCGCGAACCCGGATCGGTGCGCAGCAGTTCGGCGTTGGCGAGCAACGCGCGCCGCATGCCCGCGGACACGGCGGTGCCCTCCTCGGCGACCCGGGCCGCCTCGGTCAGCGCCGAGGACAGGGGCAGGGCCGCGCCGAGACCTTCGAGGGTCCGCCAGCCCGCCACCACACCGGGCACGGTCACCGCGAGCGGTCCGCGGCCGGGCATGCGGTCGTGGGCGGCGCGGATCGCGGCCACGTCGATTCCGGTGGCCGCGGCCCCCACCGAGACGACGGTGTGCACGGAACCATCCGGCTCGCGCACCACGGCGATGAGGTCGCCGCCGAGGGCGCACTGGTGCGGGTAGACGACCGTGAGGACGGCGGCGGCGGCGAGGGCCGCGTCGAGGGCGTTGCCACCCGACTGCACGGCCTGCCGGGCCGCCGCGGTCGCCTCGTGGTGCGGTGCCGCGACCGCGACGCGCCGCGTGCTCATCGCCGGATGAGGATGGTCCGGGCCGGCGCCGCCTCGCTGCCCTGCAGCTTCAGTGGCAGGCACACCATCTCGTACGGACCGGCCTCGACGGCGGCGAGATCGAGCCCCTCGAGGATGATGACGCCGTTGGGCAGCAGCTCGTGGTGGGTGTCCCACTCGACGGTGTTCTCGGGGGATTCCAGGGTCAGGTAGTCGATCGCGATGATCTTCACGCCGCGTTCGCGGAGCAGCGCCGCACCGTCCGGTGCGAGACCGACCCACTGCGAAGGCTTCTCGTCGGCACGCAGCGCGCCGGACTCGGACGAGTTGACGGTCTTGAGGATGACGCGGGTGGCGTCGCCGATCCCGGCCGCCTCGAGTTCGGCGGCACCGATCTGTCCCGTCACGCCGGTCAGGTCCAGCACGACGGCGGGGCCGACGAGCACGTCCATGTCGATCCGGTCGACGGGCAGTTCGCCGTCCTTGAAGTGCAGCGGGGCGTCGACGTGGGTGCCGGTGTGCGAACCGATCAGCCAGCGGGTGACATTCGAGGCGTCGCCGGCGGCGATGGACTCGACGGTGGTGATCTCGGGCTTGCGTCCCCAGTGCAGCATCTGCGGGTGGATGGGGAGGGAGATGTCGAAGATTTGCACGGTGTCTCTTTCTGTCGGGTCCCCCGCGGGACCGAGCGTAGCGGGCGCATCGGGTCGACTGCGCCGGCGGTGAGGGGTGCGGCTCAGAGCAGGCCGAAGTATTCGCGTTGTTCCCAGTCCGAGACGTGCGCGAGATAGCGTGCGAACTCGGAGCGTTTGAGCGCGAGATACCAACCGACGAAGTCGGATCCGAAGGCGGCGGTGAGCTGTTCGTCGGCCTCGAGGGCGTCGAGTGCCTCCCCCAGCGAACGCGGCAGGCGCGGTGCGCCCGGTTCGTAGGGGTTCTCGGTGGGCATGCCCGGGTCGAGTTCGCGGACGATGCCGTCGAGGCCGCTCGCCACCTGCGCCCCGATGTAGAGATAGGGGTTGGCGGCGGGCTCGCCCGATCGATTCTCGAGCCGGGTGTTCGGGTCGCCGGGGGAACCGACCACGCGGACCATCGCGCCCTTGTTGTCGATGCCCCACACCACCGCGTCGGGGGCGAGGGAGAACGGCATGTACCGCTTGTAGCCGTTGACGGTCGGGGTGGCGAAAGCGGTGGCGGCCGGTGCGTGGGTGAGCAGTCCGGCGAGATAGTGCATGCCCTCGGCCGAGAGCGTTCCGGAGCCCTCGGAGGTGAAGACCGGTGCGCCCGTGGAGATCTGCCGCAGCGACTGGTGCAGGTGCCATCCGGTGGAGGCGGTCTGCGTGCCGGCGGGCCGCGACATGAAGGTGGCGTGGTAGCCGTGGCGGCGGCAGATCTGCCGGATCGCGGCGCGGGCGAGGACGACGTTGTCGGCGGTCTGCAGGGCGGAGCCCGGTGCGAGCGTGATCTCGAGCTGGCTCGGGCCGAATTCGAGTTCGATCGAGCGCAGCGGCAGGTCCGCCCGGGTCAGACCGTCGTGCAGCGCCTGCACGAGATGGTCGAGCGAGTCGAGCCCCTCCTCGTGCAGCAGTTGCGAGCCGGTGCTCACCGGGGTGACGGTGGCCGCCCGGCCGGGTGCACCGGGGGTGCCGATGCGGTCGGCGGTGAGCTCGTCCTCGGTGGCGCGGAAGACGTGGAATTCGAGTTCCGCGCCGGTGACCATCTCCAGGTCGTGCTCGGCCAGGCGGGCGAGCTGGTGGCGCAGCACGGTGCGCGGGCACAGCGGCACCGGCCGGCCGTCGGGAAAGTGCACCTGGCACAGCAGCCATCCGGTGCGGGCCGCCCAGGGCAGGACCCGGAAGGTCGTCGGGTCGGGCACGAGCACGATGTCGCCCGCGCCGGAGAAGCCGGCGACCCCGACGCCGGTGTCGGAGGAGAACACCGAGAAGGCCGAACGTCCCGAGGTGTCCTTGAGCAGCAGGGACGACGGTGCCGTCACCCCGGCGCGCATGGCGCCGGGGACGGCGTCGCGGGTCATGGTCTTGCCGCGCAGCACCCCGTGCTGGTCGACGAACGAGAAGCGCACCATCTCGATGCCGAGTTCGTCGATGACACGGCGCATCTGCGCGGCGGCGGCGTAGTGTTCCTCGGTCCACAGCCCGTGGGTGTCGACGAATCCGCCGCGTTCGGACGCGAGCAGCGGGCGGGCGCTCGACCCGTCACCGCCCTCGGAGATCGGGCGCTCGTCGATGCTACGCATCGGCCAGATCCTGTGCGTCGTCCGAGGAGGACTCCGACGCCCACGGCGAGGCGTTGCGGCGCTCGGCCTCCCGCTTGCGCCAGTGCTGCTCCCAGTCGTCTGCGGGGGCGATCGTGTCGACGGCGAGGGGTCCGCGCAGTGCCGCGGCGGTGGCGCCGTCGACGGGCAGGCCCGGGACGGTGTTGCCGGCCTCGAACGCCTCGATGGCGCGCAGCAGCATGCGGCGGTTGGCGGTGACGGCGCGGTCGGAGACACCGAGGCGTTCCTGGGTTCGGTCCTGGATCGGCCCCATCGACTCGACGGCCCACTGGTCGTGGACGTTGATGTCGAGACCCATACCGGTGTAGGTGAGGTCGCGCTGTTCGGCCGGGTCGAATCCCCAGTTGTTGGAACGGTTCCGGATGGGGCGGTAGTCCGGGAGGGTGACGCCCTCGAGGCGCTGTGCGAGCAGTGTCTCCTTGTCGGTCTCGTCCTGGAAGTCGTAGAAGATCATGTACCAGTAGTGGTTCTCGTCGTCGATGGGGACGTGCCACTGGATGAAGACCTTGTTGTTGCCGAACGGCACGACGAAGGCGTTGGGGAACACCAGGTTCGTGATGCGGACGTGCTTGATCTCCTCGGTCAGGTCCCGCAGCGCGAAGACCCGCAGGCCGTATTCGGTCTGCTCGACCTCGATGTCGGGGCGGTAGCTCTCGCCCACGAGCTTGGAGAGCTTCTTGCCGGTCCCCTCGACCTCCTCGCTGAACTGCTGGCCGTAGACCTCGCGCGGGTCCTCGCCGACGAAGCGGTGCAGGAAGGAGACGTGGCTGGGGTCGATGCCGCCCTCGAGTCCCTGCAGCCAGTTGCACTCCCACAGGCCCTTGAACGCGAAGGTGTACTCGTCGGGGGCGGTGAAGCAGTCGTAGGCGGGGAACGGGGGCGGGTCGCCGGCCCCGAGATAGGCGAAGATGATGCCGTTGCGTTCCTCGCAGGGGTAGCTGGCGATGCGGACGCGCTCGGCGAAGCGGCTGTGCTCGGGTTCGGCGGGCTGTTCGAGACACTGGCCGTCGGCGCCGTAGAGCCAGCCGTGGTACAGGCAGCGCAGGCCGCCGTCCTCGAGGCGCCCGAAGGACAGGTCGACGCCGCGGTGGGCGCAGAAGCGGCTCACCAGGCCCCAGCCGCCGTCGGGCCGCTTGAACAGCACGAGGTCCTCGCCCATGAGCCGGACGGCCTTGACGGGACGGTCCTCGGGCATCTCCGAGACCAGGGCCGCGGGTTGCCAGTAGGCGCGCATCATCTTGCCCAGCGGGGTTCCCGGTCCGGTGCGGGTGAGCCGTTCGTTGTCTTCCTGCTTCAGCATGCTCGACACCTCGTATCCTATTACTATTGGATTGGATCCAATATTGCCAGATTGTCATCCACGCGCAAATCGAGAACGGAGCCGCACGTGACCGCAGCCTCTTCCCCGGCACGCCCCGACCATCTCGGCAGGCTCGCAGCCGTCCTCGCCGGCGCCACCGCGACGACGCATCTCGTGACGGCGGCGTTCCACCACACCGCCTCCCCCACCACCGCGCTGCTCGTCGTCATGGCCGTCGCCTGCCTCACCTGCTGCCGGCATCTCTGGCGCGCACCGGGCCCGGCCACCTTCGCCACCGCGGCCGTGACGACGACGCTCATGCTGGCCCTGCACATCCCGCTGCCCCACCACGACCACGGCACCGGACACGTCGCCGTCGACCTCACCACCACCGGTTCCCTCGATCTGCTCATGACCACGGCGACCGGGCTGGCGCTGATCGAACTCGCGGTCACCGTCACCGCGGTCTTCGTGCGCACCCGCACGATTCCCGAAGCGGTGCTGGGCCGTCCGGCCGGCGCGGCGCACTCCTGACGCCGGGGCACGCCGCGCTCGGCCGGCACGTCAGACGTCCAGGACGAGCCGCGGCGTCCGCGACCGGCCGACGCAGATCATCATCGTCGTCCCGGATTCGCGTTCCGCCTTCGTCAGCACCGAATCCCGGTGGTCCGGAACACCCTCCAACACCTTCGTCTCGCACGAACCGCAGAAGCCGTCCTCGCACGAGAACGCGACATCCGGGTCGACCTCACGGACCACCTCGAGCAGCGACCGGTCCGCGGGGACCGGCAGAACCACCCCACTACGCCGCAGCTCCACCTCGAATGCCTCGTCGGGATCCACCACGGCATCCGGGTCCACGGGGGCGGCACCGAACCGCTCGTAGTGGAAGGCCTCCTCCCCCAACGCCGTCCGGGTGGCCTCCGCCGCGGCTCTCAGGAGCGGCTCGGGACCGCAGCAGTGCACCGCGGTACCGGCGGGTGCGGCCGCCAGCGCGCCGGCGAGATCGGGATGCCCGAGCTCGTCCTGCGGCACCACGACGACGTCCGGTCCCAGCGCCCGCGCCTCGTCGACGAACGCCATCGACGCCCGGCTCCGGCCACCGTAGAGCAGCGACCAGGACGCACCCCGGGCGGTGAGCTCACGCGCCATCGCCAGCAGCGGCGTGATGCCGATGCCACCCGCGATCAGCAGGTGATGCTCCGAGTCGGCCAGCGGGAACAGGTTGCGGGGCGGGCGGTATCCGACCCGGTTTCCGGGGCGCAGGGTGTGCACCTCGGCGGAACCACCGCGACCGGCCGCCTCGCGCAGCACGGCGATGCGGTAGCTGTGCTCGTCGGCCGGGTCGCCGCACAGGCTGTACTGGCGCACGGTCCCGGAGGGCAGCACGAGGTCGATGTGCGCGCCCGGTTCCCAGCCCGGCAGCGGCGCTCCCTCCGGATCCTCGAGCAGCAGCGAGATCACGTCCTGCGCCTCCCAGCGCACTTGGCGGATCAGCAGTTCGGGTGCGGCAGTGGACACGGTCGAAAACCTCCATGTACGAGTGCGACCCCGGAGCGGTCTCCGGGGTCGCGGGATCATCCGATGGTCGTGAACCGCCCGGACGCCACGGTGCCGCGCACGAAATCCGGTTCGGTCATCCGGTCGTCGGGAGCGGTGAGAGGGTCGTCGGCGAGCAGTACGAGATCCCCCGGCCCGCCGGGGACGAGGCATCCACCGGCCCTGCCGAGGAGCGCCGCGGCGCCGGTGGTGTGCAGTCTCCAGGCCGCCTCGGCCCCGATCTCGCCGACGGCCAGGGCCATTCCCGCTGCCGGAGACAGCTCCGGGCCGGGGGCGTCCGATCCGCCTCCGACGACGACGCCGTGGGCGAGCCAGTCCTCGAGGCGGCCGAGCGTGGCCGCGGCGGGTTCGCCGAGACGGTTGCGGATCGAGGGCACAGCCGCGCCGCTGAGCGCGGGTTGTGCGGCGACCCCGACACCGAGTTCGGCTGCCTGTGCCGCGAACTCGGCGCGGTGCTCGAGATAGGCGTGGATGAGGTGCGTGCCCGTCCCGGCCCAGGACGGGAGGACCCCGGTGGCGACGGGCCGGCGGAGCAGGTCGAGCACCAGTTCCACCGCGGCGGGTCCGACGGTGTG